>NZ_CP040244.1:1914949-2216599 GCF_005517195.1 Streptomyces vilmorinianum | reverse complement strand
CTTCATCGTGGCCTCGGCGTTCTCGGTCATGCCGACTCCCTCTCAGCGCCGTCACCCAGAGCCTGGGCCGTCGCGTCCTTCCACGCCATCCAGCTGAGCAGCGCGCACTTGACCCGGGCCGGGTACTTGGAGACACCGGCGAACGCGACCGCGTCCTCCAGGATCTCCTCCATCGCGTCGTCCGGCTCGATCTGGCCCTTGGACTGCATCAGCTCCAGGAACGTGCCCTGGATCTTCTGCGCCTCGGCCAGCTCCTTGCCGACGAGCAGCTCGTTCAGGACCGAGGCCGAGGCCTGGCTGATCGAGCAGCCCTGACCCTCGTACGAGACGTCCTCGATCCGCGAGCCGTCGTACTTCACACGGAGCGTGATCTCGTCGCCGCACGTCGGGTTGACGTGGTGCACCTCGGCGTCGCCGTCCCGAAGACCGCGCCCGTGCGGGTGCTTGTAGTGGTCCAGGATGACGTCCTGGTACATCGAATCCAGCTTCACGAGATCCCCTAGCCGAAGAAGTTCCGTACGTGCTCCAGACCCTCGACCAGGGCGTCGACCTCGGCCGGGGTGGAGTACAGATAGAACGACGCCCGCGTGGTCGCAGGAATTCCGTACCTCAGGCAGACCGGCCGCGCGCAGTGGTGGCCGACCCGGACCGCGATGCCCTGTTCGTCGAGGACCTGACCCACGTCGTGCGGGTGGATGTCGCCGAGCACGAAGGAGATCGCCGCGCCGCGGTCCTCGGCCGTGGTGGGGCCGATGATCCGCAGGTCAGGAACCTCCTGGAGGCGGCGGACGGCGTACTCGGTGATCGCGTGCTCGTGGCGCGCGATGTTCTCCATGCCGATCGCCGACAGGTAGTCCACCGCCGCGCCGAGGCCGACGGCCTGCGCGATCGGGGGCGTACCCGCCTCGAACTTGTGCGGGGCCGGCGCGTACGTCGAGGAGTGCATCGAGACGGTCTCGATCATCTCGCCGCCGCCGAGGAACGGAGGCAGGTCCTCCAGGAGCTCCTGCCGTCCCCACAGCACGCCGATGCCGGTCGGGCCGACCATCTTGTGGCCGGTGAAGGCCACGAAGTCGGCCTGCAGCGCCTGCACGTCGAGCACCATGTGCGGGGCGGCCTGCGAGGCGTCGATGCAGACCAGCGCACCGACCTCCTGCGCACGCCGGATGATCGTCTCGACCGGGTTGATCGTTCCCAGCAGGTTCGAGACCAGCGTGAACGAGACGATCTTGGTCTTCTCGGTGATGACCTCTTCGATGTTCGAGAGGTCGAGACGACCGTCGTCGGTGAGACCGAACCACTTCAGCTTCGCGCCCGTGCGCTGCGAGAGCAGCTGCCACGGCACGATGTTGGAGTGGTGCTCCATCTCCGTGATGGCGATCTCGGTCTCGTGGTCCACGCGGTAGGGCTCGTCGGCCCAGCCCAGCATGTTGGCCACGAGGTTGAGCGACTCGGAGGCGTTCTTGGTGAAGATCACCTCGTCGCGGCTCGGCGCGTTGATGAACGCCGCGACCTTGTCGCGGGCGCCCTCGTACAGCGCCGTCGCCTCCTCGGCGACCGTGTAGACGCCGCGGTGGACATTGGCGTTGTGACGCTCGTAGTACGTGTTGAGCGCGTCGAGCACCTGGCGCGGCTTCTGCGAGGTCGCCGCGGAGTCCAGGTACACGATCTTCTTGCCGTCGTGGACCGTGCGATCCAGGAGCGGGAAGTCCTTGCGGATCGCCTCGGTGTCGAGGAGGCCGGAGAGCCCCTGATGGGCAGATGTCACGCGGATACGCCACCCTTCGTGCTGTACGCCTCGTAACCCTCGTTCTCCAGCTTGTCGGCGAGCTCGGCGCCGCCGGACTCGACGATGCGGCCCTCGGAGAAGACGTGAACGAAGTCGGGCTTGATGTAGCGGAGGATCCGCGTGTAGTGCGTGATCAGCAGGGTGCCGACCTCGCCGGTCTCGCGGACGCGGTTGACGCCCTCGGAGACGATGCGCAGCGCGTCGACGTCGAGGCCGGAGTCGGTCTCGTCGAGGATCGCGATCTTCGGCTTGAGGAGCTCCAGCTGGAGGATCTCGTGGCGCTTCTTCTCACCGCCGGAGAAGCCCTCGTTGACGTTGCGCTCGGCGAAGGCCGGGTCCATCTGGAGCTTCTCCATGGCCTCCTTGACCTCCTTCACCCAGGTGCGCAGCTTGGGGGCCTCGCCGCGGACGGCGGTGGCGGAGGTGCGCAGGAAGTTGGAGACCGAGACGCCGGGGACCTCGACCGGGTACTGCATGGCCAGGAAGACGCCGGCGCGGGCGCGCTCGTCGACCGACATCTCCAGGACGTCCTCGCCGTCCAGGGTCACGGTGCCACCGGTGATCGTGTACTTCGGGTGGCCCGCGAGGGAGTACGCCAGGGTCGACTTGCCGGAGCCGTTGGGGCCCATGATGGCGTGGGTCTCGCCCTGCTTCACGGTCAGGTCGACGCCCTTGAGGATCTCACGGGGGCCGTTCTCGGCCTCGACGGAGACGTGCAGGTCGCGGATTTCAAGCGTTGCCATGGGTGACTCAGGACTCCTGGGTGACGGAGACGAGCACATCGTCCCCTTCGATCTTTACGGGGTATACGGGGACGGGGCGCGTCGCGGGAAGGCCGGACGGCTTGCCGGTGCGGAGGTCGAAGCTGGAGCCGTGCAGCCAGCACTCGATGGAGCAGTCCTCGACCTCGCCCTCCGAGAGGGAGACGTTGGCGTGCGAGCAGATGTCGTTGATCGCGAACACCTCGCCCTCGGTGTGCACGAGCGACACCGGCGTGCCGTCGACCTCGACCCGCTTGGGGGTGTCGGTCTCCAGCTCGCTCAGTGCGCAGACTCGGACGAAGGCCATCAGACGGAAGCCTCCAGCTCGGCCTCGATCTTCGCGATGAGGCGTTCCTCGACGTCCGGCAGGCCGATCTGCTGGACCAGCTCGGCGAAGAAGCCGCGCACGACGAGACGGCGGGCCTCCTTCTCCGGGATACCGCGGGCCATCAGGTAGAAGAGCTGCTCGTCGTCGAAGCGGCCGGTCGCCGAGGCGTGACCGGCGCCGACGATCTCGCCGGTCTCGATCTCCAGGTTCGGCACGGAGTCGACGCGGGCGCCGTCCGTCAGGACCAGGTTCCGGTTGAGCTCGTAGGTGTCCGTGCCCTCGGCCTTGGCCTCGATGAGCACGTCGCCGATCCAGACGGCGTGCGCGTCCTGGCCCTGCAGCGCGCCCTTGTAGGCCACGTTGGACTTGCAGTGCGGGGTGTTGTGGTCGACCAGGAGGCGGTGCTCCTGGTGCTGGCCGCCGTCGGTGAAGTACAGGCCGAAGAGCTCGGCCTCGCCGCCGGTGGCCGCGTACCGCACGCGCGGGTGGATGCGGACGAGGTCGCCGCCGAAGGTCACCACGACCGACTTGAACGAGGCGTCGCGGCCGACCAGCGCGTTGTGCTGGGCGACGTGGACGGCCTTCTCGTCCCAGTCCTGGACGGAGACGACGGTGAGCTTGGCGCCGTCGCCGAGGAGGTAGTCGACGTTGGCGGCGAGCACCGCGTCACCGGTGTGGTCGATGACCACGACGGCCTCGGCGAACGCGCCGAGCTCGATCACCTGGTGGCCGAAGGCGACCCCGCCCTGGCCGTGCACGGCGATGCGGATGGGCTCGCTGAGGACGGCCTCCTTGGCGACGGTGACGACCGAGGCCTTCTCGAAGGAGGAGTACGCCTGGGCGGCGACGCGGTCGACCGGCGTGCCGGCCTTGCCGAGCCGCGCGTCGTCACGGCCGACGGTCTCCACGGTGACGCCCTCGGGGGCTTCGATCTCGACCTTGACGCCCTCGCCGGAGGCGACGGCGGTGCCGTCGTGCAGGCCGCGCAGGCGCTCCAGCGGGGTGAACCGCCACTCCTCCTCGCGACCGTGCGGGACGGGGAAGTCCGCGACGTCGAAGGACGGGGGCGCGCTCATGCGCGTGGCGACGGTGGACTCGGCGGCCACCGCGATCGAGCCGGCGGTGGTGGAGCCCGCCGGGATGTTCTGAGCCTCAGCCATGGCTGTCGTCTTGCTCTCTTCCTACGTTTCGATCCTCGGCCCGCCGCTGGGGGCGGGCCGCTAGCTGGTGGTGGGGCGCCGGCGCGTCAGCCGACGGCCCCTTCCATCTGCAGCTCGATCAGCCGGTTCAGCTCGAGCGCGTACTCCATCGGGAGCTCCTTGGCGATCGGCTCGACGAAGCCGCGCACGATCATCGCCATCGCCTCGAACTCGGTCATGCCACGGCTCATCAGGTAGAAGAGCTGGTCCTCGGAGACCTTGGAGACGGTGGCCTCGTGCCCCATGGAGACGTCGTCCTCGCGGACGTCCACGTAGGGGTACGTGTCCGAGCGGGAGATCGTGTCGACGAGCAGCGCGTCGCAGAGCACGTTCGACTTGGCGCCCGGGGCACCCTCGCCGATCTCGATGAGACCGCGGTAGGAGGTGCGGCCGCCGCCTCGCGCCACCGACTTGGAGACGATGTTGGAGGAGGTGTTCGGGGCCATGTGGACCATCTTGGCGCCGGCGTCCTGGTGCTGGCCCTCGCCCGCGAAGGCGATGGACAGGGTCTCGCCCTTGGCGTGCTCGCCCATCAGGTAGACGGCCGGGTACTTCATGGTGACCTTGGAGCCGATGTTGCCGTCGACCCACTCCATGGTCGCGCCCTCGTAGGCCACGGCGCGCTTGGTGACCAGGTTGTAGACGTTGTTCGACCAGTTCTGGATCGTCGTGTAGCGGCAGCGGCCGCCCTTCTTCACGATGATCTCGACGACCGCGGAGTGCAGCGAGTCGGAGGAGTAGATCGGGGCGGTGCAGCCCTCGACGTAGTGGACGTAGGCGTCCTCGTCGACGATGATCAGCGTCCGCTCGAACTGGCCCATGTTCTCCGTGTTGATACGGAAGTAGGCCTGCAGCGGGATCTCGACGTGCACGCCCTTCGGCACGTAGATGAACGATCCGCCGGACCACACGGCCGTGTTCAGCGAGGCGAACTTGTTGTCGCCGACCGGGATGACCGTGCCGAAGTACTCGCGGAAGAGCTCCTCGTGCTCCTTCAGCGCGGTGTCGGTGTCGACGAAGACGACGCCCTGCTCCTCCAGGTCCTCACGGATCTGGTGGTAGACGACCTCGGACTCGTACTGGGCCGCGACACCGGCGACGAGGCGCTGCTTCTCCGCCTCGGGGATGCCGAGCTTGTCGTACGTGTTCTTGATGTCCTCGGGCAGGTCCTCCCAGGACTCGGCCTGCTTCTCGGTGGACCGCACGAAGTACTTGATGTTGTCGAAGTCGATGCCCGACAGGTCGGAGCCCCAGCTGGGCATGGGCTTCTTGTCGAAGAGGCGCAGACCCTTCAGCCGCAGCTTCAGCATCCACTCGGGCTCGTTCTTCTTCGCGGAGATGTCGCGGACGACATCCTCGTTCAGGCCGCGCTTGGCGGCGGCACCGGCCGCGTCGGAGTCGGCCCAGCCGTACTCGTACCGACCCAGGCCCTCGAGCTCGGGGTGGCTGATCTCGGTGGTCATGCGGGGTTCCTCCCGGCCGTGCTTGCGGATGCTTCTGATGGGGTGGTCTGTGGGGCGCCGTGCGGGATGAACGTCGTACAGACGCCGTCACCATGCGCGATGGTGGCGAGACGCTGGACGTGCGTTCCCAGGAGGCGGGAGAAGATCTCCGTTTCCGCCTCGCACAGCTGGGGGTACTGCTCGGCGACATGGGCGACCGGGCAGTGGTGCTGGCAGAGCTGCTCGCCGACCGGCGCGTTCCGCGCAGTGGCAGCGTACCCGTCGGCGCTCAGGGCCTTGGCAAGCGCCTCCGTGCGCTGCTCGGGGGCCGCCGTCTCGACGGCCTCGCGGTAGGCCACGGCCTGGTGCTCGAGCCGGTCGCGGGCGAAGGCGGCGACCGCCGCCTCCCCCGCAGCCCCTCCGCCGGCGGACTTTTCGATCCAGCGCAGGGCGTCCATGGCCAGTGAGTCGTACGACTGGTCGAAGGCGTCCCGGCCGCAGTCGGTCAGTGCGAAGACCTTGGCGGGGCGGCCACGGGTGCGGGCGCCGTACACGCGCTTCTCGCGGGCTTCGACGACATTGTCCGCGACGAGCGAGTCGAGATGGCGGCGGACGGCCGCCTGGGTGAGGCGGAGCCGCTGCGCGAGATCGGCGACCGTCGACGGCCCGTGGTCCAGGATGGACCGCGCGACCCGGTTGCGCGTGGATCGCTCACCGGTCGCGAGTTCCTCCACCGGAGCCGCGTCGACGTTTTTCACAACGCCATTGTTGCGTAATTCCGCGAGCAGTGACAAGCGAGGTCGGAGCCGATCACGGTGCCGTGCATCACTCAGGTAAGGCTTACCTGACCTGCGGAAATGATCATTCGTAGGACGAATGGGCCGCCCCGTGGGCAGAGCGCCCTTGCCCCCTCTCTAGACTTCCCGCATGCGATACGAGTCCGTCGTCCAGGTCCGGGGCCTGGTCAAGCGGTACGGAGACAAGACCGCCGTCGACGGCCTCGACCTCGACGTCCGGGCGGGCACCGTGACCGCCGTCCTCGGTCCCAACGGGGCCGGGAAGACCAGCACGATCGAGACCTGCGAGGGTTACCGGAGGGCCGACGCCGGCACCGTCCGCGTCCTCGGCCTCGACCCGGTCGCCGACGCGGCGGCACTGCGCCCCAGGATCGGCGTCATGCTGCAGTCCGGCGGCGTGTACTCCGGCGCCCGCGCCGACGAGATGCTCCGCCACATGGCGAAGCTGCACGCCCACCCGCTCGACGTGGACGCCCTGATCGAGCGCCTCGGCCTGGGCTCCTGCGGCCGGACCACCTACCGGCGCCTCTCCGGCGGCCAGCAGCAGCGCCTCGCGCTCGCCATGGCCGTCGTCGGCCGCCCCGAGCTGGTCTTCCTCGACGAGCCGACCGCCGGTCTCGATCCACAGGCCCGCCGCGCCACCTGGGACCTCGTCCGCGAGCTGCGCGCCGACGGGGCCACGGTCGTCCTCACGACGCACTTCATGAACGAGGCCGAGGAGCTGGCGGACGACGTCGCCATCATCGACGGCGGCCGGGTCGCCGCCCAGGGCAGCCCCGAGGAGCTGTGCCGCGGCGGCGCCGAGAACACCCTGCGCTTCACCGGCCGCCCCGGGCTCGACCTCGGCTCGCTGCTCAAGGCCCTGCCCGACGGCACCGCGGCCGCGGAGCTGACGCCGGGCGCGTACCGGATCAGCGGCACCGTCGACCCGCAGCTGCTCGCCACCGTCACCAGCTGGTGCGCCCAGCACGGCGTGATGCCGAACGGCATCTCGGTGGAGCGCCACACCCTCGAAGACGTCTTCCTCGAACTCACCGGCAAGGAGCTGCGGTCATGACTCTGGTCGACACCGAGATCCGCCGGGGGTCCGGGGGTCGTCCCCCGGGAAGACACAGCCTCGAACTCACCGGCAAGGAGCTGCGGTCATGACTCTGGTCGACACCGAGATCCGCCGGGGGTCCGGGGGTCGTCCCCCGGGAAGACACAGCCTCGTACTCACCGGCAAGGAGCTGCGCGCATGAGCACCGGTACGTACGCGCCGAAGCCGGGAGCGGCTCCCGTCGGGCGGATGATCGCCGCGCAGACCGCGCTCGAGACGAAGATGCTGCTGCGCAACGGCGAGCAGCTGCTCCTGACCGTGATCATCCCCTCGCTGCTGCTCGTGCTCTTCTCGACCGTCGACATCATCGACACGGGCACCGACAAGGCCGTCGACTTCCTCGCGCCGGGCGTCCTCGCGCTCGCCGTCATGTCCACCGCCTTCACCGGCCAGGCCATCGCGACCGGCTTCGAGCGCCGTTACGGGGTGCTCAAGCGGCTCGGGGCCTCGCCGCTCCCCCGCTGGGCGCTCATGACCGCCAAGACGCTCTCCGTCCTGGTCACCGAGGTGCTCCAGGTCGCGCTCCTCACGGCGATCGCCCTGGGGCTCGGCTGGTCGCCGCGGGGCACTGCGACATCGACAAGCATGTTCTCCGTCCTGCTGCTGCTCGTCCTCGGCACGGCCGCCTTCTCGGGCCTGGGTCTGCTGATGGCGGGCACGCTGCGGGCGGAGGCGACGCTGGCCGCCGCGAACCTGGTGTTCCTGCTGCTCCTGGTGGGCGGCGGGGTGATCGTGCCGCTGGACAAGTTCCCCGACGCGGCCCGCTCCGTGCTGGAGCTGCTGCCGATCTCCGCGCTCTCGGACGGACTGCGGGACGTCCTCCAGGGCGGCGCCCCGCTGCCGTGGGGCGCGGCCGCGATCCTCGCGGTGTGGGCGGTGCTCGGGCTGGGCGCGGCGGCGAGGTTCTTCCGCTGGGAGTAGCGACGGGGTGACGTTCCGGGGTGACTTCGCCCGGAACGACCCCCTCGTGAAAGCGTGCACAAGCCCCGTCCTACGATAGGGCCCGTGCTGACCCCCCTCGCCTACATCGCCCAGCGCTGGACCCCGTCCCCCCGGACGCTCCGGCGCGCCGCGCTCTCCGCCGTCGTGATGAGCGTCCTCATCATCGTCACGGGAGGCGCGGTCCGGCTGACCGGCTCCGGTCTCGGCTGCGACACCTGGCCCAAGTGCACGGACGACAGCCTCATCGTGACGCCCGAGCAGGGCTATCGCGGCGTGATCGAGTTCGGCAACCGGATGCTGACGTACGTTCTGTCGGCCGCCGTGGGCTGGGCCATCATCGCGGCCCGCTCCACCAAGCCGTGGCGGCGCGGCCTGACCCGGCTCGGCTGGGCGCAGTTCTGGATCGTCGCGAGCAACGCGGTCCTGGGCGGCATCACCGTGTGGATGGGCCTCAACCCGTGGACCGTCGCCGGCCACTTCATCGCCGCCAACACGCTCCTGACCGTCGCCGTGATCGCCTGGCAGCGGACCGGCGAGGGCGACACGACGCCCCGCCGGCGGGTGCCGGGCCCGGTGCGCAAGCTCTCCTGGGCGATCATCGCGGCGTCCGCCCTCGTGATCGTCCTCGGCACCGGCGTCACCGGCTCGGGCAAGCACGCCGGTGACAGCAGCGACGTCCCGCGCATGCCGTGGGACTGGACGAACGCGGCGCACCTGCACGCGATCTCCGCCTGGGTGGTCTGCGCGCTCGCGCTCGCGATGTGGCTGGTGCTGCGCGTGGTCGACGCCCCCGACGACACCCGGGCGCGCGCCCGCGATCTGCTGATCGTGCTGCTCGCGCAGGGCGGGATCGGCTACCTCCAGTACTTCACCGGCGTCCCGGAGCTCCTGGTCGGCGCGCACATGCTGGGCTCCTCCCTGATGTGGATCGCCGTGCTGCGCCTCGCCCTGAGCCTGCGCGAGCGCCCGGTGGCCGCCCCGGAGATCCCGGCGCAGTCCGACTCCGCGCTGACCACGGCGTAACCGCGCGGCGGCGGTCCGGGGCGCCGTCCGCATCCCTCGGTCTCGGCGGGCTGAGCAGCGAGCCCGAGCAGCCCACCCCGGCGGCCGGGCGCACGCCGTGCCGGGCGGGACCGCGTCAGGCCAGGCCGTAGATCCGGCGCGCGTTGCCCGACGCGATCATCGTGGCGACGCGCTGCGCGTCCTTCAGGGACCAGGCCCCGTCGCCGACCCATTCGCCGAGGACGCGGCTCAGCGCCCCGCGGAAGACGCTCGCGGCGACGACGTGCAGCTCCGGCAGCGCGTGGGCCCCGCTGGAGAAGAGCAGCTTGCCGAAGGGGGCCAGCTCCAGAAGCTCGGCGAGGACGGCCGCGGCGCGGGCGCCGGTCCGGGCGAGGACGGAGCCGAGGTCCGCGTACACATGCGGGAAGAGACCGGTCAGCTGCGCCGCCTGCCGGTGGTACGGGTATCCGTGCAGGAGTACGAGGTCGGTGCCCAGCCCGCTGGTGGACGCGGCGAAGTCGGCGAGCCCGGCCGGGTCCTCCGTCCCCACGTGCAGCTGCAGCGGCCGCCCGGAGGCGACGGCGATCCACAGCAGATGGCGCAGCAGGACGGGGTCGGTGAGCCGGCCTCCGGCCGCGCGCCCGGCCAGCCAGCGTCCCGCCGCCCCGCGCACCTCGCCGGGGCCCGGCGGTTCGGGCGCCTGCGCGAGACCCCGGCGTACCCCTGCCACCGAGGTGAAGGCCACGGCGGTCGCGGCGGCACCGTGGACGGCCTCGGCGAGGTTGGCCAGGAGCGCCTCGACGGTCCCCGAGGTGTCGGCGACCTGTTCGGCGAGGAGCTCCAGTCGGATGATCTCGTGGGCGTCGGCGGCGCCGGTGGCGGCGATCTCGGCGGGGCCCGTCAGGTCACCCGCGACTCCCGTGTCGACCAGGTAGGCGGAGATGCCGGAGGCGCGCAGCAGCCTGCGCCCGGACTCCAGAACACCCAGCTCCCGGCGGCGGGCGAGATAGCGGGCCGGCGGGCAGTGCGGCTCGAGACCGAGCAGCGGCGGGCACCAGCGGCGTACCGCGAAGCCGGTCTGGGTGTCGAAGAAGGTGGTGCCGGGCGCGGCCGGCGCGGCCCCTGCTCCAGCGGGCCTGCCGAGGTGCGCCTCGAAGGTGCCGAGGCCGAGCTCCGTTCGGAGCACCCCGTGGCAGTACTGGTCCACCAGACTCGGGGTCTCGATCATGCGGGGGCTCCCTGCGTGGACGTGCTTGCACACGTCCTAACGGGTGACCCCCGCCCGAGGTTGTTGCCTCGGGCGCCTCAGGCGTTGGACGGTCCGCCGAGCTGGATACCGGCCATCCGGGCCCACTCGTACGGGCCGGTGACGACCTTGGCGGCGAACTCGCCGTCGAACTCGTCGTGAAGGGTCAGCCCGGCCTTCTCGGCGGCCTGCTGGGCGATGGGGTACGAGGGGGCCACGAGGTCGCCCCAGCCGCCGTCCTCACCGACGAGGACGATCCGGGTGCCCATCTGGCCGATGTAGGCGAGCTGCCCCTCGGCGCCGCCGTGCTCCTTGGAGAACGCCTGGATCTGCTTGGCGAGCTTCGCCGCCTTGCGCTCCGCGTGCTTGGTGTCCGCCTGCTTGGTGTCTGCCATGGGATTGATGCTACCGATCGGTAGATCCACTGGCGACGGCCGGGGCGTGTGGGCTGTCCCACGCGCTCCGGCCGTTGATCAGGACCTGAGGGTTTCTTCCGGACTACCTCAGGAAGGGGTCGACCGCGACCGCCACGAAGAGCAGCGAGACGTAGGTGATCGACCAGTGGAAGAGGCGCATCTCCTTGAGCTTCGCGCCGGTCGCGCCGCTCTTCGCGCGATTGAGCAGCGCGTGCGCCTCCCAGAGCCACCAGCCGCCCGTCAGGAGCGCCACGGCGGTGTAGAACCAGCCGGTGTAACCCAGCGGGGTGAGGAGCAGCGAGACGCCGACCATGACCCAGCTGTAGAGGACGATCTGCTTGGCGACGACCTTGTTGGAGGCGAGGACCGGGAGCATCGGCACGCCCGCGCGCGCGTAGTCCTCCTTCACCTTCATCGACAGCGGCCAGTAGTGCGGCGGCGTCCAGAAGAAGATGACGGCGAAGAGGACGACCGCGGCCCAGGACATCGAGTTCGTGACGGCCGACCAGCCGATGAGGACCGGCAGGCAGCCGGCGATGCCGCCCCAGACGATGTTCTGCGCTGTCCGCCGCTTCAGGATCATCGTGTAGACCACGACGTAGAAGAGGAGCGCGCCGAGGGAGAGCCAGGCGGAGAGCCAGTTGACCAGGAGGCCGAACCAGACGGTGGAGACGACCGCGAGGGTGAGGCCGAAGATCAGCCCCTCGCGCGGCGAGACCATGCCGGTCACGAGCGGACGCTGGGAGGTGCGGTCCATCAGCGCGTCGATGTCACGGTCGATGTACATGTTCAGCGCGTTGGCGCCACCGGCGGAGAGGTAGCCGCCGAAGCAGGTGGCGAGCACCAGCCACAGGTTCGGCACACCCTGCTCGGCGAGGAACATCACCGGAACGGTGGTGATCAGCAGCAGTTCGATGATTCGCGGCTTGGTCAGTGCCACGAACGCCTTGACGCGGGCCCCGAACGGCCGATGGCCCGCCGGGCTGGGAGTCAAGACGACCCCTGCGGGTCGGGACTCGACGGCCGTCACGCACACCCCTGACAGAGAAATTCCCAGCAAGCTCCCCGGTGAAGACGGGGTAAAGACTTGCGCGTACCACGCCACTCTAGACGTTGCCCATACGCCGATCTTCGCGGGGGTGGGGTCGTGTTGAGGGGGGTCTTGTGGGGGGTCGTCCCAAGGTGTGGACAGCGGCTCGGGAGGCGAACCGACACAGCCACCGGCACTCTTGCTCTGTCCGCTCATTTGAGGGGCATGTACGCGAAAAGAGGGGCGTTCTGCGGGGGTAGGCTCGACAGCGCCGGTACACCCTCAGTCACCGGCTTCAGACATGTGGAGAGGAGCCCTGACTCAGGGTGAGCACTAAGCCGACCACCACAGACCTCGAGTGGACCGAATTGGACCAGCGGGCCGTGGACACCGCCCGCATCCTGGCCGCGGACGCCGTACAGAAGGTCGGCAACGGCCATCCTGGTACGGCCATGAGCCTGGCGCCCGCCGCGTACACGCTCTTCCAGAAGGTGATGCGCCACGACCCGGCCGACCCGGAGTGGGTCGGGCGCGACCGTTTCGTGCTGTCCGCCGGCCACTCGTCCCTGACGCTCTACACCCAGCTGTACCTGGGTGGCTTCGGGCTGGAACTGGACGATCTGAAGGCGTTCCGCACCTGGGGTTCGAAGACCCCGGGCCACCCGGAGTACGGACACACCGCGGGTGTCGAGACGACGACCGGCCCGCTGGGCCAGGGTGTCGCCAACGCCGTGGGCATGGCGATGGCCGCCCGCTACGAGCGCGGTCTGTTCGACCCGGAGGCGGCCCCCGGCACCTCCCCGTTCGACCACAACATCTACGTGATCGCCGGTGACGGCTGCCTCCAGGAGGGCATCTCCGCGGAGGCGTCCTCGCTGGCCGGCCACCAGAAGCTCGGCAACCTGATCATGCTGTGGGACGACAACCACATCTCGATCGAGGGCGACACCGAGACCGCCGTGTCCGAGGACACGATGAAGCGGTACGAGGCCTACGGCTGGCACGTCCAGCGCGTCGAGCCGAAGGCGAACGGCGACCTGGACCCGGCGGCCCTGTTCGCGGCGATCAAGGCCGCCGAGGCCGAGACCGGGCGTCCGTCGTTCATCGCGATGCGCTCGATCATCGCCTGGCCCGCCCCGAACGCGCAGAACACCGAGGCCTCGCACGGCTCGGCGCTCGGCGACGAGGAGATCGCGGCCACCAAGCGCGTGCTCGGCTTCGACCCGGAGCAGACCTTCGAGGTCACCGACGAGGTCATCGGTCACACCCGCTCGCTGGGCGACCGTGGCCGTGAGGCCCGCGCCGCGTGGGAGAAGTCGCTCGCCGAGTGGCGTACGGCCAACCCGGAGCGGGCGGCGGAGTTCGACCGTATCCAGGCGAACGAGCTGCCCGAGGGCTGGGAGTCGAAGATCCCGGTCTTCGAGGCGGGCAAGGGTGTCGCCACGCGCGCCGCGTCCGGCAAGGTCCTCCAGGAGCTCGGTGCGGTCATCCCCGAGCTGTGGGGCGGCTCGGCCGACCTGGCCGGCTCCAACAACACGACGATCGACAAGACCTCGTCGTTCCTGCCCGAGGGCAACCCGCTGCCGGAGGCCGACAAGTACGGCCGCACGATCCACTTCGGCATCCGCGAGCACTCGATGGCCGCGGAGATGAACGGCATCGCGCTGCACGGCAACACCCGCATCTACGGCGGCACCTTCCTGGTGTTCTCCGACTACATGCGCAACGCGGTCCGTCTGTCGGCCCTGATGCACCTGCCGGTGACGTACGTCTGGACCCACGACTCGATCGGTCTGGGCGAGGACGGTCCGACCCACCAGCCGGTGGAGCACCTGGCCTCGCTGCGCGCGATCCCCGGTCTGACCATCGTCCGCCCGGCGGACGCCAACGAGACCGCCATCGCCTGGCGCGAGATCGTCAAGCGCCACACCAAGGTCTTCGGCAAGGGCACCCCGCACGGTCTGGCCCTGACCCGCCAGGGTGTGCCGACGTACGCGCCCAACGAGGACACCGCCAAGGGCGGTTACGTCCTGTTCGACGCCGACGGTGGCGACGCGCAGGTCGTGCTGATCGGCACGGGCTCCGAGGTGCACCTGGCCGTCGAGGCCCGCGAGCAGCTCCAGGCCGCCGGCATCCCGACCCGCGTGGTCTCGATGCCGTCCGTCGAGTGGTTCGAGGAGCAGGACCAGGCGTACAAGGACTCCGTCCTGCCGCCGTCGGTGAAGGCGCGTGTCGCCGTCGAGGCCGGTATCGGTCTCACCTGGCACCGGTACGTCGGCGACGCCGGCCGCATCGTCTCGCTGGAGCACTTCGGTGCCTCGGCCGACGCGAAGGTCCTGTTCCGCGAGTTCGGCTTCACGCCGGAGGCCATCGCCGCCGCCGCGCGGGAATCTCTCGCCGCCGCCGCGCGCTGACGCCCTTAGACACGAGTTTTGGAGAACCTCTCATGACAGACGCTCTCAAGCGCCTCTCCGACGAAGGCGTCGCGATCTGGCTGGACGACCTTTCGCGTCAGCGGATCACGTCCGGAAACCTGGCCGAGCTGATCGACCAGCAGCACGTGGTGGGTGTCACCACCAACCCGTCCATCTTCCAGAAGGCGATCTCGGAGGGCCACGGCTACGACCAGCAGCTCGCCGACCTCGCCGCCCGCAAGGTGACCGTGGACGAGGCCATCCGCATGATCACGACGGCTGACGTGAGGGACGCCGCCGACATCCTGCGCCCGGTCTTCGACGCGACCGACGGCCAGGACGGCCGGGTCTCCATCGAGGTCGACCCCCGCCTGGCCCACAACACGGCGGCCACCATCGCCGAGGCCAAGCAGCTGGCCTGGCTGGTCGACCGTCCCAACACGCTCATCAAGATCCCGGCCACCAAGGCGGGTCTGCCGGCGATCACCGAGGTCATCGGCCTCGGCATCAGCGTCAACGTGACGCTGATCTTCTCGCTGGAGCGCTACCGCGCGGTCATGGACGCCTACCTGGCCGGTCTGGAGAAGGCGCGCGAGCGTGGCCTGGACATCTCCCTGATCCACTCCGTGGCCTCGTTCTTCGTCTCCCGTGTGGACTCGGAGATCGACAAGCGCCTGGACGCCGTCGGCACGGAAGAGGCCAAGGCCCTCAAGGGCAAGGCCGCTCTCGCCAACGCCCGTCTCGCGTACGAGGCGTACGAAGAGGTCTTCTCCTCCGAGCGCTGGGCCGCGCTGGACAAGGCGCAGGGCAACAAGCAGCGCCCGCTGTGGGCCTCGACCGGCGTGAAGGACCCGGCGTACAAGGACACCCTGTACGTCGTCGACCTGGTCGCGCCCGGCACGGTCAACACCATGCCGGAAGCGACGATGGAGGCCACCGCCGACCACGGCGAGGTCACCGGCGACACCGTGCGCGGCACCTACGAGCAGTCCCGCGCCGAACTGGCCGCCGTCGCGAAGCTCGGCATCTCGTACGACGACGTGGTGCAGCTGCTCGAGGACGAGGGCGTCGAGAAGTTCGAGGCGTCCTGGAACGACCTGCTCAAGTCCACCGAGGCGGAGCTTGAGCGCCTCGCACCTTCGGAGGCGTAAGCACCTTGAGCGCAGTCCACGGAGCCAACCCGCTCCGTGACGCCGCAGACCGACGGCTCCCGCGTATCGCGGGGCCGTCGGGTCTGGTGATCTTCGGTGTCACGGGCGATTTGTCCCGTAAGAAGCTGATGCCCGCTGTCTATGACCTGGCCAACCGCGGCCTGCTGCCGCCGGGCTTCTCGCTCATCGGCTTCGCCCGTCGCGAGTGGCAGGACGAGGACTTCGCGCAGGAGGTCTACGAGGCGGTCAAGCAGCACGCCCGCACCCCGTTCCGCGAGGAGGTGTGGCAGCAGCTGATCCAGGGGATGCGCTTCGTCCAGGGCGACTTCGACGACGACGACGCCTTCGACCAGCTGAAGACCACCATCGAGGAGCTGGACAAGGCCCAGGGCACGGGCGGCAACTTCGCCTTCTACCTCTCCGTGCCGCCGAAGTTCTTCCCTCTGGTCGTCCAGCAGCTGAAGAAGCACGGTCTGGCCGAGCAGAAGAACGGCTCCTGGCGCCGCGCGGTCATCGAGAAGCCCTTCGGCCACGACCTGGCCTCCGCCAAGGAGCTCAACGAGGTCGTCCACGAGGTCTTCCCGCCCGATGCGGTCTTCCGCATCGACCACTACCTGGGCAAGGAGACCGTCCAGAACATCCTGGCGCTCCGCTTCGCCAACACGCTCTTCGAGCCGATCTGGAACCGGTCGTACGTCGACCACGTGCAGATCACCATGGCCGAGGACATCGGCATCGGCGGCCGCGCCGGCTACTACGACGGCATCGGCGCCGCCCGTGACGTCATCCAGAACCACCTCCTCCAGCTGCTCGCGCTGACCGCGATGGAGGAGCCCGCCTCCTTCGACGCGGACGCGCTCGCGGCCGAGAAGACCAAGGTGCTCGGCGCGGTGAAGCTGCCGAAGGACCTGGGCGCCTCGACCGTGCGCGGCCAGTACGCGGCCGGATGGCAGGGCGGCGCGAAGGCCGTCGGCTATCTGCAGGAGGACGGGATCGACCCCAAGTCGAAGACCGACACCTACGCGGCCATCAAGCTGGAGATCGACAACCGCCGCTGGGCGGGCGTCCCCTTCTATCTCCGTACGGGCAAGCGGCTCGGCCGCCGTGTCACCGAGATCGCGGTCGTCTTCCAGCGCGCCCCTCACTCCCCCTTCGACCAGACGGCGACGGAGGAGCTGGGCCAGAACGCCCTGGTCATCCGGGTGCAGCCGGACGAGGGCGTGACGATGCGGTTCGGCTCCAAGGTGCCGGGCACCTCGATGGAGGTCCGGGACGTGTCGATGGACTTCGCGTACGGCGAGTCCTTCACGGAGTCCAGCCCCGAGGCGTACGAGCGGCTCATCCTCGATGTGCTGCTCGGCGACTCGAACCTCTTCCCGCGGGTCGAGGAGGTCGAGCTGTCCTGGAAGATCCTCGATCCGATCGAGCAGTTCTGGGACAAGCACGGCAAGCCCGCGCAGTACCAGTCCGGGACCTGGGGTCCGGTCGAGGCGGACGACATGCTCGCACGAGACGGACGGAGCTGGCGCCGGCCATGAAGACCGACCTGACGGACACCACGTCCAGCAAGATCAACAAGGCGCTGGTGCTCGGACGGCGTGCCATCGGCACGCCCGCCGTCGGCATGGTGCTGACCCTCGTCATCGTCACCGACGAGGAGAACGCCTACGACGCGCTCAAGGCGGCCAACGACGCGTCCCGCGAGCACCCTTCGCGGACGCTGGTGGTCATCAAGCGGGTCTCGCGCTCGCCGCGTGACCGCGCGAAGGCACGGCTCGACGCCGAGGTCCGCCTCGGCGCCGACGCCAGCACGGGCGAAACGGTTGTTCTCCGGCTGTACGGCGACATCGTCGACCACGCCCAGTCGGTGGTCCTGCCGCTGCTCCTTCCGGACGCGCCCACCGTCGTCTGGTGGCCGGTCAACGCACCGGCCGACCCGGCGAACGACCCGCTGGGCGCGCTCGCCCAGCGCCGGGTGACCGACTCGTACGCCGCCGAGCAGCCGATCCACGAGCTGACGGGGCGCGCGGACACGTACACCCCGGGCGACACGGACCTGTCCTGGACCCGGATCACCCCGTGGCGTTCGATGCTGGCCGCCGCGCTCGACCAGGTCGTGTGCGAGGTCACCTCGGCCGAGGTGGAGGGCGAGGAGTTCAACCCGAGCGTCGAACTGCTCGCGATGTGGCTCGCCGACCGGCTGAAGGTGCCGGTACGCCGGTCCAAGTCGGCGGGGCCCGGGCTCACGTCCGTACGGATGGAGTCCACCTGCGGGCCGATCGTGCTCGACCGGCCCGACGGCTCGCTGGCGACGCTCTCCATCCAGGGGCAGCCGGACCGTGCCGTGGCGCTCAAGCGCCGCGAGACGGCTGAGCTGATCGCGGAGGAGCTGCGGCGGCTCGACCCGGACGACACCTACGCCTCGGCGCTGCGCTACGGGGTCGACCGGCTCGACGAGGAGGCGGCGGTGACGGCTCCTTCGGACGAACCGGCTCCGGCACCGGCGGCCGAGCCCAAGGCCGCCGAGGACAAGGCCGCAGAGGACAAGGCCGCCGAGGACAAGGCGAAGGCCGCCCCGGCGGCGAAGAAGGCCCCGGCCAAGAAGGCGGCGGCCAAGTGAGCACTCCGCAGCTCGTCGTCCACCGCGACAAGGACCTGATGGCCCAGGCCGCGGTGGCCCGGCTGATCACGCGGATCGTGGACGCCCAGGCCGCCCGCGGCTCGGCGTCCGTGGTCCTCACGGGCGGCCGCAACGGAAACGGGCTGCTCGCGGCGCTCCGTTCGGCCCCGGCCCGGGACGCGATCGACTGGTCGCGGCTCGATCTGTGGTGGGGCGACGAGCGGTACCTGCCCGAGGGTGACCCGGAGCGCAATGTCACCCAGGCCCGGGAGGCGCTGCTCGACAGCGTCCCGCTTGACCCGGCGCGCGTGCACGCGATGCCCGCCTCGGACGGACCGTACGGCAGTGACGTCGAGGCCGCCGCCGACGCGTACGCGGCCGAACTGGCCGCGGCCGCGGGTCCGGAGGACCATGGCTCGGTGCCGAGCTTCGACGTGCTGATGCTGGGTGTCGGTCCCGACACCCATGTGGCCTCGCTGTTCCCGGAGCTTCCGGCGGTCCGCGAGACCGAGCGGACGGTGGTGGGTGTGCGCGGCGCGCCCAAGCCGCCGCCGACCCGGATCTCGCTGACGCTGCCGGCGATCCGTGCGGCCCGCGAGGTCTGGCTGCTCGCGGCCGGTGAGGACAAGGCGAAGGCCGCGGCGATCGCGCTGTCGGGCGCGGGCGAGATCCAGGCGCCGGCGGCGGGAGCCTACGGCCGCTCCCGCACGCTGTGGCTGCTCGACGCGGCGGCCGCCTCGGAGCTGCCGCGCGCTCTGTATCCGCCGGCTTCGGCCTGACGGACGGTCATGAAGGCCCGGTTCACCGCACGGTGGGCCGGGCCTTCCGCCTGTCCCGTGCCGGTTCCACCTGTTCCAGGAAGGGGGCGAGCAGGTCCGGCACCGCCTCGGCGGCGAAGGCCAGGCCCTCGCTCTGGCCGGCGTCGTGGATGTCGTACGCGCCGTCGCCCGCCGCGGTCGTGGCGGTCAGCGTCAGCACGCCGGCGCGGCGCTGGAAATACGACTGCTTGACGGTCCATCCGATGACACCGCCCCGCTGGAGGGCGACCGTGCTGCGGCGGACCGTGCCCGAACGGGCCACCAGATAGCCGCCGGTGATGCCGTGCCCGAGGTTGCGGTAGGCGTCGAGCGCGAACAGCACGGCGAGCGGGACGAGGACGACGGCGCAGCCGAGGGCGACGTACAGCAGGACGGGCGTGAGGAGGGCCCCGAGGAGGGCGAGGACCGCGACGGGGGCGAACGCGCTCCACAGGGCCCAGCGCAGCCGCCGGGTGCGGGCGGCGCGGGGGTGGACGGTGAGGGGCGCGTTCGTCGGGGGCTCGGGCTCGCGCAGCACCTGGGCGGCGACCCGGTCGGCGACCGGGCGGGGCGCGGGTGGCAGCAGGGTCTTGTGGTCGGCGTGCTCGCCCTCGTCCTTCTCGACGAGTCCGGTGGCGACGGCGTCGACGCGGGCGGCCCCGCATATCCGTACGCCCAGCGGCTCGACCAGTTCGACACCGCGCAGGCGTCGTTCCTCGATGGAGATCGAGCGGGCGGTGAACAGTCCGCGGCGCACCCGCAGGGTGCCGCCGGGCTCGCGCTCCAGGCGGTGGTTCCACCACATCTCGACCCAGAGGCCGAGGGCGCCGACGGTGCCGACGAGCAGGGCGAGGAGCGCGAGGACCACGATCATCGAGACGATCGAGGTGTCCTGGAAGCGGTCGCCTATCCAGTCGATGACCTCGCCCTGGGCCCCGAACCACTCGCTGACCTGCATCACGGCGCCGGCCGCTGCTCCGCCGAGGAGCGGGGCGACGAAGGAGACCGGGGCGTAGCGGATCCAGTGGGGGTCGAGCGTGGCGAGGGCGCCGTCGTGGTGGGCGTCCGCGGCGGCGGGGGCCGTCCGGTCGAGGAGTTCGCGACGGAGCCGTTCGCCCTCGGCCCGGGTGACCGGGTCGAGTTCGAGGGTGGACTCGCCGTTGTTCTCCCCGGTGCCGATGCGGACCTTGACCAGGCCGAGGACGCGCAGCAGCGGGTTGGCGGTCAGGTCGACGCTGCGGATGCGTTCGCGGGCCAGCGAGCGGCGCTTGACCAGGAGAAGTCCGGTGTGGAGTTCGGCGCGTTCGGCCCCGATGCGGTAGCGGGTGCGGCGCCATCGGACGTAGTCGCCGGCGGAGCCGCCGAGGACGAGCAGGGCGGCCCCGGCCAGGATCCAGCCGACGGCCTGCCACACCGGCATGGAGCCGGCCAGCCCGAAGAAGGTCGGCAGGGCGCCACCGCCGGCGACGCCGGCCACGACGGCCGCGGTGACCAGGACCGTACGGCGGTCCAGTCGCCGCCAGTCCTCGTCCGGCGTCATGTGGCGTCCCCGGGCGTGGCCTGGGTGATCCGGGTGAGCTTCTCGGCCAGGTCGGCGGCGAGTTCGTGGTCGAGGCCCTCGATCCGGATCGCGCCCTTGGAGGAGGCCGTCGTCACGGTCACCGTGGCGAGCCCGAAGGCCTGCTCCAGCGGCCCGCGCACGGTGTCGACGGTCTGGATCCGGGACATCGGAGCGATCCGCCACTCCTGCCAGAAGGCCCCCGTACGGACGTAGACGGCGTCCTCGGTGACCTCCCAGCGGTGGACCCTGAACCACCAGGAGGGGAAGAACGCGGTGCAGGCCAGGCCCACGGCCGCCACTGCTCCGGCCGCGGTCAGCAGCCAGAACCGGGCGGGCGTGATCAGGGCGCCGAGCACGGCCAGGACGACCACCGGAGGGGCCGTCGTCAGCAGCCACTGGGTCCGCCACCAGGTGACGGCCCGTTCGTCGAGCGTGTGGCGCGGCGGCCGCAGCCGGACCTCGCCCCGGACCTCGCCCGGGCCCTGGCTCGGGACCTCGCCCCGCACCGCGTTCTCCCCCGTCATCGGTCCTACCTTCCGCGCAGCGAGCGGTAGGTGGCGACGAGACCGGCGGTCGAGCCGTCGAGCCCCTCACCGCCCTCGCCCCGGGTCAGCACCGGCTCGATCTTCTTGGCGAGGACCTTGCCGAGCTCGACGCCCCACTGGTCGAAGGAGTCGATGTTCCAGATCGCGCCCTGGACGAACACCTTGTGCTCGTAGAGCGCGATGAGCTGGCCGAGGACGGAGGGGGTGAGCTCCTTGGCCAGGATCGTGGTCGTGGGGTGGTTGCCCTGGAAGGTCTTGTGCGGGACGAGCTCCTCGGCGACGCCCTCGGCCCGTACCTCGTCGGGCGTCTTGCCGAAGGCCAGCGCCTGGGTCTGGGCGAAGAAGTTGGCCATCAGCAGGTCGTGCTGGGCGACGAGTCCGGGAAGCAGATCGGCCACGGGCTCGGCGAAGCCGATGAAGTCGGCCGGGATGACCTTGGTGCCCTGGTGGATCAACTGGTAGTACGCGTGCTGCCCGTTGGTGCCGGGCGTGCCCCAGACGACCGGTCCGGTCTGCCAGTCGACGGGCTTGCCGTCGCGGTCGACGGACTTGCCGTTGGACTCCATGTCGAGCTGCTGGAGGTAGGCGGTGAACTTCGACAGGTAGTGCGAGTACGGCAGGACGGCGTGCGACTGGGCGTCGAAGAACGCGCCGTACCAGACGCCGAGGAGGCCGAGCAGCAGCGGGGCGTTCTCCTCCGGCGGGGCGGTGCGGAAGTGCTCGTCGACGAGGTGGAAGCCGTCGAGCATCTCGCGGAAGCGGTCCGGGCCGATGGCGATCATCAGGGAGAGGCCGATGGCGGAGTCGTAGGAGTAGCGCCCGCCGACCCAGTCCCAGAACTCGAACATGTTGGCCGTGTCGATGCCGAAGTCCTCGACCTTCTCGGCGTTGGTCGACAGGGCCACGAAGTGCTTCGCGACGGCTTCCTGGCCGGCGCGCAGCTCGGTGAGGAGCCAGTCACGGGCGGACGTGGCGTTGGTGATCGTCTCGATGGTGGTGAAGGTCTTCGAGGCGACGATGAACAGCGTCTCGGCCGCGTCGAGGTCGCGGACGGCCTCGTGGAGGTCGGCGCCGTCGACGTTGGAGACGAAACGGAGCGTCAGGTCCCGCTGCGTGTAGGCGCGCAGGACCTCGTACGCCATGGCGGGTCCGAGGTCGGAGCCGCCGATGCCGATGTTCACGATGTTCTTGATCGGCCGGCCGGTGTGGCCGGTCCACTCGCCCGCGCGGACCTTGTCCGCGAAGACGGCCATCTTGTCGAGGACGGCGTGGACGCCCGGGACGACGTTCTCGCCGTCGACCTCGATCACGGCCTCGCGCGGGGCGCGCAGCGCGGTGTGCAGGACCGCCCGGTCCTCGGTGGTGTTGATCTTCTCGCCGCGGAACATGGCGTCGCGCAGCTCGGCCACCCCGGTCGCGGAGGCCAGTTCGCGCAGCAGCGCCAGCGTCTCGTCGGTCACGAGGTGCTTGGAGTAGTCCAGGTACAGGTCGCCGACGCGCAGCGCGTACCCGGTGCCCCGGCCCGGATCGGCGGCGAACAGCTCGCGCAGATGGGTCTCGCCCCACTGCTCGCGGTGCTTGCCGAGGGCGGCCCACTCGGGCAGCTGGTTGAGCCTCGTGCGTCCTGCGTTACTCATCTCGGACATCGCCTACTTCTTCTCTTCCTGCCTGCTTGCCCCGCTGCCACTCCAACCTAATTGATCAGCGGGGCCAAGGACGCAACGGCGAGGGCGAAGAGCGCCGCCGCCAGGAGGGCGGGTGCGTTCAGTCCCCAGGCGGCGGCCACCGCGCCGCCGAGCAGCGCGCCCAGCGGGGCGCCGCCGACCGCGAGGGTCCGGAAGGCCGCGCCGATCCGGCCGAGCATGCCCTCGGGGCTTCTCTCCTGCATCAGCGTCACCTGGTTCACGTTCCACACCGTGCCCATAAGGCCGAACACGGCCATCGCCCCGATCGTTACCCCGAGGCCGTGGACGGCTCCCATCACGGCCAGACAGCCCGTCTGGACGGTCCCCGCGAGGAGGACGGCGCGTATCCGGCCCGTCCGGCGCGCGATGCGGGCGGCGAGGAGGCCGCCGAGGACGCTTCCCGCCGCGTAGGCGGTGACGGCCGCGGCGTAGCCTCCCTCGCCGGCGTCGAGCCAGCCGGTGACGTGGAGGACCAGGGTGGCGATCAGCGCGCCCATGCCGACGTTGCACAGGGTGGTGGCCGTGCAGAGCCGTCGCAGGGGCCGGTCGCGCCACAGGGCGGCGAGCCCCTCGGCCATCTCCCCGCGGAGGGTGGAGCCGTCCTTGCGGGGCGGCCGCTGGGGCGCCTCGGCCCGCAGGGAGGCGACGAGCAGCGCGGCCAGGACGTAGGTGGCCGCGTCGGCGGCATACGGGACGGCGGCTCCGGCGAGCAGCAGGGCGGGCACGAGCGGCGCCGCCAGGAGGCCGCCCGCCAGCTGCTGTCCGGTCATCAGACGGGCGTTGGCGCCCGCCAGGGCCTCCGCGGGGACCAGGGCGGGCAGCAGGGCGGTGGCCGCGTTGTCGAAGAGGGTCTGCAGGGTGGTGAGGGCGAAGGCGAGGACGAGCAGCAGGGCGAGCGAGGCGTGGCCGTACGCGACGGCGAGGGCGAAGCCGGCCATGAGCCCGCCGCGCAGGAGGTCGACGGCCCACATCGCGCGCCGCTGGTCGACGCGGTCGGCGACCGCGCCGCCGAGCAGTCCGAAGACCAGCCAGGGCAGGTATCCGCAGGCGGTCACGGCGGCGATGAGCAGGGGGTCGTCGGTGAGGGAGGCGGCGAGCAGGGGCAGCGCGGCCGCGCGCAGCGAGTCGCCGAACCTGGAGACGACGGCCGCCGTCCACAGCCGGCCGAACCCGCCGCGCCAGACGGGCGCCTGCCGGGCGTCTGCCGTCTCCTGCGTAGCCGTCATGGCCGGCTCACCCCCCGTGCGTGAACGCGTGATCTTTCCCGTACGACGGTAAAGGCCGCCACTGACAACGGCGGTGGGGAGAGGGACGGCGGAGCGTACGCGAACGGGCCCTGCCCGCGAACCGAGTTCGCGGGCAGGGCCCGTTCGTCACACCTTCACACCACGCTCAGATCTCGCCGCGCAGTTTGGCGAGCGCCTCGGCGAGGATCGCCTCGCCGTCCGCGTCGCTGCGCCGCTCGCGCACATACGCGAGATGCGTCTTGTACGGCTCGGTACGCGGCGGGTCCGGCGGGTTGTCCCGGTCCTGGCCGGCCGGGAAGCCGCAGCGCGGGCAGTCCCACGTCTCCGGAACCTGTGCGTCACTGGCGAAGCTCGGCTGCGTCTCGTGCCCGTTCGAGCACCAGAAGGAGATGCGGAGGCGCGGCGCCGACTCGCCCCGCTCAGCCTCCCCCATCGGCCCCGCTCCGACCCGGCTTCCCCGGATCGCGTTGCCACTTGCCACGGTCGTAACTCCCTGCGTGATGGTGCTCGAAGATGCCCCAGTCTACGTAAGGCCCAACGCGCGTCCAGTGATTGGAGTTACACGTCCAACTTCATCAGAAGCGCAAGAACGACAATGCAGGCGAACCACAGCAGACCGACCACGACGGTGATGCGGTCCAGGTTGCGCTCGGCAACCGAGGAGCCACCGACGGACGACTGCATGCCACCGCCGAACATGTCGGAGAGGCCGCCGCCCTTCCCCTTGTGCATCAGCACGAGCAGCATCAGCAGCGCGCTGAAGACGATCAGGGCGATCGAGAACCCCATAACCACGGCTGGACCAACTTCCTCGGACTTATACGGACGGGGGCCGGACAGTGGCTGCCCGACCCCCGCAAGGGTACGACGGATCGTCGCTAGCGCCTACTCACTGGTCGCGGAAGCGAACGATCTTGACGAACTCGTCAGCGTCCAGCGCCGCGCCACCCACCAGGGCACCGTCGACGTCGGGCTGCGCCATGATCGCGGCCACGTTGCCGGCCTTGACCGAGCCGCCGTACTGGATGCGGACCTTGTCGGCCAGCTCCTGCGAGTACAGCTGAGCGAGACGGCCGCGGATGGCACCGCAGACCTCCTGCGCGTCCTCCGGGGTGGCCACCTCGCCGGTGCCGATGGCCCACACCGGCTCGTAGGCGATCACGATCGACTCGGCCTGCTCGGCCGGGACGTCCTTCAGGCCGCCGTCGAGCTGCGCGAGGGTGTACGCGACCTGGTCGCCCGCCTTGCGGATGTCCAGGCCCTCGCCGACGCAGAGGATCGGGGTCAGACCGTGCTTGAACGCGGCCTTCACCTTGGCGTTGCAGATCTCGTCGGTCTCGGCGTGGTACTGCCGGCGCTCGGAGTGGCCCACGGCGACGTAGGCGCACTTCAGCTTGGACAGCATCAGGCCCGAGATCTCGCCGGTGTAGGCACCGGAGTCGTGCGCCGAGATGTCCTGGGCGCCGTACTTGATCTTGAGCTTGTCGCCGTCGATCAGGGTCTGGACGGACCGCAGGTCGGTGAAGGGCGGCAGGACCGCGACCTCGACGGCGTCGTAGTCCTTGTCGTTCAGCGCGAAGGCGAGCTTCTGGACGTGCGCGATGGCCTCGAGGTGGTTGAGGTTCATCTTCCAGTTGCCCGCCATCAGCGGGGTACGCGTGCTCATAAGGGGGTCAGTCCTCCAGTGCGGCGAGGCCGGGGAGCGTCTTGCCCTCGAGGTATTCGAGGGAGGCGCCGCCGCCGGTCGAGATGTGGCCGAATGCCTTCTCGTCGAAGCCCAGGATCCGCACGGCAGCGGCGGAGTCGCCACCGCCCACCACGGAGAAGGCCGGGGAGTCGACGAGCGCCTGGGCGACGGCCTTGGTGCCCTCGGCGTAGTCGGGGTGCTCGAAGACGCCCATGGGGCCGTTCCAGAAGACGGTGGCCGCGTCGGCGAGCTTCGAGGCGTAGAGCTTGCGGGTCTCCGGACCGATGTCCAGGCCCTCCTCGGTCGCCGGGATGGCGTTCGAGGCGACCGTGGACGGGTTGGCCGGGGCCTTCGTCTTCAGGTCCGGGAAGTCCGGGGAGACCAGGACGTCGACGGGGAGGACGAACTCCACGCCGCGCTCCTTGGCGCGCGCCAGGTACTCCAGGCAGACCGGGATCTGGTCCTCCTGGAGCAACGAGATGCCGACCTCGTGGCCCTGGGCCTTGAGGAAGGTGTACGCCATGCCGCCGCCGATGAGGATGCGGTCGGCCTTCTCGAGGAGGTTGTCGATCACGCCGAGCTTGTCGGAGACCTTGGCTCCGCCGAGGACGACGGCGTACGGCCGCTCGACCTCTTCGGTGAGCTTCTTCAGGACGCCGACCTCGGTGGCGATGAGGTAGCCGGCGGCGTGCGGCAGCCGGGCCGGGAGGTCGAAGACCGAGGCGTGCTTGCGGTGCACGGCGCCGAAGCCGTCGCCGACGTAGACGTCCGCGAGGGCGGCCAGCTGATCCGCGAAGGCGCCGCGCTCGGCGTCGTCCTTGGAGGTCTCGCCGGCGTTGAAGCGGAGGTTCTCGATGACGGCCACCTGGCCGTCGGCGAGGGCGGCGACGGTGGAGTTGGCGGACTCGCCGACCGTGTCGGTCGCGAACGCCACGTCGGCACCGAGGAGTTCACCCAGGCGCGCGGCGGCCGGGCCGAGGGAGAACGCCGGGTCCGGGGCGCCCTTGGGGCGGCCCAGGTGCGAGGCGACCACGACACGGGCCCCGGCGTCGGCGAGCGCCTTGACCGTGGGGACGACGGCGCGGATGCGGCCGTCGTCGGTGATGGTGGTGCCGTCCAGCGGCACGTTCAGGTCGGCGCGGACGAATACCCGCTTGCCGGCGACGCCTTCGGCGAGAAGCTCGTCGATCGTCTTCATCTTGTACTGACTCCTTGGAACGCGGTCGAGCACACGAGACAGGGCTCGCACAGCGCGACGTTACGCTGTCCGAGCCCTGCGCTCACATCAAGGGGGTACCTGCCCTGGGGCCTAGAGCTGACCGCCGACGAAGACGGTGAGGTCGACGAGACGGTTGGAGTAGCCCCACTCGTTGTCGTACCAGCCGAGGATCTTCACCGAGTTGCCCTCCTGGACCATGGTCAGGGAGGAGTCGAAGGTGCAGGAGGCCGGGTCGCTGACGATGTCCGAGGACACGATCGGGTCCTCGGTGTAGTACAGGATGCCCTTCAGGTCGCCGTCCTCGGAGGCCTTCTTGAACGCGGCGTTGACCTCGTCCTTGGTGACCTCGCGCTGCAGCGTGACGACCAGGTCGGTCGCCGAGCCGGTCGGGACCGGGACGCGCATGGCGATGCCGTCCAGCTTGCCCTTGAGCTGCGGGAGGACCAGGGCGGTGGCCTTCGCGGCACCGGTCGTGGTCGGGATGATGTTCTCCGCGGCGGCGCGGGCGCGGCGCAGGTCGGAGTGCGGGAAGTCCAGGATGCGCTGGTCGTTGGTGTAGGCGTGGACCGTCGTCATCAGGCCCTTGACGATGCCGAAGTTCTCGTCGAGAACCTTGGCCATCGGCGCCACGCAGTTGGTGGTGCAGGAGGCGTTGGAGATGACGTGGTGGTTGGCCGCGTCGTACTTGTCCTGGTTGACACCCATGACGATGGTGATGTCCTCGTCCTTGGCCGGAGCCGAGATGAGGACCTTCTTCGCGCCACCGGCGATGTGCTTCTCGGCGTCGGCCTTCTTGGTGAAGATGCCGGTCGACTCGATGACGATGTCGACGCCCAGCTCACCCCAGGGGATGTCGGCCGGGTTGCGCTCGGAGAGCACCTTGATGGTGTGGCCGTCGACGGTGATGGTGTCGGCGGTGTGGGTGACCTCGGCCTTGAGGCGTCCCAGGATCGTGTCGTACTTCAGCAGGTGAGCAGTGGTCGCGGTGTCACCCAGGTCGTTGACAGCCACGATCTCGATGTCGGCACCCTGCTCAAGGAGCGCGCGGAAGTAGTTGCGACCGATGCGGCCAAAGCCGTTGATGCCTACGCGGATCGTCACGAACCGATCTCCTCGTTAGGTACGCCGGGTTTCGACGCCGGCGAGATTCTTTTAGGGATGTCCCCGACCGCTTACGACCCTACCTCTCCCATCGGCTCAGAGTGACATCGTGTGCAGCCGAAAGACCTTGAGAATGCACCGTGGCCCGTTACTACCGACGGGTTCGAGCCACGGTGCGTATTTCGTCCCGATCACTGACTGTGATCAAAGGTGCGGGTGGCCGCTCAGCCGTGCACCACGCCGAGAGCCTTCCTGACGAGTGCCGCGCGCTCCGCCTCGGAGCGCACGTGTTCCAGGCCGAAACCGAGGAGCACGGTGTCACGTGTGGTGACGGCGGCCTGGGAGTGGAAGAGCCCCGCGGAGCGCGCCCAGTCGCTGCCGTTCGCCCGGCTGCCGGCCGGCGGCCCCGGTACGGACCAGGCGCCGAGCGCCGTCTCGAACCCCTCGCCGCCGCTCGCCGTGCCGCCGATCACGAGCGCGGTGTCGTCGACGAAGGCGCCCATCTCGCCGCTCCCGGGGTCGGTGATGTACGAGATCGACAGCTCGACCTGCTTGCCCGCGTAGGCGCTCAGGTCGACCGAGGCCTGCCGCCAGCCGTTGGAGGGGCCGGTGAACGCGTTCCAGGAGCCGGTGGTGCCGGTGCTGGTGCAGCCGTCCTCGCCGACGGTCAGGTAGCGGGCGAGGAAGGGGTGGCCGCGGACGTAGTAGCCCTCGCCGCAGTCGGCCGGGGCGGCGGTGGAGGTGCCGCCGTTGGCGTCGGGCAGCGTGGTCCAGTCGTCCTGGCCGACGGTGTGGGCCTCGACGACGAGGTTGTCGTAGCCGGGCTCGGTGTCGTAACTGACCTGGAAGCGCAGGCTCGGCAGGGCGGCCGCGTCGACGCCGGTGAGGTCGACGGTGCGGCTCAGGCGCGTCCAGGTGTTGTCGGCGTGGCGGGCGGCGGCGAAGTACGCGCCCTCGTAGGGCTCGAAGGGGGTGCGGACGCCCGGGTAGTCGCCGGCGGACGCGCTGCTGCCGAACTGCGGGAACTGCTGCGGCTTCAGGGTGTCCGAGGTGACGGTGTACGCGCCGGCGTTGTCCAGCGGGTTGTCCGCCGCGCCGCCGAGGGAGCCCGTGGCGCCGGCGAATCCGCCGGATCCGGCGAAGGCGGGCGGGCCGTTCAGCGCGGCCCGGTGGTACGCGCCGAGGTAGTACTGGGCGAAGTCGTTGGACTGGGCCCGGCCGATGTCGATCAGGCCGCCGGACTTCTCCCCGGCGTTGATCAGCTTGCCGCCCTCGTTGAGGTAGTCCCGTACGGCCAGCATGACCGGCCCGGAGGGCTGCTCGGCGCCGGTGTACCAGACGACCGTACGGAAGTGGCTCAGCACGCCGAGCGGGTCCGGGACCCCCTGGGTGGCGACGTCCCAGACGGCGGCCTTGCGGCCGCTGTCGGCGAGCGCCTTCACATAGGCCGCGGTGTGCTGCGCGGCGGCCTGGCCGCCCTCCTCGGCGAGGACGAGCACGTCTCCGCGGGGCCGCTCGGCCACGGTGTACGTGAAGGGGGTGGAGGCGGTCGCCGTGCCCTCCTGGGTACGGGCGGTGAACCAGACCTCGACGGTGTCGCCCGGTCGGGCGTCCTCGACCTCGGCCCGGTACTGGTCGAAAAAGAGGTTGTCCTCCCCGCCGTAGGTCTCGCCGCCCTCCCAGGCCTCCAGGCTCTCGGTGTGGGTGCGGCCGCCGTTGACCCGGTACCTGAGCTTCTTGTCGCGCAGGGACGTGCGGGCGGTGACGGAGACCTCCTGGTCGCCGCCGCGGGCGTAGGAGGTGGTGAAGGTGTCCGGGGTGAAGTCGGGGGCGTCGAGGCCGGTGACGGAGACGGGCCGGTCCGGGTGGGCGGCGCTCTCGGCGACGGCGAGCGCGAAGGGGATGTTCTTGGCGAACTCGGCCTGGATCAGCTTCTCGTCGTCCGGGAAGGTGAAGACGGAGGCGCAGTCGGCGGGCTCCCAGGCGTCGTTCGGGTCGATGCGGGAGGCGGTGGCGCAGGTCGACATCTCCGGGGTGAACATCTGCATCCCGTTGACGTTGGCCGCGTGTCCGTCGGCCTCGCCGTTGGTGGTGTAGAGCTCGGAGGAGACCTGCGGCCGGTAGCCGGGCACGGCGGACTTCTGCGGGGTGCCGGCGAGCGACCTGAGCGCCACGTCGTCGGGGGTGTCGGTGGCGACCTGCCAGCCGACGCCGTAGAGCAGCAGCTGGGCGGCCGAGTGGTAGTTGATGCCGTACTGGAAGCCGATGCGCTTCTGGAAGGCGTCGAGCGCCTTGGTCTCGGGCTCGGACATCGGGCCGGTGCCACGGTAGGTCTCGTTCGCCGGGTCGGGGGACGAACCCTCGTTGTCGTAGCCCCACTTGTAGGCGAAGTTACGGTTGAGGTCGACGCCGTCGCCGGGTGCGATCCGCCCGTCGCCGTTGTTGTCGCGGAGGTTCTTGCGCCACTGGCGGTTGGCGGGGTCGGCGTGGGTGAAGTCGTAGCCGTCCGGGTTGGCGGAGAGCACGAACCAGAGCTCGGTGGAGTCGACGATCTTCGTGACCCGCTGGTCCTTGCCGTAGCTGTCGAGGTAGTGGTGCATCAGCCGCCGGGTCATCTCGGGGGTGATCCACTCGCGGGCGTGCTGGTTGGACAGGTACAGCGTGGCGGGCTTCGAACCGTCCTTCGCCTTCTTGGCGCCCTTGGTGAGCTTGAGGGCGAGGATGTCCTGGCCCTTCACGGTCTTTCCGAGGGAGACGACCTTGGTGAGGCCGGGGTTGGCCTGGGCGGCGGCGAGGATCTCCTGCTTGAGGCCGCCTTCGCCGCCGTACGGGCGAAAGACGCCGTCCCCGGCACCGGCGACCCGCTTCTCGGCCTGGGCGGAGAGGGTGTGCTCGGCGAGTTCGACCCCCTTGCCGCGCAGCTGGCCGGCCTGCCGGTCGGTGAGGTAGAGCTCGAGGGTGGCGGAGCCCTTGTCCGGCACCTGCTCGGTCAGTTCGTGCCCGTCGGTGCCGGCCTCCAGGAGTAACGGCACCTGTTCCTTGCTGACCTTCGCGCGCCATACGGAGAGGGCGTCGCCGCCGTCCCCGCCGTTCGGTTCCGCTCCGGCGACGGGCGCGGCCGCCAGTCCCGCGATCAGCAGTGAAGCCGCGGCGAGGATCGAGCTCGCTCTGCGTCTCATCAGCCCCCCTTGCTGTTGTCTGCCACGAATGTGAACAGACGCCAGGCTGATCACGGTTCATGATCATGTCAAGAGTGCCTCGCGACGCGCCGCGCCCTCACGAGAACGCCGCTGCCGGTGCCTCAGAAAGGCACCGGCAGCGGCGAATTGAGCGAAGCGGCGATACGGGTCAGCCGACGAGGCTGTCGTCCAGCTCCTCCGTCAGACTTGACTCCGTTCCGGGGATCCCCAGGTCCTGCGCCCGCTTGTCGGCCATGGCCAGCAGGCGGCGAATCCGGCCCGCGACAGCGTCCTTGGTCAGCGGCGGATCGGCGAGCGCGCCCAGCTCCTCCAGGGAGGCCTGCTTGTGCTCCATGCGCAGCCGGCCCGCGGCGGCGAGGTGCTCGGGCACCTCCTCGCCGAGGATCTCCAGGGCGCGCTGCACCCGGGCGCCGGCGGCCACCGCCGCGCGCGCCGAGCGCCGCAGGTTGGCGTCGTCGAAGTTCGCCAGCCGGTTGGCCGTGGCCCGGACCTCGCGGCGCATCCGCCGCTCCTCCCAGGCAAGGACCGACTCGTGCGCGCCGAGCCGGGTCAGCAGGGCGCCGATGGCGTCACCGTCCCGGACGACCACGCGGTCCACGCCCCGGACCTCACGCGCCTTCGCGGCGATGCTCAGCCGGCGCGCCGCGCCCACGAGCGCGAGGGCGGCCTCCGGGCCGGGGCAGGTCACCTCGAGGGAGGAGGAGCGTCCGGGCTCGGTCAGCGAGCCGTGCGCCAGGAACGCGCCGCGCCAGGCCGCCTCGGCGTCGCAGGTGGCACCCGAGACGACCTGCGGGGGCAGCCCGCGGATCGGGCGGCCCCGGCCGTCGACCAGGCCGGTCTGCCGGGCCAGCTGGTCGCCGCCCGCCACCACCCGTACGACGAAGCGGGAGCCGCGCCGCAGCCCGCCGGGGGCCATCACGATCAGCTCCGAGCTGTGCCCGAAGATCTCCAGGATGTCCCGCTTGAGCCGGCGCGCCGCCATCGCGGTGTCCAGCTCCGCCTCGATCACGATCCGCCCGCTCACCAGGTGCAGCCCGCCCGCGAACCGCAGGATCGACGAGACCTCTGCCTTCCTGCAGCAGGTCCGGGTGACGGGAAGCCGGGAGATCTCGTCCTTCACCGCTGCCGTCATCGCCATGGGCCGATCCTTCCATGCATCCGAAAAATACGGTCGTACGCGGCTGCCAACAGCTCCGGGTCGTGCTTCGGGAGACCGTCGGCCCGGGCCACCGGCGCCAGCTCGAGCGCGGCGCCGAGCCGCTTGGCGGCGTCGACGAGGGGCTCCCTCGCTGACACGTCGGGCACGGCGGCCTCGTCGGCCAGCACCACGTCCAGGGCGAGTTTAGGGGCGTGTCGTCCCAAAACCTCCAAATGACGCTGCGGAGAGAACCCCTCGGTTTCTCCCGGCTGCGGCGCGAGGTTCAGGGAGAGGACCCGGCGGGCCTTGGTCTCCACCAGGGCGTCGAGCAGCTCCGGGACGAGCAGGTGCGGGATCACCGAGGAGAACCAGGAGCCGGGGCCGAGGACCACCCAGTCCGCGTCCCGGACCGCGGCGACGGCTTCGGGCACGGCGGGCGGGTCGTGCGGCACGAGGTGCACGGACTGCACCTCACCGGGCGTGAGCGCCACCGTGGCCTGGCCACGGACGGTGTCCACGTCGTCCGGGCGCGCCGGATCGTGCCCCCTGACCAGGGCCTGGAGCTCCAGCGGCACGGCGGACATCGGCAGCACGCGGCCGTGCGCGCCGAGCAGCTTGCCGACCAGGTCCAGGGCCAGGACATGGTCGCCGAGCTGCTCCCAGAGGGCGACGATCAGCAGATTGCCGACCGCGTGCTCGTGCAGATCGCCCTTGGACTGGAAACGGTGCTGGATGACCCGGGACCAGGTCTGGCCCCAGTCGTCGTCCCCGCACAGGGCGGCGAGCGCCTTGCGCAGGTCGCCGGGCGGCAGCACGCCCAGCTCCTCCCGGAGCCGGCCGCTGGAGCCGCCGTCGTCGGCGACGGTGACCACGGCGGTGAGGTCACCGGTGATCCGGCGCAGGGCGGCGAGGGAGGCCGACAGTCCCATGCCGCCGCCCAGCGCGACGACCTTGGGCTGGGCGCCGCGCCTGCGGAGCGTACGTACCGTGAGCCCCGAAAGCGTGGACGTACGCCGGCGGTACGGCTTCACTCGCGCCCCATGTCCCGGTGGACGACGACCGTCTCGACGCCTTCCGCGGCCAGGCGCGCGGCGAGCTTCTCGGACGTGGCGACCGAGCGGTGCTTGCCGCCCGTGCAGCCGACGGCGATGGTCACGTACCGCTTGCCCTCGCGGCGGTAGCCCGCGGCGATCAGCTGGAGCAGCTCGGTGTAGCGGTCGAGGAACTCCTTGGCCCCGGGCTGGTTGAAGACGTACGCCGAGACCTCCTCGTTGAGCCCGGTGAAGGGCCGCAGCTCGGGGACCCAGTGCGGGTTGGGCAGGAAGCGCATGTCGACGACGAGGTCGGCGTCGACGGGCAGCCCGTACTTGAATCCGAACGACATGACGGTGGCCCGCAGCTCCGGCTCCTCGTCGCCGGCGAACTGGGCGTCCATCTTGGCGCGCAGCTCGTGGACGTTGAGGCTGGAGGTGTCGATCACCAGGTCGGCGTCGCCGCGCAGCTCGCGCAGCAGATCGCGCTCGGCGGCGATGCCGTCGGTGATGCGGCCGTCGCCCTGGAGCGGGTGCGGCCTGCGGACCGACTCGAACCGCCTGACCAGGGCCTCGTCGGAGGACTCCAGGAAGACGATCCGCCGGGTGACCTGCTGGGCGTCGAGGGCGGCCAGGGACTCCCGCAGGGCGTCGAAGAACTGCCGGCCGCGGACGTCGACGACGACGGCGATCCGGGCCACGTTGCCCTGGGAACGGGCGCCGAGCTCCACCATGGTGGGGATCAGCGCGGGCGGCAGGTTGTCCACGACGAACCAGCCGAGGTCCTCCAGGCACTTCGCCGCGGTGGACCGGCCGGCGCCGGACATACCGGAGATGATCACCAGCTCGGGGATGGCCGCCGCGTCGGCGGTCTCGCCGGCCTCCTTCGTGCCCGTACTCACGTGTCCTGCTCCGTCTTCTCGGTCGTGCTCTTCGTACGCTTCGTGCTCTTCGTGCTCATCGTGCCGGTCGTGCGCGGTCATGCGGTGGTGCCCCCGTCGTCTTCAATGATCTCTCCTGTTGCCGTATTCACGGCGGGTGCGGCCGGGGCCGCCTGCGCGAGGGCCACGGCCACGGCCTCGGCCGTCTTGCGGCCCATGCCCGGGACCTCGCAGATCTGCTCGATTGTCGCCTGTCGCAGCCGCTTCACCGAGCCGAAATGCTTGATGAGCGCCTGCTTACGGGTGTCGCCGAGGCCGGGGACGGCGTCCAGGGGGCTGGTCCTGACGCGCTTGTTCCGCTTCGAGCGCTGATAGCGGATGGCGAAGTCGTGAGCCGTGTCACGTACCCGCTGGAGGAGGTACAGACCCTCGCTGGAGCGGGGCAGCACGACCGGGTCGTCGTCGCCGGGCAGCCAGACCTCCTCCAGGCGCTTGGCGAGCCCGCAGACGGCGATGTCGTCGATCCCGAGCTCGTCCAGGGCCCGCCGGGCGGCGGCGACCTGGGGCTGCCCGCCGTCGACGACGACGAGCTGGGGCGGGTAGGCGAAGCGCTTGGGGCGGCCGTCGTCCGCGGGCACCTCTCCGGAGGCGGCCGCGCCGGAGCCGTTCACGGCGCCGACCGCGTCGACGGCGTCGTCCTCCGCGTTGACGGCCACGCCCTCCTGGTCCCACTCCCCCGTCTTCTCCTTCTCGGCGAGGTAGCGCTTGAAGCGGCGGCTGATCACCTCGTGCATCGAGCGGACGTCGTCCTGGCCCTCGAAGCCCTTGATCTGGAAGCGGCGGTACTCGCTCTTGCGCGGCAGCCCGTCCTCGAAGACGACCATGGACGCCACCACGTCCTGCCCCTGGAGGTGCGAGATGTCGAAGCACTCGATCCGCAGCGGCGCGGAGTCCAGGTCCAGGGCCTCGGCGATCTCCTCCAGGGCCCGGGAGCGCGTGGTCAGGTCGCTGGCGCGCTTGGTCTTGTGCAGCACGAGCGCCTGCTGGGCGTTGCGTGCCACCGTCTCCATCAGGTCCTTCTTGTCGCCGCGCTGCGGGACGCGCAGGGAGACCTGGGAGCCCCGGCGGCCGCTCAGCCACTGGGTGACCGCGTCGGCGTCCTCGGGCAGGGCGGGGACGAGGACCTCCTTGGGGACCGCGTCGCCGCTCTCCTCGCCGTAGAGCTGCTGGAGCGCGTGCTCGACGAGCCCGGCCGTGGAGACGGCCTCGACCTTGTCCGTGACCCAGCCGCGCTGGCCGCGCACCCGTCCGCCGCGGACGTGGAAGATCTGGACGGCGGCCTCCAGCTCGTCCTCGGCCAGCGCGATCAGATCGGCGTCGGTGGCGTCGGCGAGGACGACGGCGTTCTTCTCCATGGCGCGCCGCAGGGCCTCTATGTCGTCGCGGAGCCGGGCGGCCTTCTCGTACTCCATCTCCTCGGCCGCCGCCATCATCTGCTTCTCCAGACGGCGGATGTACGTGCCGGTGCGGCCGGCCATGAAGTCGCAGAACTCGTCCGCCAGTTCGCGGTGTTCCTCGGGGGTGACCCGGCCGACACAGGGGGCCGAGCACTTGCCGATGTAGCCGAGGAGGCAGGGGCGTCCGGCGGAGGCGGCGTTGCGGAAGACCCCGGCGGAGCACGTACGGACGGGGAAGACGCGGAGCATCAGGTCGACGGTCTCGCGGATGGCCCAGGCGTGGGCGTACGGCCCGAAGTAGCGCACGCCCTTCTTCTTCTGGCCGCGCATGACCTGGACGCGGGGGAACTCCTCGTTCACGGTCACCGCGAGGTACGGATAGCTCTTGTCGTCCCGGTACTTCACGTTGAACCGGGGGTCGAACTCCTTGATCCAGGAGTACTCCAGCTGCAGTGCCTCGACCTCGGTCGAGACCACGGTCCACTCCACGGAGGCGGCCGTGGTGACCATCGTGGCCGTGCGCGGGTGCAGGCTCACGAGCGGCTGGAAGTAGTTGGCCAGCCGCTGGCGCAGGGACTTCGCCTTCCCGACGTAGATCACCCGGCGGTGCTCGTCGCGGAATTTGTAGACCCCCGGCGAGTCGGGGATCTGTCCCGGCTTGGGGCGGTAGCTGGAGGGGTCGGCCATGTTCCCCACCCTACTGGCGGGGACCGACACTCAGGCCGTGAGCGCGCGTTGGCCGGGCGTGACGAGAGGACGGTCGGCGGCCCCGGCGGCGAGCCGGACCCGGGGCGGGGCCCGGGTCCGGCTCAGGGGGCTGCGGGCTCCGTCAGGCGGTGGGCCGGCGGTCCGCCGTGCGGCGGCGGCGCCAGGCCGCCGTGCCGATCAGGCCCAGGGCCAGGGCCGCGCCCGCGGCGGCCGTCGAGGAGGCCGCGGTGACCAGGGGCTCCTCGTGCGGGGCCGCCGGGGGGCCGTAGCCGCCCGCGGCGCCCTTGCCCGCGTACGCGGAGCCGGGCAGCTTGTCGCCGTACGCCTGGGCCACCCGGGCCCGGTAGGCGGTCAGGCTCGTCCCGTTCTTCCCGACCGCGCGCACCGCGTCCTCGTCCAGCGGGAGCACCTTCGCGCCCTTCTGGACGTACCACGCGTCGATCTGCGGCTCCCGGAAGACGAGCCCGCCCGGCAGCAGCCGCGCGCCCTGCGCCGCGTAGCGGAACTCGTCGTCGCCGGTGGCGATGTTCACCACCTGCCAGCCGCCGGCCCGCCGCACGGTCCAGAGCGAGGCCGTCTGCCCGTCCGAGGCGACCGCCTTGCTCGCGTGGAACTCGATCCGGGCCACCGGGGCGCCCGCCTTCCCGGCCACGAAGTCCGGGGAGAGGATCCGTACGGGGACGGACGCGCCCTCGATCCGGGGCGCGGCCGCCGAGCGGGCCACGGCTCCGTCGCGGGCGAAGAACCGGGAGAGCGTGTCGAGGGTCGCGGGCGCGGTGACGGCCTTCTCCGGGGTGGCCGCGGGCGGCGGGCCGTCGGAGGCGGCGGCCGGGACGGCACCGAGGGCGAGGAGCGCGGCGGCGGACAGGAGCCCGGCGCTCACGGCACGTACGTGGGTCATCGTCGTCACGCCCCTATCCGGTAGAGCGAGTGGGTCCAGGAGAAGGAGCTGTTGTTGACGTACCAGGCGTGCGAGGCCCAGTTGTAGCGGTGGCTGGAGGGCCACGGGTCGCCCCAGTAGACCCAGCTGTTCGCGTCGTCGTACCCGTAGATCACATGCATGTGGCCGCCGCCGCTCGACCACTGGATGCGGGTCTCGATGGGCCGGTTGGCGTTGATCTCGTTCTGGACGGTCGAGTAGTACAGCCAGCCGTCGACGTACGAGCCGGGGTTGACGCCGGCCCAGCGCAGACCGGTCTGCACATTGCCGAGGGTGGCCTGCCAGTTGGGGCAGTCGTAGCCCTGCTGCCGGTTGAAGGCGGCGTTGCAGAACTGGTTCTGGGTGTAGTTCCGGCCGTACCAGGTGGCGATGGTGTTGCCGCCGGCGGCCCAGCACCAGTTGTCCTTCTGCTGCGCCTGCATGGTGATGCCCAGCCGCTTGTACGCCAGGGTGGAGACGGTCTCGCTCGTCGGCGCGGGCGGCGGGGCGGCGGTCGCCGAGGTGGTGGGGAGCAGGAAGAGGGCGGCAGCGGCGAGTGCCGCCAAGGACAGCTTTCTTCTGCGCATCGCGTTCCTCCCGTGGTGGGGGGGTGGGGATGTGGGGAGTTGGAGGAGCGCGTCCGGACGCTGATGAGGAGCATCGAGCGTTGTCCGGATCCGGTCAACACGCTTCAATGCGGGGTGACGGCGGGCTGTGAACGGTGTGACCCACGTGTGAACGCGGGCCTTCACGCCACCTGCGGCCCCGCCACCGGCGGTGCGGCGGCCCGCCGTCGTCGTCGTGAACGTTCACTGAGGAGTCCCCGTGGGGCACACCGAGGCCGATCTGGTGCAGTTGCTGCACACCGGACCGTTCCATCTGGCGCTGCGCACGGCGTTCGCGGTGCGCGGGCTCCCGCTCCAGCGGGTGCAGCACCATCTCGCCCACCGGGGCGTCAAGGTCGGGGTGACCAGCCTCAGTTACTGGCAGCAGGGCGCCCGCCGTCCGCAGCGGCCCGAGTCGATGAAGGCCGTGCGCGCGCTCGAGGAGGTCCTGCAGCTGCCGGGGAACTCGCTGATCCGGCTGCTGACCGAGGACTCCGGCGCCCGTCGTGACGCGGAGCGCCCCGCGATCCGCTCCTACCGCTCGCTCCTGGAGGCCTCGGGGGCGGTGGAGAAGCTGATCGCCGAGCTGGAGTCGCCGGTGGACGGCGGGCTGCACACGGTCGGCCACCACGAGCGGGTACGGATCGGGGCGGGGCGGGAGCTGGTGGGGCGCGACTCCCAGCACGTGGTGCGGGCCCACCGGGACGGCATCGACCGCTATCTGGCCGTCCACCGCGGCGACCCGGGCTGCGATCCCTCCCGGGTGGAGGTGCGGGCCTCGGAGAACTGCCGGACGGGGCGGGTGCGGTGGCACGCCGAGACGGGCGTGCTCGTCGCGGAGCTGCTGTTCGACGCGCGGCTGCGGGCCGGGGAGACGTATCTGTTCGGGTACGGCTTCGAGGACGGGACGGCCGGGCCCTGCGGGGAGTACGTCCGCGGGTTCAGCTTCGCCGGCGGGCAGTACGTGCTCCAGGTGCGGTTCGACGAGGCGGCGCTTCCGGTGCGGTGCCGGCGCTTCGCGCAGGCCTCGACCGGTGCTCCGCGCGGTGGCCGCTCGGATCTGACGCTGAGCGGGCGGCACCGCACGGTGCATCTGGTGGAGCAGGGGGTACGGCAGGGAATCCTGGGGATCGACTGGGACTGGGCGTAGGCGGCGCCCGGGCCTCCGGAGCCTGAGGCTTCCGGGCCTTGCGCTTCCGGCCTTACGCTCCGGCCTTACGTTTCCGGCCTTACGCTTCCGGGCCCGCGACCAGCTTGCCGTTCTCGATCCGGACGGGGACCTCGGGGAGCGGGACGGTCGCCGGGCCCTTGAGCGCCTTGCCGGTGGTCACGTCGAAGCGGCTGCCGTGGCAGGGGCAGTTGCCCTCGTTGTCCTCGATCTTGTCGAGAACGCACCCGGCGTGGGTGCACTGGGCGCTGAAGGCCTTGTACTGGCCCTTGGCCGGGCAGCTCACCAGGACCCGCTGCTCGCGGTAGAGCTTGGCGCCACCGACCGGCACCTCCTCGGGCGCGCCGAGGGCGACCGGGGCGGTCGGGGTCGGGACCTGGGCGTGGCCGAGCTTGGAGTCCGTGGAGCAGGCGGCGACACCCAGCCCGGCGGCCCCGGCGAGGGCGGCGCCTTTCAGTACGGTGCGGCGGGTGGACTGGCCGGACATGAGCGCTCCACGGTGGGATCGGGGCAAGGGGTGACCGAACCGACGATACCGGCGCGGTTCCGCGCCTCTGCTCGGGGGCCTGTCGTGGCAGGTGAGGGATGGGTTACGTTCACGGGCGTGATCGTCGTCGCCGGTGAGTCCCTGATCGACCTGGTCCCGGACGGGGCCGCCGCGCCCCTGTCTCCGCTGCTGCCGAGGCCGGGCGGCGGCCCGTACAACACGGCGGTGGCCCTGGGGCGGCTCGGGGCGGACGTGGCCTTCTGCTCCCGGGTGTCCACGGACGCGTTCGGCGAGGCGCTGATCGACGGGCTGCGGGCGGCGGGGGTGTCGGACGGGCTGGTCCAGCGGGGGCCGGAGCCGACGACGCTGGCGGTCGCCTCGGTGGGCCCCGACGGTTCCGCGCGGTACGGCTTCTACGTGGAGGGCACGGCCGATCGGCTCTTCGCCCTGCCGGAGCGCCTTCCGGACGAGGTACGGGCGCTGGCCTTCGGCACGTGCTCCCTGGCCCTCGAACCCGGCGCGAGCGCGTACGAGGCACTGCTCCGGCGCGAGTCGGAGCGCGGCGCGCTCACCCTGCTCGATCCGAACATCCGCCCCGGCCTGATCCCGGACGCGGACGCCTACCGCGAGCGCTTCGCGGGCTGGCTGCCGTACGTCTCGCTCCTGAAGCTCTCGGAGGAGGACATGGGCTGGCTGGGCGGCACCCCGGCGCAGTGGCTGGGGCACGGCCCGTCGGCGGTGGTCCTGACCAGGGGCGCGGTCGGCCTGACGGTCTTCACGCCGTCGTACGAGGTGTCGGTGGCGGCGGTACGGGTCCGGGTCGCGGACACGATCGGCGCGGGCGACACGGTGAACGCGGCGCTGCTGCACGGCCTGGCCGACCGCCGCCCGGAGTCCCTGGACGCCGACGCCTGGTCCGCCCTCCTGTCGTACGCGGCGAAGGCGGCGGCCCTGACCTGCACCCGCCCGGGCGCGGAGCCCCCGTACGCGGAGGAGTTGGCCGGCCCGTCCGGCCCTTGAGGGGGCTTGCCCCCAGTTCGGGGGAGGGCCGGGGTTCCGGGAAGGGGCGGGGTGGGGAAAGCCCGCGGCAGGCTGCCCCCACCCCCACCCGTCACGCCTTGCGTGCCCGCGCCGCCGTCTTCTTGGCGGGTGCCTTCTTGGCAGCAGGAACGGCCTTCTTCGCCGCGGTCTTCGTCGCGGTCTTCGTGGCGGTCTTCTTCGCCGCCGCCTTCTTCGTCGCCGCCCCGTTCCCGCTCCGCGCCGCAGGCACCGTCGCGTCGCTGATCCGGTCCGCGCCGAGGATCTCGCGCAGGAACTTGCCGGTGTGGCTCGCCGGCACCGAGGCGACCTCCTCGGGCGTGCCCTCGGCGATCACCAGACCGCCGCCGCTGCCGCCCTCCGGCCCCATGTCGATGACCCAGTCGGCGGTCTTGATGACGTCGAGGTTGTGCTCGATGACGATCACCGAGTTGCCCTTGTCGACCAGGCCGGACAGGACCTTGATCAGCTTCGAGATGTCCTCGAAGTGCAGGCCCGTGGTCGGCTCGTCCAGGACGTAGACCGTGCGGCCCGTCGAACGCTTCTGGAGCTCGGAGGCGAGCTTCACGCGCTGCGCCTCACCGCCCGAGAGCGTCGGCGCGGACTGGCCGAGCCGGACGTACCCGAGGCCCACCTCGTGGAGCGTGCGCAGATGGCGCGCGATCGTCGGGACGGCCTCGAAGAAGTCCAGGGCCTCCTCGATCGGCATGTCCAGGACCTCGGCGATGGACTTGCCCTTGTAGTGGACCTCCAGGGTCTCCCGGTTGTACCGGGCGCCGTGGCAGACCTCGCACGGGACGTAGACGTCCGGCAGGAAGTTCATCTCGATCTTGATCGTGCCGTCGCCGGAGCAGTTCTCGCAGCGGCCGCCCTTGACGTTGAAGGAGAACCGGCCCGGCAGATAGCCGCGGACCTTCGCCTCCATCGTCTCGGCGAAGAGCTTGCGGACGTGGTCGAAGACACCGGTGTACGTCGCCGGGTTCGACCGCGGGGTGCGGCCGATGGGCGACTGGTCCACGTGCACGACCTTGTCGACGAGGTCGTCGCCGTCCACGCGCGTGTGGCGGCCCGGCACCGACTTGGCGCCGTTCAGCTCGCGCGCGAGGTGGGTGTAGAGGATGTCGTTGACCAGCGTCGACTTGCCGGAGCCGGAGACGCCGGTGACGGCCGTGAGGACGCCGAGCGGGAAGGAGACGTCGATGTCCCGCAGGTTGTTCTCCCGGGCGCCGTGCACGGTGAGCCGGCGCGAGGGGTCCACGGGGCGGCGGATGTCCGGCATCCCGATGGCCCTGCGGCCCGAGAGGTACTGGCCGGTCATCGACCGGTCGTTGGTCAGCAGCTCGGCCAGCGGTCCGGAGTGGACGACCTTGCCGCCGTGCTCGCCGGCTCCGGGGCCGATGTCCACGACCCAGTCGGCGACTTTGATGGTGTCCTCGTCGTGCTCGACGACGATGAGCGTGTTGCCCATGTCCCGGAGCCGGACCAGGGTCTCGATGAGCCGGTGGTTGTCGCGCTGGTGCAGGCCGATGGACGGCTCGTCGAGGACGTACAGCACGCCGACCAGGCCGGAGCCGATCTGGGTGGCGAGCCGGATGCGCTGGGCCTCGCCGCCGGAGAGGGTGCCGGCCGCGCGGTTGAGGGAGAGGTAGTCGAGGCCGACGTCGACGAGGAAGCGCAGCCGCTCGTTGACCTCCTTCAGGACCCGCTCGGCGATCTTCTTGTCGCGGGCGTTGAGGGTGAGGCGGCCGAGGAACTCGGCGCACTCGCTGATCGACATCGCGGAGACCTCCGCGATGGAGCGGTCCATGACCGTGACGGCGAGGACGATCGGCTTCAGGCGGGTGCCCTCGCAGGTGGGGCAGGGCACCTCGCGCATGTAGCCCTCGAAGCGCTCACGGCTGGAGTCGCTCTCCGCCTCGCTGTGCCGCCGCTTCACGAAGGAGACGGCGCCCTCGAAGGCCGGGGTGGTGTACGCCCGCTCGCGTCCGTACCGGTTGCGGTAGCGGACCTCGACCTGGGTCTTGTGGCCGTACATCAGGGCCTTCTTGGCCCGCGCCGGCAGTCCGGCGTACGGGATGTCCGTACGGAAGCCGAGGGCCTGGGAGAGTCCGCCGATGAGCCGGCCGAAGTACTCCTTGGTGTGTCCGTGCGACCAGGGGTGGATGGCGCCCGCGTCGAGGGACCGGTCCTCGTCGGGGACGATCAGCTCGGGGTCGACCTCCATGCGGGTGCCGATGCCGGTGCAGTCCGGGCAGGCGCCGAACGGCGAGTTGAAGGAGAAGGAGCGCGGCTCCAGCTCCTCGAAGGACAGGTCGTCGTACGGGCAGTAGAGGTGCTCCGAGTACATCCGCTCGCGCTCGGGGTCGTCCTCGGGGAGGTCGACGAAGTCGAGCACGACCATGCCGCCGGAGAGTCCGAGGGCGGTCTCGACGGAGTCGGTGAGGCGGCGCTTGGCGCCGTCCTTGACGGTGAGGCGGTCGACGACCACCTCGATCGTGTGCTTCTCCTGCTTCTTCAGCGTCGGCGGTTCGCTCAGCTGGATGGTCTGCCCGTCGACCCGGGCCCGGCTGTAGCCCTTGGTCTGGAGGTCGGCGAAGAGGTCGACGAACTCGCCCTTGCGCTCACGCACGAGCGGTGAGAGGACCTGGAAGCGGCTGCCCTCGGGGAGCTCCAGGACCTTGTCGACGATGGCCTGCGGCGACTGGCGGGAGATCGGGCGGCGGCACTCGGGACAGTGCGGCTTGCCGATGCGGGCGAAGAGCAGGCGGAGGTAGTCGTAGACCTCGGTGATGGTGCCGACCGTCGAGCGCGGGTTGCGCGAGGTCGACTTCTGGTCGATGGAGACGGCGGGCGAGAGACCCTCGATGAAGTCGACGTCCGGCTTGTCCATCTGGCCGAGGAACTGCCGGGCGTACGACGAGAGCGACTCGACATACCGGCGCTGCCCCTCGGCGAAGATCGTGTCGAACGCGAGGGAGGACTTGCCCGACCCGGAGAGCCCGGTGAAGACGATGAGGGAGTCACGCGGGAGGTCGAGCGAGACGTTCTTGAGGTTGTGCTCGCGAGCACCACGAACGATGAGACGGTCGGCCACGCCGGTCCGCACCTTTCTTGAGAGAGCGGAGGCACAGGAGTGCGGGTCGCAGATATGCCTGGATGTGCCACAACACCCAACAACCAAGGATGCCGGATGCTTCCACCGAGCTTATAGCACGCACATTCGATTTCCGGCCTTGCTCCGACCGCTTCACCCGAACGAGTGGCGACGCTAGGGTCGGTTGCATGATCGATCCCGTGCGTGACCTGGCCTCTCTCCATGAAGCGACCGAACGACTCCTCGACGCGGTCGCCTCCCTGGACAACGCGGCGACGGCCGAGCCGTCACGGCTTCCCGGCTGGACCCGTGGCCACGTCCTGGCCCATGTCGCCCGCAACGCCGACGCCCTGGTGAACGTCCTCCAGGGCCTGCCGATGTACAAGGACGCCCAGACCCGCGACGCCGACATCGAGCGCGACGCCCCGCGCCCGCTCGACGTGCACCTCGCCGACCTGCGCGAGAGCGCCGAGCGCTTCCAGGCGGTGGGCCGCGAGCCCGCCGACTGGGACCGGATCGTGGAGCTCCGCAACGGCGTCACGGACCGCGCGGCGCGGGTGCCCTTCCGCCGCTGGGTGGAGGTGGCCCTGCACCATGTCGACCTGGGCATCGGCTACGAGCTGGAGGACCTCCCGGACGAGTTCGTGACCCGCGAGATCGAGTTCCTCGCCGACCGCTGGTCGGGACGCCCGGAGGTCCCGCCGGTGACGCTCCGCCTCGGCCACGACGAGGAGGGACCCACGTGGCACACCGGCGGCGACCAGGGCACCCCCGTCGTCCTCGGGGGCACCGGCGCCGAACTGCTCGGCTGGCTGTCCGGCCGCGGTGACAAGGGCGCCCACCTCGCCCTCCTCGCGGGTGACAGGCTCCCCGACCTCCCCCCGCTATAGGCTGAGTCCATGACGTACAGCGGAGCGGTGAAGGTCGGCGGACCGGCCGATGTGCACGAGTTGACGGACCTGATGATCTCCAAGGTCGCGGTCGGCCCGATGGACAACAACGCGTATCTGCTGCGCTGCCGGGCGACCGGTGAGCAGCTGCTGATCGACGCGGCCAACGAGGCCGACACGCTCCTGACGCTGATCGGTGACGACGGCATCGCGTCCGTCGTCACCACCCATCAGCACGGCGATCACTGGCAGGCGCTCGCCGAGGTGGTCGCGGCGACCGGGGCACGTACGTACGCCGGCGCGTACGACGCCGAGGGCATCCCCGTCCCGACGGACGTCAAGGTCGAGGACGGCGACACGATCAAGGTCGGCCGGGTCGAGCTGACCGCCCGCCGTCTGGTCGGGCACACCCCCGGCTCGATCGCCCTGATCTACGACGACCCGCAGGGCCACCCCCATGTCTTCACCGGCGACTGCCTCTTCCCCGGCGGGGTGGGCAACACCTGGAAGGACCCGGAGGCCTTCGCGAGCCTGATCCACGACGTGGAGACCAAGCTCTTCGCGGTGCTCCCGGACGAGAGCTGGGTCTACCCGGGCCACGGCAAGGACACCACGCTCGGTGACGAGCGCCCGCACCTCCCGGAGTGGCACGCACGCGGCTGGTGACCCCGGCGCGCGGTCCCTGACCGCGCGCTTCCGCACGCCCCCGTAACTCCGGCCGACGCCGGGTAGTTGGCGCGGCATGCACCTCAGTCACGCTCCGTCGCCGCCCTCCATGGCGCGGCTTGCCGCCGCCTCCCTGGTGGGCACGGCCATCGAGTTCTTCGACTTCTTCGTCTACGGGACCGCTGCCGCGCTCGTCCTCGGGCCCCTCTTCTTCCCGACCTTCTCCCCCGTCGCGGGCACCCTGGCCGCCTTCGGCACCTTCGCCGTCGGTTTTGTCGCCCGCCCGCTCGGCTCCGCCCTCTTCGGGCATGTCGGCGACCGCTACGGGCGGCGGCCGGTCATGTTCGCCTCGCTGCTGCTCACCGGCTGCGCCACGGTCGCGGTCGGCTGTGTTCCCTCGTACGCGACCCTCGGCATCACCGCCCCCGTCCTCCTGCTCGTCCTGCGCTTTCTGCAGGGCCTCGGCCTGGGCGGCGAGTGGGGCGGGGCGGTGCTGCTCACGGCCGAGCACGCGCCGGAGCGGCGGCGCGGGCTGTGGGCGAGCTTCCCCCAGATCGGTCCGGCGGTCGGCTTCCTGCTGGCGAACGGCGTGATGCTGGTGCTCTCCGCCACCCTGACCGACGCGCAGTTCCGGGAGTGGGGCTGGCGGGTGCCGTTCTGGGCGGCCGGACTGCTGGCCGCGGGCGGACTCCTGCTGCGCTCCTCGCTCACGGAGACTCCGCAGTTCCGGGAGCTGACCGAGTCGGGGCGGCGGGCGAGCGCGCCGCTCGCGGAGGTGGCGCGGGGGCACTGGCGTCTGGTGCTGCTGACCGCCGGCGCGCTGGCGGTCGGTTACGCCGTCTTCTACACGGTCTCGACCTGGTCCCTGGCCTACGGCACCGAGCAGCTCGGGGTGAGCCGGACGGTGATGCTGGTCTGCATCATGGCGGCGGTGGCGATCAAGGGGGCCGCGACCCCGTTCCTCGCGATGCTCGGCGACCGCTTCGGCCGGCGCCCGCTCTGCCTGGCCGGGTGCGCGGCCTGTGCGGTCTGGATGTTCCCGATGGTGGGGCTGCTGCACACCGCCCGTCCGCTGCTGATGTTCCTCGGGTTCCTGGGCGCCCTGCTGGCGTTCATCACGATGTTCGCGGTGGTCGCCGCGTACCTTCCGGAGCTGTACGAGCCGCGGGTGCGGTGCACCGGCGCGGCGGTCGGCTACAACCTCGCCGGCGTCCTGGGCGGGGCGCTGACGCCGATCGTGGCGACGGCCGTGTCGGGCGGCCCGGGTCCGCCTTGGGGCGTTGCGGCGTATCTGACGGTGGTGGCGCTGGTGAGCCTGGGCTGCTTCGCGCTGCTCCCGGAGACGCTGCCGTCGAGGGCCGGGGAACCGGAGCGCGTGCCGGCCTAGCGGGCCGGCCCGGAGCGGAACGCACCGCGGGCCGGTGCGGGCGGTGGTGTGCCGCTCGCACCGGCCGCGGTGCGTTCAGGGGGTGGAGCGAGCCTCAGACGCTCACGCTGTCCTTGTCGGTCTCGCCGTCCGCCACGGGCGTCTCGGGCTTCTCGGGCGTCTCGGGCGTCTCCGAGCCCTCGCGCTCCGCCTGCTTCTTGGAGGCGATCAGGCTGGTGATCGTGGTGACGATGAGGACGCCGCAGATGACCGCCAGCGAGAACGGGATGGAGATCTCGGGGACGTGCACCCCGGACTCGTGCAGGGCGTGCAGCACCAGCTTCACGCCGATGAAGCCGAGGATCACCGACAGGCCGTAGCTGAGGTGGACCAGCTTCTTGAGCAGGCCGCCGATCAGGAAGTACAGCTGCCGCAGACCCATCAGGGCGAAGGCGTTGGCGGTGAAGACGATGTACGGGTCCTGGGTGAGGCCGAAGATCGCCGGGATCGAGTCGAGGGCGAAGAGCACGTCGGTCGTGCCGATGGCGAGCATGACGATCATCAGCGGGGTCAGCACCCGCTTGCCGTTGACCTTCAGGAAGAGCTTCGTGCCGTGGTACCTGTCCGCGACGCCGAACTTCTTCTCGATGGACTTCAGGAGACGGTTCTCCTCGAACTCGTCCTCCTCCTCGTCCGAGCGCGCCTCCTGGATGAGCTTCCAGGCGGTGAAGATCAGGAACGCGCCGAAGAGGTAGAAGACCCAGGAGAAGCTGGCGATGATCGCGGCGCCGGCGGCGATGAAGACCGCGCGCAGGACCAGGGCGATCAGCACGCCCACGAGCAGCACCCGCTGCTGGAGGTGGGAGGGCACCGAGAACTTCGCCATGATCAGGACGAAGACGAAGAGATTGTCGACGCTGAGCGACTTCTCGGTGATGAATCCGGCGAAGAACTCCCCGGATGCCTGGCTGTTGCCGAAGAGCAGCAGGCCGAGGCCGAAGAGCGCGGCCAGGACGATCCAGACGACCGTCCAGATTCCGGCTTCCTTGACCGACACGTCATGGGGCTTGCGCCCGATGAAGAAGTCGATCGCGATCAGGGCGGACAGACCAAGAATGGTCAGCACCCACAGGGTCATCGATACGTCCACTGCGCCTCCGGCGTCGTACGGCTACTGATCAGCGTCGTCGCTGCCGGAGGTCTCCTCCACCCGCTCCCGTACGCGACGGGCCGGGCCGACGCCCCGGGACCGGACCACTCGGGGTCCGTCCGTATTGACGGGAACGCCGCACATGGGGAGTACTCCCCTCCGCGCCGAGAAGACTACCCGAATAACCAAGAGAAGGTAAAGACGAGGGTAAAGAGAACCCAAATGCCCAGGTCAGCGGCCCCATTGGCGACGGGTCTCGGCCACCCGGCCGAGGACCTGACCCAGCACCCCGCTGCCGGGCGGGAACGTCGGCGGCTCGTACGTCCAGGCATGGCCCACCCACGGGTCGGCGAGGTGGTCGTCGGGGACGGGCGTGATCCGCAGCAGCGAACGCCACAGCGGGTCGAGCACCGGGCCGTACGCGGAGGCCTCCTCGCGGTCGGCGACCATCATGAGATGGACGCCGACGGCCGGGCCCTCGTCGGCGAGGTAGCGGAGCCGGGTGACCGCGCGGTCGTCGAAGCCGTGCGGGAAGTCATGGACGATCAGGAGCTGCTCGGCCGTGTCCATGCCGGGCGGCAGCGCGTCGGGGGCACCTGCCCGCATCGCCATCTGGACCAGGTCCACGCGCTCGGTGAGCCGCGCGAGGACGGCGGAGACCCCGGCCGCCCCGGCGGCCGGCGGTCCGGCCAGGACGCCCGCCTCGACGAGCGGGGCGAGCGCGGCGGCGCCGGAGCCCGCCGGGTCGACGACATGGACGGTGAACTCGCCGGGCGGGTACACGGCGAGCAGCCTGGCCGCGTGCGCGACCGCGGTGTCCATCGCGAGCCGGCGCAGCTCGGTCTCGTCGAGCAGCCCGGCCGTCTCGGAGCGACCGCGCCCGCTGTCCACCCACAGCCCTCGCTCCAGCGGCAGCCGGACCAGCATCGGGATGCGCAGATCGGTGCGCTCGGGGAGGTGGAGGTCGCCCAGGCGCACGGCCATGGGGACCTCCATGGGGACGCGGTAGGCGTGCCAGACGGGGTTGTCCCAGCGGGCGAACGCGGCGGGCAGCGCCGGTTCGACGACCTCGGACTCGGCGGCGAGCTGGGCGAGGTCCCGGTCGAGGGCCTCCTGGGCACGGGCGGTGAGGTCGTCGTGCTTGGCGCGGGCCGCCTCGCGGGCGGCGTCGCCGGCGCCGCCGATGCGGCTGCGCGGGTCGGAGAGCGCGCGGTCGAGCTCCTGGTCGAGGCGGGACTCGGCGAAGTCGCAGGCACTGCGGTACGCCGCCGTGGTGCGGGCCAGGTCCTCGAACATGCCCCACACCTGGTTGTAGAGCCGCTCGTCCATGGACCAGCCGGCGGCGTCCCCGGCGACGGGGGTGGGGTGCGTCGCCGTCGGCGCGGGTGCGGTGGGCTCCTGGGGTGGCGCCTGGCGGCGCGGGTGGGCGTAGTCGATGGGGCCGCCCGCGGCGGGCGGGGGTGCGTCCTGGTGGTCGGCCGCGACGGGGGCGGTGTGCCGGACCCGCTCCGCCTCGGGGACGCGCGGGGGCGGGGCGGCGACCGAGCGGGCCAGGCCTCGGGCGACGGCCTCCAGGATCGACGCGGCCAGGTCTGCGGGGCGCTCGAGCCCCTGGTCGCCGAGCATGGCGGCGAGGCCGCCCTCGTACCCCTGCCCCATGGCGCGGACCTTCCAGGTGCCCTGGCGGCGGTACAACTCCAGGGCGACGACGGCGGATTCGCTGTCGAGTCCGGTGATCGTGTAGGTGGCGATCGCGGTGCCGTCGAGGCCGGTGACGGCGACGAAGGGGGCGGTGACGGCGCCGAAGCGGGCCGGTCCGCCGACACCTATGGGCAGCGCCAGGAGGACCGAGACCCGGTGCACGGATGCGGGCACCGCTTCCAGGTCGAAGGCGAGGCGGTGGTCGGCGGCGGCCTGCTGGGAGACGTCGACGCCGGGCAGGGAGGGCGAGCCGGGGTGGGCGATCCATTCGACGCCGGCGACCCTGCCCTGTTCGTCGCCGAGGGTGGCTCCCGCGACGACCGGATGGCCGGCCGAGACCCGGATCTCCAGGCGGGTGTCGGGCAGGGGGTGGTTCTGTCCCCGGACCAGCTCGGCCGTCATCGACTCTGTCCCCTCGGCGGTGTCTTCACGTGCGGATCATGTGGGACAGCTCCCGGCGGCCTGCTGCCTCCGGGAGCTGTGGGTGTCTCTGCGGTGCCTGCCTACAGCTGCGGCAGGATCGCCGGCATGAGGTCCTGGAACGTCCGGCCGTTGGCCGGGTTGCCCAGGGCGGTCATCTGCCAGCCGGAGCCGGCCCGGTGCACCTTCGCCATGATCTGCGCCGTGTACTGACCGCCGCCGTCCAGGGTGTAGCGCGCGAGCTCCTGGCCGTTGGTCTCGTCGACGATCCGGCAGAAGGCGTTCTGCACCTCCTGGAACGTCTGCCCGGTGAAGGAGTTCACCGTGAAGACGATCTGGTCGATGTGGACGGGGACGCGCTGGAGGTCGACCAGGATCGACTCGTCGTCGCCGCCCTGGCCCGCGCCGCCCACCAGGTTGTCACCGGTGTGCCGGACCGAGCCGTCGTCGCTGACCAGGTGGCGGAAGAAGACCACGTCCACCGGCTGCTTGTCGGCGAAGAGCACCGCCGAGGCGTCCAGGTCGATCTCCCGGGTGCGCGAGCCGAAGAGGCCGCGGCGGGGCGCCGCCTGCCAGCCCAGGCCCATCCGTACGGAGGTAAGGGTGCCCCCGCCCTGCTTCTCCAGGCTGATGGCCTGACCCTTGGTCATGTTGACCGTCACGCGCTGTCCCCTCTCCTTGCGATCACCGCGGCCGTCCCTGCTGTCCGTGCGGTTGTCCAGCACCCTACGCAGGGGCACCGACGGCGCAGCAGCCGCGGTCGTGTTTTGTGTCGGTCTTGCAACACACCGGGCGGGCCGGAGTGCCCGGGACGTCAGGCGATTCCCGCCTCCTTCATCTGGCGCAACTCCTTCTTCAGCTCTCCCACTTCGTCCCGCAGCCGGGCGGCCACCTCGAACTGCAGCTCCGCCGCCGCGGCACGCATCCGGTCGGTCATCTCCTCGATGATCGCGGCCAGTTCGGTGGCCGGGCGGTCGCCGAGCTGGAGCGTCGAACCCGCCGCGCCGGCCTTGCCGCCCTTGGCCTTGCTCTTGACGGTGTGCGCGCCGAGGGAGGGAACGGGCGCCTTGGCACCCTTGCCGTCCTTCGCCTGGCGGTAGCCGGTGCCGAGCAGCTGCTCGGTGTCGACCTCCTCGCGCGCGATGGTGGCGACGATGTCGTTGATCTTCTTGCGCAGCGGCTGCGGGTCGATGCCGTTCGCCGTGTTGTACGCGATCTGCTTCTCGCGGCGCCGGTTGGTCTCGTCGATGGCCTTCTCCATCGCCGGGGTGACCGTGTCGGCGTACATGTGGACCTGGCCGGAGACGTTGCGCGCCGCGCGGCCGATGGTCTGGATGAGCGAGGTGCCGGAGCGCAGGAATCCCTGCTTGTCGGCGTCGAGGATGGCGACGAGCGAGACCTCGGGCAGGTCGAGACCCTCGCGGAGCAGGTTGATGCCGACCAGGACGTCGTACTCACCGGACCGCAGCTCGCGCAGCAGCTCGATACGGCGCAGGGTGTCGACGTCGCTGTGCAGATAGCGGACCTGGATGCCGAGCTCCAGGAAGTACTCGGTGAGGTCCTCGGCCATCTTCTTGGTGAGCGTGGTGACGAGGACCCGCTCGTCCTTCTCGGTGCGCAGCCGGATCTCGTGGACCAGGTCGTCGATCTGCCCCTCGGTGGGCTTGACGACGACCTCGGGGTCGACCAGGCCGGTGGGGCGGATGATCTGCTCGACGAAGCCGTCCGAGCGCGACAGCTCGTACGTGCCGGGGGTGGCCGAGAGGTAGACGGTCTGGCCGATCCGCTTCTGGAACTCCTCCCACTTCAGCGGGCGGTTGTCCAGCGCGGACGGCAGCCGGAAGCCGTGGTCGACCAGCGTCCGCTTGCGGGAGGCGTCCCCCTCGTACATCGCGCCGATCTGCGGAACGGTGACGTGCGACTCGTCGATGACGAGCAGGAAGTCCTCGGGGAAGTAGTCGAGGAGCGTGTTGGGGGCGGAGCCGGGCTCGCGGTCGTCGAAGTGCATCGAGTAGTTCTCGATGCCGGAGCAGGAGCCGATCTGGCGCATCATCTCGATGTCGTACGTGGTGCGCATGCGCAGGCGCTGGGACTCCAGCATCTTGCCCTGCTTGTCGAGCTCGGCGAGCCGGCTCTCGAGCTCGCGCTCGATGCCGTTGATCGCCTTCTCCATCCGCTCGGGGCCCGCCACGTAGTGGCTGGCGGGGAAGACGTACAGCTCGCGGTCCTCGCTGATGACCTCGCCGGTGAGCGGGTGGAGCGTGGACAGCGCCTCGATCTCGTCGCCGAACATCTCGATGCGGACGGCGAGCTCCTCGTAGACCGGGAAGATCTCGATCGTGTCGCCGCGGACACGGAAGGTGCCCCGGGCGAACGCCACGTCGTTGCGCGTGTACTGGATGTCGACGAAGCGGCGCAGCAGCTGGTCGCGGTCGATCTCCTCGCCGACCTTGAGCGGGACCATCCGGTCCACGTACTCCTGTGGCGTGCCGAGGCCGTAGATGCAGGAGACGGAGGCGACCACGACGACGTCGCGGCGGGTCAGCAGCGAGTTCGTCGCGGAGTGGCGCAGCCGCTCGACCTCCTCGTTGATCGAGGAGTCCTTCTCGATGTAGGTGTCCGACTGCGGGACGTACGCCTCGGGCTGGTAGTAGTCGTAGTACGAGACGAAGTACTCGACGGCGTTGTTCGGCAGGAGCTCGCGGAACTCGTTCGCCAGCTGGGCCGCCAGCGTCTTGTTCGGCGCCATCACCAGGGTGGGGCGCTGCAGCTTCTCGATCATCCACGCGGTGGTCGCCGACTTGCCGGTGCCGGTGGCGCCGAGGAGGACGACGTCCTTCTCCCCCGCGCGGATGCGCCGCTCGAGGTCGGCGATGGCCGTCGGCTGGTCGCCGCTGGGCTGGTAGGGACTGACGACCTCGAAAGGCGCCACCGTACGTTCGATCTGGGAAACGGGCCGCATGTGACCACCGTACGACCCCCCACTGACAGTCGGGCGGTGAACGGCTCAGGGCCCGGCCGGCACCCCGGGCCTCACCAGTCCTGGGAGCGGTGTCCGCCCCGGCCGGACCGGGGCCGGGCCGACCAGTTCGCGGGCTCGCCGTAGGCGGGGGCTCGGCGCGGGGCGGGCACTCCGGGGCGGTGCGCGCTCTGGGCGGCGGGCCGCTGCCAGTCCGGGTCGCCCATCACGAGCAGCGGGTCGAACATGACCACGACCGCGGCCAGGAGGAGGAAGACGGCGGGGCCGACCAGCATCGGCAGGATCAGCGAGGTGGCGGAGTCGCCGCTTCCGGCCGCGTCGGCCGTGCCGTGCAGATGGACGTTGACGGCCGCCATGGCGGTGTAGTGCATACCACTGACGGCGAGGCCCATCACGAGGCTGGCGCCGAGGCTGGCCAGAAATCCATGGACCGAGACGGCCGCCCAGAGGGCGGAGGTGGCGGCGACGACGGCGATCACGACGGAGAGGGCGACGGTGAGGGTGTCGTACTCGATGTCTCCCTGGAAGCGCATGCCGGCCATGCCGAGGTAGTGCATGGTGGCGATGCCGAGGCCGGTGATCGTGCCGCCGGTGACGAGCGTGAGGGGGGTCGCCCCGCGGTAGCCGACGATGAAGATGCCGATGCCGACCATGACGACGGCGACGCCCAGGCTGGCGAAGGTGAGGGGCCGGTCGTAGCTGATGGGCGCCTGCCGGACGGAGAAGCCCATCATCGCGATGAAGTGCATCGTCCAGATGCCCGTGCCTATCGAGGTCGCTCCGAGGGCCAGCCAGCCCGCCTTGAAGGTGTCGCGGTGACGCAGCGATCTGGTGGTGCAGCGCAGGCCCAGGGCGCCGCCGAGGCACGCCATGAGATAGGCGGCGACCGGTGTGACGAGGCCGTAGCTGAATCCGTCGACCGTGCCCTGCATGAGCGTGTGTCCTCCACCCGTGGTGCAACGTCGTCCGAAAACAGTCGGTACCGCTGAGTAGTGCTGCCGTCGCGAGATTATGGCGCGCGCGAGGCCCCGCGACCACGCGGTCCGGGAATTGCCCGCCGTGAGACCGAGCCGGGACCAGGCCGGGACCGGGCCGTGAAGGCCGTGATGTCAGTGGGGGGTCGTACCGTGATCGTCATGGACACCATGGACACGAAGGTGGAATGGGCGGTCGTGGCGAGCGACATCGGCCCGCTGCTCCTCGCGGCGACCGGTCGCGGGCTCGTGACCGTGGTCTTCCACGCCGACGACGCGGTGCGGGACGCGGCGCTCGAGCGGCTGGCGGGGCAGCTCGCCGCGGAGCCGGTGCACAGCGCCTCGGGCCGGCTCGCCGAGCCGATACGGCAGCTCGCGGAGTATTTCGCGGGCGAGCGGCGAGTGTTCGACCTCGCGCTCGACTGGACCCTGACGACGGGTTTCAACCGCCAGGTGCTGCGCGAGCTGGCGGAGGGGGTGCCGTTCGGGACGGTCGTGGGGTACGGGGACCTGGCGAAGCGCGTGGGGCAGCCGGGCGCGGCGCAGGCCGTCGGGGCGGCGATGGGCGCCAATCCGCTGCCGGTGGTCGTGCCGTGCCACCGGGTGGTGGAGAGCGACGGCGGGATCGGCGGCTTCGGCGGCGGTCTGGAGACGAAGCGGACGCTGCTGGCGCTGGAGGGCGTGCTGCCCCAGCCGCTCTTCTGAGGCGGTACGCACCGGCTGAGGCGGTACGCACGGCCGGGATTCCGCTGTCAGGGGACGGCTGGCACACTCACGTAAGTGACCAACAGCGCCGATGCCCCTGACACCACGCTTCCCACGGAGATATCCACCCCCGACTCGGCCGCCGGATGCCCGACACTGCCGGCACTGCCGGCACTGCGGCGACGCATACAGGCCGTGCTGATCGCCAGCCAGATCCTCGGGGGCCTCGGGATCGCCATCGGCGTCGCCCTCGCCGCCGTCCTGGCCAAGGAGGTCAGCGGCACGGAGGCGCTGTCGGGGCTCGCTTCGACGGCCACGGTGGCCGGTCCCGCGCTGCTCGCCATGCCGCTGGCCTCCCTCATGGGGAGGCGCGGGCGGCGGCCCGGGCTCGTGCTCGCCTATCTGGTCGGGGCGCTGGGCGCCGGAGTCGTCGTCCTCGGGGCGGTCCTCGACAGCTTCCCCGTGCTCCTGGTGGGCCTGGTCGGCTTCGGCGCCGGGTCCTCGGCGAACCTCGCGGCCCGGTTCGCGGCCGCGGACCTGGCCGAACCGGACCGCCGGGGCCAGGCCATCTCCACCGTGGTGTGGGCGACGACGATCGGCGCGGTCCTCGGGCCCAACATCGCCGCACCGGCCGGGAAGAGCGTGGCGGGCCTCGGTGTCCCGATGGCGGCCGGACCGTTCGTCTGGGCCGCCGGCGTGTTCGTGATCGCCGCGGCGATGGTGGCGCTGCTGCTGCGCCCGGACCCGCTGCTGACGGCCCGCTCGCTGGCCGGCCCGGACGAGGACCAGGAGGCCGATGGCCGCTCGCTCCGGGCGGGGATGCGGGCGGTACGGGAGTCCTCGCGGGCGCGCCTCGCGCTGGTGACCGTGGCCGTCTCCCACACCACGATGGTCTCGATCATGTCGATGACCCCGGTGGCGCTGAGCCACCACGGGGCCGGGATCGAGCTGATCGGTCTGGTGATCAGCGGACACATCGCGGGTATGTACGCCTTCTCGCCCGTGATGGGCCGGCTGTCGGACCGGTGGGGCCGGCTGTCGGTGATCGGTCTGGCCGTCGGGCTCCTGTCCGTGGCGGCGCTGCTCGCGGGCACGGCGGGCCCGAGTCACGGACAGACCGCGGCGGGCCTGTTCGTGCTCGGCCTGGGCTGGTCGGCGGGCCTGGTGTCGGGCTCCGCGCTGCTCACGGACTCGGTTCCGCAGGCCGCGAGGGCGGCGGTCCAGGGCCTGTCGGACTTCATCATGAACACCGCGGCCGGTCTCGGCGGGCTGGCGGCGGGACTGATCGTGGCCCAGGCGGGCTACAACTGGCTGAACCTCGTGGGCGCGTGTCTGCTGCTGCCGATGGCGGCGCTGGCGGTACGGGGAGCGGTGCGGCGCGTCTGAGGCCCTGGGTCCGTCGCTCCCCCCTGGAGGATCCGTCTCCTCTCAGCGCAGGACCACCGGGGATGTGGCGCCGGACGCCAGTCGCCGCGGCGCGCCGGTGCCGTCGGCCGGGACGGTCCACACGGCGCCCTCGTGGGCGTAGGCAAGGGTTCCGTCATCCGTCCAGGCCGCCTGGTCGTCGATGCTGCGGCGTTCGGCGACCGCGTGTTCGCGCAGGGTGCGGAGGTCGAGGACGTACAGGCGCCAGGGGGCCTTCGGGTCGTCGGAGACCTTCTTCTTGAAGGCGACCCGGGTGTCGTCCGGTGACAGCGACGGGCACTCGACGTTCTCGCGTACGGCCCTGGCCGACCACCTCCGCATGTCGCCCTCGACCAGGTGCGTGCGGCCCTCGGTCGCGACGGTGGCGTAGAAGCGGTTGTCGTCGCGGGTGAAGGTGACACCCCAGTAGTTGACGTCGGGGGCGTGGTGGCGGCGGCCGTACAGGGTGAGCGGGATCTGTTCCATGTTCTTCACGAGGTAGCCGGTGCGCAGGTCGAGGATCGAGGTCCGGGTGGAGAACGCGGACGCGGCGTAGGAGTCGCCGGTCGCGAACATGGTCCAGGAGAGCATCTGCCCCGAGGCCGAGACGCGGGCCCGGCTGGGGATGCCGGGCAGGGCGATCCGGCGCAGTTCGCGCAGGTGCCGGTCGAGCACGATCGCGTACGAGCGGGCGGGTACGCCCGGCCGTCGCCGGAGGCAGAGCGCGGTGGGCCCGGCGGCGTGGAAGCGGTCGCAGCGGGGGCCGCCGACCGTACGGGAGTCAGGGGTTCCGGACGGACCCTCGCGGCCGATGCGGCCGCTCGCCGTGTCACGGAAGTGGAGGCGGCCGGCGGAGCCTTCGAGGATGAACGCCGGCTCGCCGCCGCCCGCGGTGGCCGTGCGGCCGGTGGTGCGCTCCGCCGCCCGGAGCGTGTAGGCCGTCGCCCCGCCGCCGAGCAGGAGCACGGCGAGGACCAGTACCCAGAGGCGGGCGGGGGTGTTCATGTCGGAGACCCTTCCGAAGGCGGGGTGTCGGGCAGCAGACGGACGGCGCACACGAGGGCGGCCGTGAGGCCGGCGAGGGCCAGGGCAAGGGCGGTCGAGGGGCCCCAGAGCGTCCATGCGGCCCCGAACCCGGTCGCCGCGACAAGCCGGGCCAGCGCCTGGACGGTCTGGACGAGCGCGAGTCCGCTCGCTCGCCGCCCGGCCGGCAGCAGGGGGCCGGTCAGCGCCATCAGGACCCCGTCGGTGGCGGCGTAGAAGACCCCGAGCAGCCCGAGGACGAGCCCGAGCAGGAGCGGTCCGGGGCCAGGTGCGAGCAGCAGGCTGTACGCGAGGAGCAGTGCACCGTGCCCGTACAGAAAGGGGCGGCGGCGTCCGATCCGGTCGGCCAGGCGTCCGGCCGGGACAGCGAGCAGCAGATACGCGGCCGCGGCGCCCAGGGGCAGGAACGGGAACCAGGTGACGGCCAGGTCGAACCGCCGCTGCAGCAGCAGATAGACGAAGGCGTCCCCGACGGTGACGGCCCCGAGCAGGGCGGTCGCGCCGAGGATCCGACGGTACGCGGCCGAGCGCAGCGGGGCGAGCGGAGCACGGGCCCGAGGACGTGGGCCACCACCCGCTTCGGGGGCCGCCTGTCCGCCGGGCACGAGCACCACCAGGAGCACCACACCGAGCACGCCCGTGCAGAAGCTCACGACGAACACCGCGTCGTACGCGTCCGCGGTCGCCCACAGCAGGGCGAAGGCCGCCAGGGGGCCGAGCAGGGCGCCGGTCGTGTCCATCGCCCGGTGGACGCCGAAGGCGCGGCCCAGGTCTTCGGGCGGGCCGCTGAGCGTGATCAGCGCGTCGCGCGGGGCGGTCCGGATGCCCTTGCCGAGGCGGTCCGCGGCGAGCGCCGCCGCGATCCCGCCCGTCGCGCCGCCGGCGAGGAGCAGGCCGAGGCGGGAGCAGGCGGACAGGGCGTAGCCGAGCCCGGCGACGCGTTTGTACCGGCCGCCGCGGTCGGCCGCGTGGCCGCCGAGGAGTCGTACGAGCGCGGTCGCACCGTTGAAGAGGCCGTCCAGGAAGCCGAACTGGAGCGGGGTGAGGCCGAGTCCGAGGACGAGGTAGAGGGGGAGCACGGCCGTCACCATCTCCGAGGAGATGTCGGTGACCAGGCTGACCGTGCCGAGCGCGAGGACGGTGCCGCCGACGCGCCGCCCCGCCCCGGTGCGGGGCGGCGGCGCGTCGGGGCGACCGGTGGTCGCCAGGTACATCAGTGGCAGGTGTAGGTCGGACCGGAGTCCTTGACCTGGCCGTCGGTGCCGACGTACTGCCAGGTGTACGTCGTATCGGTGAAGTCCAGCTTCAGCACGCCGTAGGTGCCGCTGATGCGCTTCTGACTGTTCGGCTGGACCGTCTCGATCGGGTAGGGCTCGGCTCCGCCCATGCCGCCGACGATCTCGACGATGCCGTCGGCGGTGGCCCGCCCGTACGGGTCCTGCGGCGCGAAGCGCTCGTAGTGGTGGTCGTGTCCGTTGAGGACGAGGTCGGCCTTGGCGCCGTGGAGAATCTGCCAGACGGGCTTGGAGACGGGGTCGTTGCCGTGGCCGCCGGAGGAGTAGAGCGGGTGGTGGTAGTAGGCGGCGACGCAGCCCTTCGTGTTCCGGGCGAGGTCGTCCTTGAGCCACTGGATCTGGGTCGGGTCGTCGAAGGAGTTGGAGTCGAGGGCGATGAAGTGCCAGTTGCCCTCGTCGTAGCTGTAGTACGGCTTGCCCTGGGGGTAGGCGATCGCGCCGAAGTACGCCTTGTAGCCGGCGAGCGGGCCGGCCGGGTCGTAGGTCTCGTGGTTGCCGGGGACGGGCCGGGTGCGGTCCTTGAAGACGCCCCAGGTCTTGTCGTAGTAGGCGCGGAAGTCGGACAGCAGGGCGTCGTCGTACTGGTTGTCGCCCATCGTGAGGTAGAACCTCGGGTTGATCCGCTGGGCCAGGGCGGCGGTCTTGGGGTGGGCGCAGGAGCTGCTGGAGGCCGTGCACTGGGCGGCGATGTCTCCGGCCGCGACGACGGTGAAGGCACCGGAGGGCGGGGGCCCGCTGTCGAGGGTGCCGTAGACCTCTACTTCGTAGAGGGAGTAGCCGTACGAGGTGCCGCGCGCGGTCCCGTACACGCGCAGGAAGCGTCCCTTGCCGGTGAGTCCGGTCCAGTCGTCGGTGCCGCCGTTTCCGGCGGTCTCGGTGGCGAGCCGGGTCCAGGTGGCGTTGTCGGCGGAGATCTCCACGCGGTAGGCCTTGGCGTAGGCGACCTCCCAGGAGAGGCGTACGCGCGAGACGGAGGGGCCGGCGCCGAGGTCGACCTTGATCCACTGCGGATCGGAGCCCTCGGCGCTGGCCCAGCGGGTGGCCGGGTCGCCGTCGAAGGCCTTGGCCGGGCCGAAGGTGGAGTCCTCGACGGAGGAGGAGGTGGCGGGCTTGCCGCGCGAGATGAGCGGGTCGGCGGCCGCTCCGGCCCGGCCCGGGTAGGCGAGCAGCAGGCCGCCGATCAGCAGCAGGACGGCGGTGAGGAGGAGAGAGGTGGTGCGGCGTGGTGGGGCGGAGGCGTACAGGCGCATACCTGGGCTCCCTGGCCTGAGGGGTCGGCGAGAGCTGGACGGCGGTGCGGAGCATCGCCTCCCGCCCGGGGTCGGGCAGGAGGGCGTGCGGTGCTCCGCGGCCGGGTCAGAGCTCTCGCTGAGCGCGTCACGCCCGGGGGAACGGGCGCCGCGCCAAGCCGCTGCCCGGGATGCTATCCGACAGGAAACCTTCCTACCAGACCCTGGACTCTCCCTTCGGCTCCCCGTCGGGGCGCCCCCTCTAGAGGCTGATGTGGTACGCCTTGCGCAGTGTCTCGTGGACCGTCCAGGTGGTCCGGTCCCCCTCGCGCAGCACACAGGCGTCGCCGGGCCCGATCTCCATCGTGTCGCCCCCTTCGACGGCGACCGTGGCGCGGCCGCTGACCACGACGAAGAGCTCGTCGGCCTCCGTGTCGGTCACCACTCCGGGCGTGATCTGCCAGATGCCGCGCAGCTGCTTGCCGTCGGCGGACTCCCACAGGACCTTGCCGGTCACCTCGGGCGTGCCCGCGACGATCTGCGCGGGGTCGAGCGGCTCCGGCTCCAGGTCCGCGTCGGGGATGTGGACGGCGAAGGAGGGCTGGTCGTGTGTCGTCATGGGCGGTGACTGTAGTGGGGGCTCAGGGCCGTCTCGCGGTCAGGACCGGCTGGAAGAAGCCGCTCCGTTCCGGCTCCGACCAGGCGACTTCCCCGAATCCGGCGTCGGCGACGAAATCCGAAGTACGGCTCCGGCGAAGCGCCCGGTAGGTCGCGCGGCGCACTGTCGTGGCCCAGCCGGAGCCGTCTGGCCGGAGCTGGAAGAGCTCCAGGTCGTCGTGCTCGCCGTCCTCGTGCCAGTACCAGAGCTGGAAGGTGATCGTCCGCCCCTCGGGGCCGGTCCGCACGGTCGGCGGGGTCGAGACGGGGCGCTCGCGGAGCAGTTCGTCGTAGGGCCGTGTGGAGAGAATCAGCAGGCCACCGGGGGGTGAGTACGCGCCGCATCTCGCCCAGCGCGGCCTGGACGTCCGCGGGCGTGAGCAGATGCGGAAGGGAGTTGTCGGCGCAGACGAGCACGTCGAAGGAGGCGTCGGCGAAGGGCAGGGCGCGCATGTCCGCGGCGCCCGCGGCGGTGAAGGGCACCCCCCGGCGGCCGGCCTCGCGCGCGGCGCGGGCGACGGCGCGCGGGCTGAGGTCCGTGCCGGTGACCAGGTGCCCTCGCGCGGCCAGACCGAGGGCCTGGGTACCGATTCCGCAGGCGCAGTCGAGAACCCCGTACGAGGATTCGGAAGCACCCGTTCCGAGCTGTTCGGCGGTGATCCGGTCGAGCGCCGCCCCCCTGGTTCGCGACGCTCGCACCCCAATCGGCGTACATCAGGTCGTAGTCGGCGGCGAGGTCGTCGTAGAAGTGACGAATGGACACCTCGGCCCCTTCGGGGGCGGAATCGCTCATACGCGCACGCCACCGAGCCCGGCGTCACGACTCCGTGGCGCCGAAAACCGGGCCGGCGAAACAGGTGACGAACCGATGTCCCCGCTGGTCACGAGAGGCGCCTTTGGTGCGCCCAATGTTGGTCGGAGGCAATCCACCGAGCCCCCTGTCGAGCCTGGCGTGTGCGCGTCAAACTCCCCCTGAACTCCTCCCCCACCTTCGACAGGAGAGTGCGATGCCGGCGTCAGCCTTCCTTCTGCGTACCGCCGCCCTGACCGCCGCGGCGCTGCTCGCGGCCGCCGCGGCCGCCCCCGCCGCCCTGGCCGCCGAGCCGGTGGCCCCCGAACCCGTGGCCGAACCCGTGGCCGAGCCCGTGGCCGCCGAACCCATGGCCGTCGAGCCCCTGGCCCCCGGAGCCTCCTACAAGGCCGCCCACGACACCCTCGGCCCGCAGCGCCTCACCCCCGCGCAGCGGAGACTGAGCGCCGCCAAACAGGCGGAGGCGAGCAGCGCGTACGACGGCGTGCGCGCCCAGGCGGCGCTCGCCGGCTACAAGCTCTCCGGCGGCCTCCACCAGTCGCAGAAGACCTCCTACTGGTGCGGCCCGGCCACCCTCGTGATCACCCAGTCCGCGCACGACGAGGTCGCGGGCCGCTCGCAGCAGGACGCCGCGACCCTCCTGAAGACGACCGGCAACGGCACCGCCTGGTACGGCATCAACATCAACGTCCCCAGCCCGACCGGCTATCCGATGGCCGACGCGCTGAACCACCGGCTGCCGGGCGCCGGTTACGTACCGAAGGCGCTGCCGTACACCCCGACGGCCACCGACAAGGCGAACTTCAGGCAGCACATCACCCACAACACCGACAACGACTACGCCATCGCCGGCAACGCCTGGGAGGTACCGGGCGGCCCGCACCTCGTCGGCCACCCCAACATCGAGATATTCCACTGGGTCGCGATCGACGGCTACAACACCGACACGGCCGCCGGGCAGGTCAACTACCTCGATCCGGTGGGCGGGGTCAGCACGAGCGTGATCTCGTGGGCGGGCTCGGTCCCCAAGTCGGCGCACATCTCGTCCGACACCATCACGACCATCATGGGCGGCCGTGGTTACGTCTGGTAGGTCCTGCGCCCTGGCCCTGCTGCTGACGGGCGTCCTGCTCGCGGGATGCTCGTCGGCGCGGCCCGCCCCCGATCCGACGCCCGGCAGGACATCCGCCCCGGCACCGCGGCCGCGCGCGCTCGCCGCCGCGTGCGAGGTGGGGCTGCCCGCCGCCTGGCGCGCCGCGCTCGACGCGGGCGAGCTGCGGACACCGGCCGGCGAGCGGGCGGCTCTCACCGACGCCGGCCCCGGCTGGACCGCCGTGCAGCTCACCGGCGCCGACCGCCGCCGGGCCGCGCTGGTGCTCACGAGCAAGGCGCCGCGCACCCTGCTCGCCCTCGCCGACCCCGTCGAACACCAGCTGCTCGCGGCCGACTTCGACGGCCGGCGGTGGGCCGCGTTCGCGATCCTCGAAGGACGGACCCTCGACAGCCCGTGGAGTCTGTACGTCTGGGATGCCGGCACGGGACAGGCGCGGCGGCTCGCCCGCGCCGACCGGCCGGGCCCGCTCCCCCAGCCCGTCGTCCGTGACGGCACCGTCCACTGGGCGCAGGGCTCCGGCGACGGCAAGGCGACCGTGTACGCGGCCCCTGCCGCAGGTGGCGCCCCGCGCGCCCTGCACACCGGGGTGATGGACACCCCCTTCGCCGCGGGCGCGCTGCTGGTGTGGCGCGAATCGACGGGCTCCGGGACGCGGCTGGCCGCCGTCTCCCTGGCGACCGGACGGCCCGCCGCACTGCCCGGCCCGTTGGCCGCGCTCCGGGACATCCGCTCCGTCGTCTCCGACGGCGGCACCTGGGCCTGGGTGCGAGGCGAGACCGAGCCCCGGCTGATGGTGTGGCGGACGGGGGACGCGCGGCCGGCGGCGGTCGTGACCACGTCCCCGGCCGTCGACGGCATGGACCAGCTGCGGATCAGCGGCCGTCTGGTCACCTGGCGCACCCCGGAGACCTCCTACGCCCTGGACCTCGGCTCGGGATCATACGCGCGGATCACCCCGGCGTACGGCTACGCGCAGGCCAGAGGCGGTGCGCTGGCCGTCGCGTACAGCGTGGGCAACGCCAAGGCCTCCGGCTCCCGGCCGGTGATCCAGGTGGTGGACGCCGCACGGCTGCCCGGTCTGTCGCGCTGTGGCTGAAGGTCGCCACCGAGGTTTGGGGGGTCTGCGGTTGCGCCAGAGATGGGACATGTCCACACAGGTGTCCGAAGAGGTACGGGAGGCGCTCCACGAGGGCCGTCCCGTCGTCGCGCTGGAGTCCACGATCATCGCCCACGGCCTGCCGCGCCCGCGCAATCTGGCCGTGGCCCGGGAGCTGGAGGCGCTGGTACGGGACGGCGGCGCCGTGCCCGCCACGATCGCCGTCGTCGACGGCACGGCCCATGTCGGCCTGGACGAGGACCGGTTGGCCCGGATCGCCGAGGATCCGGCGGTACGGAAGCTGGGCCACCGCGATCTGGCGCCCGCGCTCGCAGCCGGGGCGACGGGAGCGACGACGGTCTCGGCGACGGCGTGGCTGGCGGACTCGGTCGGCATACGGGTCTTCGCGACCGGCGGGCTCGGCGGGGTGCACCGGGAGTGGCACGAGACGCAGGACGAGTCGGCGGACCTGCGGCTGCTCTCCCGGGTCGGGATCACGGTGGTGTGCGCGGGGATCAAGTCGATCCTCGACGTCCCGGCGACGCTGCAGCGCCTGGAGACCCTGGGCGTGACGGTCGTGGGGTACGGGACGGAGCGCTTCCCCGGGTTCTATCTGGCCTCCTCGGGAGAGCCGGTCGACTGGACGCTGCGGACGCCCGAGGAGGTGGCGGGCGTGATACGGACCCAGGACGAGCTGGGCGAGCCGTACTCCGCGCTGATCGTCGCGAACCCGGTGCCGGTGGCCGACCAGCTGGATCCGGCGCTGCACGACCGGGTCCTCGCGCAGGGCCTCGCGGCGGCGAAGGAGAAGGGGATCACCGGCCAGGCCGTGACGCCGTTCCTGCTCGAGTATCTGACGGTGCACACCGACGGGGCGTCCCTGGAGGCCAACCTGGCGGCGGTGCGCGGCAACGTGCGGCTCGCGGCGCGGATCGCGACGGCGTACCACGGCCGGGCGTGACCGGGCTCCTGGTCGTCGGGGACGTGGTCACCGACGTCGTGGCCCGGCACGGGACCCCGCTCGCACCGGCCACGGACACGGCCGCCGAGATCCGGCGGCTGCCGGGCGGGGCGGGGGCCAACGCGGCCTGCTGGGCGGCGCGTTCGGGCTGCGGGCAGGTGCGGCTGCTCGGGCGGGTGGGCGCGGACGAGGCCGGGTGGCACGACCGGGCGCTGCGCCGGGCGGGCGTTCGGCCGATGCTGGTCATGGACGCGGACGCCACCACGGCGACGGTGATCTCCCTGGTCGACGCGAGCGCCGAGCGCACGTTCCTGACCGACAGCGGGGCGGCGCTGCGTCTCTCCCCCGCCGACTGGGCCGACGCGTTCCTCGACGGAACGGCGCATCTGCATCTGTCCGGGTATCTCTTCTTCGCCGCGCCGAGCCGCGCGACCGCGCTGAGGGCGCTGCGGGGCGCGCGGGAGGCGGGGATTCCGGTGAGTGTGGACCCGGCCTCCGCGGGGTTCCTGAAGCGGCTGGGGGCGGATCGGTTCCTGACCGCGGCCCAGGGCGCGCGGGCCCTGTTCCCGAACGCCGACGAGGCCCGGCTGCTGACCGGGTGCGCGGAACCGGTGGCGGCGGCGGAGGCGTTGAGCCGTACGTTCCCGCTGGTCGCGGTCACGCTGGGCGCCGAGGGCGCGGTGGTGGCCGAGGCCGGCTCGGTCACGGGCCGGGTCGCGGCGCCGGCCGTCCGCCCGGTGGACTCGACGGGCGCGGGCGACGCGTTCACGGGAGCGTTCCTGGCGGCCCGGCTCGCGGGTGCGGACGCGGTGGAGGCGGCGGAGGCCGGGTGCCGGGCGGGCGCGGAGGCGGTGACGGTGGTGGGCGGCCGGCCGCCGCCTTAGGGCGGACTGTGTACGGGGGCGGGCCCCTGGCCGCGGAGTCCGGTCCAGGCCGGGTGGCGCGGGTCGTCGGCGCGTACGACCACGTCCGCGGTGTCGGAGGGGCCGACCTCGTTCTCGTACCGCTCGAAGGCGGGCAGGGTCCAGGGGTCCTCGCTGCGGCGCGCGAGGGCTCCGGGCGAGAGCCGCAGATGGACGGTCAGGTCGAACGGGAACCAGTGCCCGAGGAGGAACGGCCCGTGCACCACCAGGACGCCACCGGGCGGCAGTTCCACGTACGGGCTGCGGGTGGCGCGGTCGGTGGCGGGATCCCACAGGTCGGGCAGCACGCGCCCGCTGCCTCCCGCCTCCAGCGGCCCGAACACCTCGCGCCAGAGCGCCCCGGTGTCGAACCAACCGCTGTAGTACGAGTCCGGGTCCCGCTTCCCGTACTCGTAGCGCAGCGACGCGGGCCGCAGGAACCCTTCGGTGCCGACGACGAGCACGGACCGCCCACGCAGCCGCAGCGCCTCCGCGATCCGCTCGGCGGTCTCCCCGGTGGGCGCCGCGGGCGGCCCGTCGATCCCGACCTTGAGCCAGTCGCCGCCGTCGCCGGGGGCCGCCCCGTCGACATGCGCGGCCAGCGTGGTGGCCAGCCGCTCCCAGGTGATCGCTTCGAATCGCACGGTTCCGAGTCTATGAACCGGCATCGAACGGAACCGGATCACCGGCGTCGCCGCCGTCGGCCCGAGCCGTCAGGCCGAAGGCCTCAGGCCTCAAGCCTCAAGCGAGGCTGAGCGCGCAGTCCGGTGCGTCCGCCTCGATCGCGAGCGGCGCGCCCTCGGGCAGGAGGCAGGTCATGTAGAGCACGACGGGCTCGGAGCCGAAGTTGTGTCCTGTGTGGCGGTTCCTTCGGCCCGCGGGCTCGACGAAGGCCTCGCCCGCGGACACCGTCTCGACCGAGCAGTCGTGCAGGATGCGGGTCAGCGTGCCCGACTGGACGACGGCGATGATCTGGCCGGGGTGGTGGTGCCACCCCGTGGAGGCCCCCGGGGCGAGGGTGACGGTACGGAAGACGACATCCGTCCGCCCCTTGGGCGGCTTGATCCGGAGCGTGCCGACCGAGGTGCCCTTGGCCAGTACACCGTCACGGCTGCCCGCGCGCACCGGCTCGACCACCAGGGTCTCCCCGAGGCGCGTGTCCCGCTCGGTGCAGATGTCGATCCCCATGGAGCAGCCCTCCAACTTCCCAGCGCGGCCCATCGGTTCATGGCCGCCAAACAGCCTTACGCTACCCGCAAGGGGGATGACTCGGACAGGAATTGACGATCAGTCGACCGCCGACGGCACGAGCGGCTCCCGCGGTTCACCGGCGAGAAGGCCGTCCCCCGCCACCTCGACCCGTCCGTCCCGCACCGCCTCCGCGAGCGTCAGCTCCCCGCTCGCCAGGGCGCGGCAGGTCGCGGCGTCGGTCCGCAGGTGCGCGTCGGCGTCCTCGGCCGGTCCGTCCGCGTACGAGGCGGCCGCGTCGCCCCCGGTCCGTACATGGAACACCCCTTCGTCGAGGGTCACTTGAACGACGCCCTCGATCCGGCCCGCCAGCGCGCCCAGCAGCGGGATCGCGAACCAGTGGGCGCGGACGGCGTCGGTCGGCCGGGGTTCCTCCAGGGCGGGCGCGCCCCATTCGGCCAGGGCCCGCAGGACGGGCAGCAGCTCGCGGCCGCGCGGCGTGAGTTCGTACACGTACGCCGACGCGGGCGCCGGCAGGCGGCGGCGCGTGACAAGTGCGGCGCCCTCCATGTCCTTGAGGCGGCCGGCCAGCATGTCCGTACTGACTCCGGGCAGGTCGGCGTGCAGATCGGTGTAGCGGCGCGGGCCGGCGAGGAGTTCACGGACGATCAGCAGCGTCCAGCGGTCGCCGACGAGGTCGAGGGCCCGGGCAGCGGCACAGTACTGGTCATAGCTTCGGCGGCGTGGCTGACGTGGCATGCGACGCAGTCTAGACAAGTTGTTGGACTTTCCAAGCTCGAACTTGGTAAAACCAAGCATCACCACTTCTGGGGAGGTCGTCGCATGGAGTTCCGGCAGTCGAGCAAGCTGAGCGAGGTCTGCTACGAGATCCGCGGCCCGGTCATCGAGCACGCCAACGCGCTGGAGGAGGCGGGCCACAGCGTCCTGCGCCTCAACACCGGAAACCCCGCGCTCTTCGGCTTCGAGGCGCCCGAGGAGATCGTCCAGGACATGATCCGGATGCTCCCGAAGGCCCACGGCTACACCGACTCCCGTGGCATCCTCTCCGCCCGCCGCGCCGTCGCCCAGCGCTACCAGGCCATGGGCCTGCCGGAGGTCGGCGTCGACGACGTCTTCCTCGGCAACGGCGTCTCCGAGCTGGTCTCCATGGCCGTCCAGGCGCTTCTGGAGGACGGCGACGAGGTCCTGATCCCCGCCCCCGACTTCCCCCTGTGGACGGCGGTGACCACCCTCGCGGGCGGCAAGGCGGTGCACTACCTCTGCGACGAGTCGGCCGACTGGTACCCGGACCTCGACGACATGGCCGCGAAGATCACCGACAGGACCCGGGCCGTCGTGATCATCAACCCCAACAACCCCACCGGCGCGGTGTATCCGCGCGAAATCGTCGAGGGCATCCTCGACCTCGCCCGCCGCCACGGCCTGATGGTCTTCGCCGACGAGATCTACGACCAGATCGTCTACGACGAGGCCGTCCACTACCCTGCCGCCTCCCTCGCCCCTGACCTGGTCGTCCTCACCTTCGGCGGTCTTTCGAAGACGTACCGGGTGGCGGGCTTCCGCTCCGGCTGGCTGGTCGTCAGCGGCCCCCAGCAGCACGCGAAGAGCTATCTGGAGGGGCTGACCATGCTCGCCTCCATGCGGCTGTGCCCCAACGCCCCCGCCCAGTACGCCATCCAGGCCGCGCTCGGCGGCCGGCAGTCGATCAACGAGCTGACCGCCCCCGGCGGCAGGCTCCACGAGCAGCGCGACAAGGCCTGGGAGAAGCTCAACGAGATCCCCGGCGTCTCCTGCGTGAAGCCCAAGGGCGCGCTCTACGCCTTCCCGCGCCTGGACCCGAAGGTGCACAAGATCCACGACGACGAGAAGTTCGTCCTCGACCTGCTGCTGCGCGAGAAGATCCAGGTCGTCCAGGGCACCGGCTTCAACTGGCCCCGGCCGGACCACTTCCGCATCCTGACCCTGCCGTACGCCGACGACCTCGACGCGGCGATCAGCCGCATCGGCCGTTTCCTGAGCGGCTACCGCCAGTAGACCGCCCCGAGCCCGGGAAAAGGAGCGGGTCCGAGGGCGTAGCCTGCCCCCGGACCCTGTCGATGCCGCTCACATCACACGCCGGCACACTTGAGAACCCGGGTCAGTCGTCATTGCGTCGCGTCCTGCCATTGGACCACCGCCGATCGAGCTCGGCGGACCAGATTCGAACTGGCATTTCGACGCACCAGGGCCCGGGCCCGGTCGATCCGGCGATGAGCGGCGCATGCTGAATCTGGAGCAATAGTCTGAGATTGACGCGGCGTGCCTCTGCCTGGTTGGGCTATCCCGGCCTGGACTGGATCGGAGAGTGCCGGGAGGAGGACTCGAACCTCCACTGGAACCGCGGATTCACGACAAGACTCAGCTTCAGCTTCGCGCTCCTCGCGCACCCCGGCCGTGTGCTGTGGCCGGGGAGTCTGTGGGTGTCCCCCGCTACCCGAAGAGGTAGCCGAAGACGGCGTCGCCGACCCGCTGGTCGGTGACCTCGGCGCTGTTCGCCTCCTCACGGGCGAACTTCACCGCCTGCTGGAGCTTCTCCACCCGCTCGAGAAGCTCGTTGACCCGCCGGGCCGGCAGCGCGCCCGAGAACTTCACCGTGGTCCAGTAACCGACGGGAACGTCCTCGTAGTACACCTCGACCTGCGCCGGGTGCTTGTCCGTCGCCTCCGCCTTGACGTGGTTGCGCGGCACCTTCTTCGTCCGCACCGTGCGGACGACCTCGGTCTTCCACGCGTCGGTCGACGGGTCCTGCGTCCAGGACTCGGCCGCGTCGAGGACGGGCAGCTTGCGGACGAAGGTGTTGATGTCCGTCAGCTGCTTCTCCAGGAAGAGGAGGTACGCGACGGGCACCTGGCTCACCAGCACGCGCCCGTCGACGGTGATGTCGGCGCGCGCCTCGCAGTTGGCCCAGTCCTTGGTGGCGGTCACATCGAACAGCCGGGTCAGCGCCCGCGCGGTGTCGCGCAGCACGTCCTCGGCCTTCACCTGCACCAGCGTGGACTCGGGCGGAAGCTGCTCGCCCTCCTCGTCCTTCGGCTGGTACGTACGGGAGATGCCGGCGAGCAGCGCGGGCTTCTGCAGCCCGTGGTGCGCCGCGGTCAGGTCCTGATGCGCCCTGGACTTGACGCCCTTCTCCACTGCGATGATCTGATTGAGTTTCGTTGCCACGCGACGGACCCTAGCCGGGACCGGGGTGGCGAATCGAACGATTTTCCTTGTCGGTTGAGACTCCGGAGGAGTACGCAGTCATGGAGACGGCGCTGATTGCCGTGATCGGGACCCTGTTAGGTGTGGCCGCCACGCACTGGTTCCAGAGCCGGGCCGCCGAGCGTACGGCGGTGCTCGCCCGCGCCGAACAACTGCGCCAGGAAAGAATCTCGACCTACAGCGCCTTCGCGGGCGCGGTCGTCGACTACCGGCACAGTCAGAACGACCGCTGGTTCCGGGCCGTTCGGGAGCCGGGCTCCGAGGAGGCCGAGGAGTCGCGCCACGCCTCGTACCGGCAGCGCACCGCCGCCCGCCAGGCCCTGTTCCGTGTCCAGCTCGTCTGCGACGAACCGAAGACCCGCCAACTGGCCGAGGACGCTTTCGAGGTGACGAACTGCATGCACGACGCCACCGGCGAGGCAGAGCGCGCCAAGCGTTCGCAGGAGGCGAAGGACGCGCTCGCGCGGTTCATCGCCGCGGCCGCTCCCGGCGTTCGCTGAACAACGGGGCGTAGGAGGCCGCCATGGACCTGGTCGCACCCGTCGTCGTCGAACCGCTCAAGCGCCGCCGCTGCTCGGAGTGCCACCAGGGGCCGCTGGAGCGGATGATCGTCGAGTTCAACGCACCCGTCTGTCTGGACTGCGCCGACCTCGGTCATCTGGTGTTCCTGCGGCGCGGGGACACCGCCCTCACCCGCCGGGCGCGCGAGGGAAGTTCGCTCTGGGCGGTGGTCGTACGGCACAACCGGCGCCGTACGCGGTACGAGCGCCAGGGGCTGCTCGTCGAGGAGGCGGCGCTCGCCCGGGCCGAGGCGGCCTGTCTGGCCGACGCGGAGGCGCGGGCGCGGCGGCGGGCCCGGGACGCGGCGCGGCGCGCGGAGCGGGACGCGGAGGTCACCGCGACGCTGGAGGCCGAGATCCTGCGGCTCTTTCCGCGCTGCCCGGCATCGCGGGCGGCGGAGATCGCGGCTCATGCCTCGCAGAAGGGCAGCGGCCGGGTGGGACGTACGGCGGCGGGGCGGGCGCTCGACCGGGGAGCGGTCACGGCCGCGGTGCGGGCCGCCGTACGGCATGTCGACACCGAGTACGACTCGCTGCTCATGCGAGGGGTCCCCCGCCACCAGGCCCGGACGAGGGTGTCACCGGCCATCGAGGCGGTGCTCCGGGCCTGGCGCTCGGCGTGAGGACCCTCGTGGGCCTCAGCCCTCCGCGCCCATGCGACGGGCCCGGCGGTACACCAGCGCGCCGCCGAGCAGCAGGGCCGCGCCGGCCGGGGCCGCGAAGCCGACCAGGTCCGAGCCCGTGCTGGCGAGCGCGACCGAGCTGGTCTGCGTACCGGGCGCCGGGGCGACCGGGGCACCCGGGGTCTTGTCGTCGCCCGGGGCGGGCGGGAGCGTGCCGGGCCCCTGCGGCTTCGGCTGCTCGGCGGGCGCCTCGGGGTGGCCGGGGCCGTTGACGGCGGTGTTGCCGAAGGCCGGGTTGCCGATGCCGACGACGTTGACCGAGTTGCCGCTGACGTTCACGGGGAGGTCGATCGGCAGCTGGATGCCGTTGCCGGAGAGCACTCCGGGGGAGTTCTTCGCGACGCCCTCGGCGGTGGAGCCACCGCCGTTGGACGCGTTGCCCCCGCCGTTCTGCCCGCCGGTGTGCGGCGTGCCGGGCTCGTCCCTGTGCGACCCGCCGCCGCCGTCCGCGTCCGAGCCGTACCCGTCGGGCTCGGTGGTGTTCGCGCAGCTGTTGCCGGCGGCCGGGTTGAGCAGCCCGACGACGTTGACGGTGTTCCCGCAGACGTTGACCGGGACGTGCACCGGCAACTGAACGGCGTTGCCGGAGATCACGCCCGGCGAGTCGACAGCGGCGCCCTGTGCACCGGAGTCGGCGTGCGCGGCGCCCGCCGAGAGCGCGAGCGCGCCACCCGTGACCATCAATGTGGCCAGACCACTTCGGCGAATCTGCCTCATGGCTTCCTGCCTTCCGGAAGGTGTTCACGGGCATTCGCCCGTACCGCAATTAACGCGATCCGGGCGTGGCCGGATCAGGCCACCGGCGTGTTTCACTCCATCGAGTGGGAATGACCTCGAACGTGCGGGGCACCGCTGTCGTACGATCGCCCGCATGTCGTCGCCCGGTGCCGTGGAACCGTCCCCCACTGCAAGGGCAGTTGACGCAAACGGCATATCTGGCAGATGTGAACCAAGTAGGATGAACAGTCACCCAGCGGGCAGCGGGCAGCGGGCAGCGGGCAGCGGGCAGCGGGCAGCGGGCAGCGGGCAGCGGGCAGCGGGCAGCGGGCAGCGTTCGCCGGGGGCCGCGGGCAGCGTTCGCCGGGGGCCGGAGCTCGGGGCTCGGGGGACGAGAGGACCGTGCTCTTCGCGGCGCGCTCGGCCGCCGCGCTGCACCGGCTCCTCGACGTCGTCCCCGTCTTCCGGGGTGACGGGCGGATCAGACGCCGCTTCGTCCTCGTCCCCGGCTCCGAGTTCGGCGTCGACGCGCTCGCGGCCGTCGAACGGGCCGGAGCCAGGACCGTGCCGTGGAGCGAGGCGCTCGCGGGCGGACACGACCTCGTGCTGGCGGCGAGCCCCAAGGGAGAACTGTCCGCGCTGGGCGGCCCGCTCGTCCTGCTCCCGCACGGCGCCGGGTTCAACAAGACACTGACCGCCGAGGGCACCGCCGACTCCGCCTCCGGCCTCGACGGGCTCTTCCTCCTGCACGAGCGGCGGCCGCTCGCCGATGTGCACGCGCTCGCCCACCCCGGCCAGATCGAGCGGCTCGCCGCGGAGGCGCCCGCCGCCGCCGCGCGGGGCGTGGTCGTCGGGGACCCGACGCTCGACCGGATCCTCGAGTCCGTCGGACGCCGCGACCGCTATCGGGCCGCCCTGGGAACCGGCACGCGGCGGCTCGTCGTGGTCGTCTCGACCTGGGGCCCGGAGTCCCTGGGAGTACGGCGACCCGGGCTCGTCCGCGAACTCTCCGGGCACCTGCCGTACGACGAGTGGCAGGTCGCCCTGGTCGTCCACCCCAACGTGCACAGCGAGCGGGGCGCGTACGACCTCCTGGAGAGCCTCGCCCCCGAGCTGGACGCGGGTCTGGTGCTCTCCCGGCCCTACGAGGAGTGGGGCGCGCTGCTCGTCGCGGCCGACGCCGTCGTCACCGACCACGGTTCGACGGCACTGTACGCCGCCGCCCTGGACCGGCCGGTCGTCGCCGCGTGCGACGGCGGGGCCGAGCTGATCCCGGGCAGCCCGATGGCCCGGCTCCTCGACCGGGCCGGCGTGCTCGGCGGCGCGGCGGACCTCGACGACCTGGTGCGCGGGCACCGGCCGGGCGCCCAGCGGGCCGCGGCCGCCACCGCGTTCGCCCGGCAGGGCGAGGCCCTGGAGCTGCTGCGCGCCGAGGTGTACCGGCTGCTCGGGCTCGATCCGCCGCCGTACCCCGCCGACCCGGCTCCGCTGCCGGTTCCGGCGGCCCCGGCCCGCACGCCGTACGCCTTCGCGGTCCACGCCCGCCAGGAGGGGGCGGAAGGAACGGAGGGAACGGAGGAAACGGCCGTAGGGATCACGCGTCATCCCGCGTGGGCCGATGTCGCGACGCATCACCTCGCCGCCGACGCGGAGCTCGCCGCCCGCCGTCAACAGGAGAGCGCCGCCCTGCTGTTCCGCAGGTCGGCGCCTGAGACGGCTGTGGCCGCCGAGGCGTGGACCGCGCGGATCCTGGAGAGGTACCCGGGACGCCGTACCGTCGCCGCGCCGATCGCGGACGGCCGCTGGCTGGTCCGGCGCAGCGGCGGGGCCCTGTACGACGTGGTTCTCGACGCCGGTCCCGGGCCGGGCCGCGGCCCGGTCGACCCCACCGCGCTGCTCAGCGGGGTGCACGCCCACCTGTCCGCGGCTCAGGACCGGGCGGTCGCCGTCGCCGGGCGGTTGCACGTCCGTGTCGGCGGGACGCGGCACTCCGTACGGCTCACGCCTCGGCCGCCCCTGTCCCCCGCTCCGTGACCTCGTCCCCGGACTCCTGGGCGAGCGCGGCGAGCAGCTCCAGAATCGCCGCCTCCTCGCGCGTCGCCCGCCGTTCCCTGGCGCTGCTCAGCGCCGCCTCGTAGAGCGGGGCCGCCTCCGCGCGGCGGCCGAGGACGTGGAGGACGCGGCCCAGCTCCAGACCGGTCCGGGCCGTCATACGGGCCCGGCCGAGCTCCTGGGCTGCGGCGTGCGCCTCTCGGGCGTCGGCGAGGGCGGCGTCGAGGTCGCCCAGTTCACGGTGCGAACGGGCGAGGAGATAGGTCTGGAGCATCGCGCCGTAGGGATGGGGAATCTGCTCGTGGATGCGGCGCGACTCCCGGAAGTCGGGAAGCGAACCCGCCCAGTCCCCACGCATCGTGGCGACCTTGCCCCGGAACTCCAGCGCGGACGCCTTGAGTTTGCGTTCGTCGTCCGTATCCCCGAGGGCTGCGGCTGCCCCGACGGCCGCGTCCACCTCCGCGGCCGCGGCGTCCAGTTCACCCAGCTCCCAGAGTGGGCGGGCGAGTTGGCAGCGCATCCGGACGAGCGCGGCGGGGTGGCCGGCCCGCCGGGCCGCGTCCCGGCCGGCCGTGAACGCGTCGATGACGTCCGCGTAGTGCTGGTGGTCCAGGAAGAGGGTCCACAGCGGCTCGCACAGCGCCCAGGCCTCGGGGTCCATCCCGTGGTGGTACGCGGTCCGAACCGCGCCGAAGAGCGCGTGCCGCCGGGCTTCGAGCCAGGCCTGGGCGTCCGGTCCGGCCTTCTCGCCGGCCCATGTCACGTCCGGTACGCCCGGCAGGGCGGGCACCTCCTCCGCCAGGGTCAGCCGCGGGCCCGCCCACAGCCGGTCGGCGCGCTGCGCCTGGCGCAGGTACCAGCGCACGATCCGGGTGCGGCCGGCCGCGGCCTCGGTGCCGTCCGGGTCGTCCCGTCGCGCGCGGCGCACGGCGTGGTCGCGCAGGAGGTCGTGCATCCGGTGGAGCCCGCCGCGTGCGGCGGGCAGCAGTCCGGAGACCCGCAGGTCGTCGAGCGCGTCGTACGCCGTCTCCTCGTCGTCGCCGAAGAGCGCGACCGCCGCATCGGGGGCGAGGTACGGGCCGGGGTGGACGGCGAGCAGTCGGTACAGGCGAGCCGCCTGCGGGCTCAGGTCCTCGTACGCGGCGTTCCACACCGCCTCCACCTCCGGCACCCCGTTCTCCTTCCACTCCCTGGACAGCCGGTCGGCGAGGCGGGCGAGGGGGCGGCTGCCGTGGCGCCGTACCCACTGGGCGGCGACCTCGAGGGCCGCGGGCAACCCCTGGCAGACGCGGGCGAGTTCGGCGGCGGCGTCCGCCTCCTCGGTGAACCGGGGGTCGTCGCGCACGATGGTCCGCAGCAGTTCGTGGGAGTGCGGTCCGGCGAGCGGCGCGAGCGGGAGTTCGAGGTCGGCCCCGCCCGGGATCTCGTACAGCGTGCGCCGGCCGATGGCGATGACCACGCTGCCGCCGGACGCGGGGAGCAGCGCCTCGGCCTCGGAACCGGTACGGACGTTGTCGAGCACCAGGACTAGGGGGCGGTGCTGGGTCACGGCGCGGTACTGGCTCCGGCGAGCGGACAGCGTCCGCTCCAACTCGTCCGGGCGGAGGCCGAAGCCGCGCAGCAGCTCGGCGTACGCCTCGGAGAGGTCGGCTCCGCCGTCCGTCCGGTGGTCGTCCAGGTCGACGTAACGGACGTTGCCCTCGTACTCGGGGCGGTCCTGCCGGAGGCGGCGCGCCAGCCGTGTGCCGAGCGTGGTCTTGCCGATCCCGCCGACCCCGCTGATCACGACGACGAAGGGGCGGCGCAGCGCGGCGGCCGGAGCTTCCTCGCCGCCGTGCCCCAGGGCTTCGGCCAGGCGTCTCTGCTCCTCGTGGCGGTCGACGAAGGAGCGGCACTCGGGCGGTAACTGATCCGCTATCAGTCCCTGTAGGGCGGACGGTGGGGGCGGGGCGGCCATGTGCAGATGCTCGATGCGTCCGGCCTGGACGAGCGTCTCCACCCGGGCCTGTCCCCCCACGCTGTTGCGCGTCTCTTCGACCACGCCTCCACTCTAGGGGGTTGCGCCGCCGGTGCCCCTGCCGTCGCCGTTGTACATTCTGCCGACCATGCCGGCCTGGATCACCGTGTGGTGAGCGACTCCCCCGGAGATCGAGTTGGAAATGTGAATGGTCGGGGCTTCGCCCTTGCCCCCGGTCGGCACGTCCAACTCGGCGAGGATCTCCCGTAGTTCGTCCGCTGCGTCCGGGTCGTCCCGGAGGCTGCGGCGCATCCGGGCGCGCCACTCGGCCAGGGCTTCGGCGCGCGCGTCGGCCGCGGCCTGCTCGTCGCCGTCCCGTTCGGCGGCGAGCAGTTCGTCCCGTACGGTCTCCAGTTCGGCGCCGACCGACTCGGCGTCGGCTCCGAAGCGTCCGGCGAAGAACTCCGCGACCCGGGTCCGGGCGCGCTCCCAGCCGTCGCCCACCATGTGCTGGACGAGCGCGGTCGCCCCCGTTGTCGCCAGCGCCACCAACTCGGCTTCCATCAGGCCCCCTTCGAACGGTCGACGCGTTCCCTCAGCCTATCGGTCAGCGCCCGAGCAGGTCGGTGAGTGCGCCGACGGGGTCGGCGTCGGGGGTGCCGCGGGGCCACCAGTCCTCGCGGTCGGCGTCCGACTCGTAGCCGTACCAGAGCCCGTCGCGGCCGAAGCGGAGTTGCAGGGACCGGGTCGACAGCCGGTTCCGCCAGGGACGGAAGGAGGGGAAGTCGGCGGCGAGCAGGGCGGGGCGGGCCCGGTCGAAGGGGCCTGCGGGCGGGTCCCAGGGCTCTTCCAGGACGGCCAGTCCTGCGGAGCCGCCCTGACGCCAGGCGGCGACGGCGCGGGCCAGGTCGGTGGGCGTGCGGTCGAGGGCGTACGCGAGGTCGCGGTAGAGCGCGCGGGTGGAGGCGGTGAGACCGGAGCCGGGGTGCGCGGCGGCGAGCCGGACGGCGTCCTGCCACGGGGTGAGGGCGGCGACGGGGTCGTGGCCGGTGGTCAGGAAGGTGTGGGCGCGGGCGGCCGCCTCGGTCGCGAGCAGGTCCAGGGCGAGGGGGTCGGGGGCGTCCCGGTCCGGGGGGTAGACGGGTGGGCGGCCGGGGTGCGCGGGAACGGGGAGCGGCGGCGGCAGGGGCGGCAGGGCACGGCCGGCGGGCGGGGTGGTGGCGAGCGCGATGCGGGCCGGGATCGTGGCCATCGGCGGCGCGGACGCGGTCGTCTCGGCGGCGGACCGGGCCGCGTTGCGGTGGGTGAGGGCGGCGAGGATCTCCTGCTCGCCGCGCCCGCGCATCAGGAAGAGGACGAACGGATCCTCGTCGAGGAGTCGCGCCGACTGGTAGCAGAGGGCTGCGGCGTGCTTGCAGGGGAAGCCGTTGTCCGGGCAGGAGCAGTCGGGGACGAGGTCCCCGGGCGCGGGCAGCAGGCCGGTGACGGCTTCGAGGGCGTGCGGCACGTCCTTGTCGAGCAGGGCGGCGATGTGCTCGGGCCGGGCGGCGACCTCGTCGAGGAACCGCTCCCAGCCGTCGTCGCCGAGGGTCCGCAGCCGGATCTCGGTGCGGTACGGGCGGGGGCGGGTGCCGTGGACGTAGGCGACGACCCGGCCGGGCGTGACCGTGATCGCGTCGACGTGTCCCCGTCCCGCGTAGGCCTTGCCGCGGGCCAGGCGGGCCGGGTCGAGGGCGGTGTCCTCCAGGGCCTCCACCCAGGCGTTGCCCCACCAGGTGGCGGCGAAGCGGCCGTCGGGCGCCTCGCGGGGGGCGAGGGCGGGGAACGAACGGCGCCGGTCGTCGTGGCGCGGGCCGGCGAACCGCCCGGCGGCGGGGCGGCGGTTCATGACGGCCTCCTCAGGGACACCAGGTCCGCCAGCTCGCGGTCGGTCAGTTCGGTCAGCGCGGCCTCTCCCGAGCCGAGGACGGCGTCGGCCAGGGCGCGCTTGGCCCGCAGCATCTCGGCGATGCTGTCCTCCACGGTGCCCTCGGCGATCAGCCGGTGGACCTGCACCGGCTGGGTCTGTCCGATGCGGTAGGCCCGGTCGGTGGCCTGCTCCTCGACGGCCGGGTTCCACCAGCGGTCGAAGTGGACGACGTGTCCTGCCCGGGTGAGGTTGAGCCCGGTGCCCGCGGCCTTCAGCGACAGCAGGAAGACGGGCACCTCGCCGGACTGGAAGCGGTCGACCATCCGCTCGCGCTCGGCGACGGGCGTGCCCCCGTGGAGCAGCTGGGCCGGGATCGCCCGGGCGGCGAGGTGGTCGGCGAGGAGCCGGGCCATGGAGACGTACTGGGTGAAGACGAGCACAGCGCCGTCCTCGGACAGGATCGTGTCGAGGAGTTCGTCGAGCAGGGCGAGCTTGCCCGAGCGTCCGGCGAGCCGGGCCGTGCCCCCGCCCTTGGCCGTCTGTTCCTTGAGGTACTGGGCGGGGTGGTTGCAGATCTGCTTGAGGGAGGTGAGCAGCTTCATGATGAGCCCGCGGCGCGCGATGCCCTCCGCGCCCTCGATCTGCGCCATGGTCTCCCGTACCACCGCCTCGTAGAGCGAGGCCTGTTCGCGGGTGAGCGGCACGGGGTGGTCGGACTCGGTCTTGGGCGGCAGCTCGGGGACGATGCCGGGGTCGGACTTGCGGCGGCGGAGCAGGAAGGGCCGGACGAGACGGGCGAGGCGCTCGACGGCCTCGTCGTTCTCGATCTCCTCGCTGTTCTCGACGGCGCGCGCGTGGCGGGAGCGGAAGGTCTTGAGGGGGCCGAGGAGGCCGGGGGTGGTCCAGTCGAGCAGGGCCCACAGCTCGGAGAGGTTGTTCTCCACGGGGGTGCCGGTGAGGGCGACCCTGGCGGGCGTCGGGATCGTACGCAGCGCCTTGGCCGTCGCGGAGAAGGGGTTCTTGACGTGCTGTGCCTCGTCGGCGACGACCAGCCCCCACTCCTGCTCGGCCAGTTGAGGCGCGCTGGTGCGCAGGGTGCCATAGGTGGTGAGGACGAATCCGCCGGGGCCGCAGTCCGTGTCGAGCCCGTCCAGCGAACGGCCGGCGCCGTGGAAGCGGCGCACGGGGACTCCGGGGGCGAACCGCTGGATCTCCCGCTGCCAGTTGCCGAGCAGGGACGCGGGGCAGACGACCAGGGTGGGCGCTCGGCGGGCGCGGCGCAGATGGAGGGCGATGAGGGTGACGGTCTTGCCCAGGCCCATGTCGTCGGCGAGGCAGCCGCCGAGGCCGAGCGAGGTCATCAGGTCCAGCCAGGCGAGTCCGCGCAGCTGGTAGTCGCGCAGGGTGGCGTCCAGACCGGCGGGCGGTTCGATCGCCTCCGGGCCGGCGACGAGCCGGTCCCGCAGGGTCGCGAGCGCTCCGACGGGCACGGCGCGGACGCTCTCGCCGTCCACCTCCGCCGTCCCGCTGAGGGCGACGGCGAGGGCGTCGACGGGCTCCAGGAGGCCGAGTTCGCGCTTGCGGGCCTTGCGGACCAGGTCGGGGTCGACGACCACCCACTGGTCGCGCAGCCGCACGATGGGCCGGTGGGACTCGGCGAGCGCGTCCATCTCCCGCTCGGTGAGCGGGTCGCCGTCGAGTGCGAGCTGCCAGTTGAAGCGGAGCAGTTCCTCGCTGTCGAAGAACGCCGTGCCGTCGGTGGCGGAGCCGGGCGCGGAGAGCGGTGGCCGCACCACTGCGGAGGCGCTGAGCGAGCGGACCAGCTCGCGGGGCCAGTGGACCGCGACGCCGGCGTCGGCGAGGCGTGCGGCGCCGGGGCCCAACAGTTCGTACAGCTCGTCCTCGGTGACGGCGAGGACGTCGGGGACGTCGCGCTCCAGGAGCCTGCCGAGCGGCGGCCAGACGCGGGCCGCCCGGCGCAGCGCGAGGACGGCGTCGATCCGGGCGCGCGGCCCGAAGAGCTCGTCGCCGTCGCCGGCCCAGAGGGCTGCGGCGTCGATGACGAGCGTGGGGTCGGCGAGGCTGTGGACCTGGAGGACCGCCGCGGCGGCCTGCCGCTCGTCGCCGCCCTCCTCGGCGATGTCGAAGAGCTCGTGTCCGGCGAGGTCGAGGCGGAGCGAGACGCGGACCCCGGCGTCCATGCCGGCCGCGGCCTCGGCCGCCCAGGCACGCGCGCGGGGCAGGTGCTGCGCGGCGCGCGCGGCGAACGGCGCGCCCGCCGCGTGGGCCGCGGCGGGGGTGCGGGGCAGGGTGTCGGCGACCGCGTCGAGAAAGGCCCGTACGAGCGCCTCCGGCTCGGGCAGCTGGAGCGGGGTGCGGCCGGGGACGGGCACGGCGTGAGCTTCGTAGGGCATGGCGGCGGCGACGGCCCGCAGATGGGCGATGTCCTCGGCGTCCAGCGGCCCCGCCCGCCAGGCGTCCAGGTCGTCGGCGGTGAGCCCGGGCAGCAGCCGGCCCCGGGCGGCGAGGTGCAGGGCGTGCAGGGCCGCGGCGCCCCAGCAGGCGGTGGCGGGGTGGGCGGCCGGGTGGTGACGGGCGGCGACCAGGTGCGGCAGGGCCTCGGCGACACCGAAGACCACCGCGGGAACCGTACGGCCGCGGACTCCGGCGCCGTGGCGGCGCACGACGGTGAGCTCGGCGACCCGGGCACCCGTGCCATCGCCCTCATCCCCGCCGCCGTGCGCGTCCGCGGCTTCGACGCCGGGCGGGGGCACGGGCAGCGCGTGACCGTCCGGGGCCCAGAAGGCGACCCGCCCGTCGCGGGGCAGAGCGGCCGGGAGGAAGACGGCCGCACTGGTCTGCCACGTGTGCGTCATCGCGCTGTGCACCTCCCCGTTCCGCGACGGATACCGACTGGATCTCCGACCTTACGGGTGGGGTCTGACAACGGGCTTTCGGGCCGCTTCGCCCGGGCGGCCCAGCAGCGGGTGCCGGTACGCCCGGCAGACGGCAGGGTGACGGGGAACAGGGCTTTTGCCGCCTTCGCCCGACAGACGAGGATCCGCCATGTCCGTTCACCGGCGTCTCGGCACCGCCGCCGGGGCCGCGCTCCTGACCCTCGCCGTCGCGGGCTGCTCCGGCCTCGGCCGCACCGCGGTGGGCACGCTCAGCTACGAGACCGAGCGCGAGCTCGTGATCACCGTGACCAGCCCCTCGGTCAACGGCTGCCACCGGCTCGCACCCTCCGGCGTGACCAGGGTCGAGAACCGGACGCTGAACGACATCGTTCTGTACCGGACCCTGGACTGCCGGGGCGAGAGGTCCATCTACGTCGCCACCAACACGTCCGACACGATCGCGCCCGGCACGCTCCCCTGGCGCAGCTACACCGTCGTGCACTAGGCGTCGCTCACTGGGCGATGTCACCCTGCCGTGCGCCGCGCCCGGACCCCCGTTCCGGGCGCGGCGCACGGTCCTGGGCGGGGCTCAGCGCAGCAGGAACTCCTGCGCCGCCCGGGCTCCCTCGTCGCTGCGGCTCTGGGTGGAGTGCCCGGCGCCCTCGACGACGACCAGTTCGGCCTTCGGAGTCGTGGCGGCGAGCTCGCGGGCCCACTGGACCGGTGTCGACAGGTCCCGGTCCCCGGCCAGGAGCAGGACCGGCATGGTCAGCGTGCGGCCCGGCGCCGCCCGGTTGGGACGGGAGGCGGGCCAGGGCAGGCAGGTCTGCGGAATCCCCTGACCGCCGGCCGTCTCCCGTTCGAAGGGCCACACGTCCGCCGGCCTGATCCGGTGCACGGCCAGTTTCAGCGCGCGCTCCCGCCCCTCGACGGGCGCCGCGGCGTCGCCCCAGGGCCAGCGCGAGTCCGCGCAGAGCGTGGCGGCGTGCAGACCGGAGCTGAAGTCGGCCGGGGTCTCCCCGGACGGACCGGAGAAGCCTGCGACGAGCCCGTCGAGCCGTGCCCGGTCGCCGCCCGCGGAGGCGTGGAGGGCGTCGAGCACGGCGAAGCGCGGGTTGTTCAGCTTCGGGTCGATGATGCTAGCGATCACCAGCAGGTTGAAGACGCCGACTCCGTTGCCGTCGCGGCGTACGACCTTCGCGAGGTCGTACGCCGGGTCGAAGCCGCACCCTTGTTCCCGGCAGGCGGTGCGGAGCACGCGCGCGGAGTGGCCCAGGGAGTCCTCGTACAGCACCCCCCGCGCCGCTCCCGTACGGCCTCGTTGCGGAGCAACTCCCCGATAGCGCGGCTCTCCTGGTCCATGCGTGCCTCCCCCGTCGGGGGTCGGATCCCCCGTCCCGTACCGCCTCACACCCCGGAGCCGGCGCGTTCCGGCACCCGACTCGGTCTCCTTCAGGGGGACTTGGGCCGGGCCCTCACCCATGTGGCGTCGTCCGTCAGGTAGGTGTCCACCACGAGCCCCGCCTCGCCCAGATGGCGCTCGAAGTCCTCCTTGCTCAGGTGCCGGGACCGGAACGTCTGGGTCCAGGTCGTGTCCGGGAAGACGTACTCGGCGAGGACCGAGTCGACGCCGTCCCCGACCGGGTCCGCCGACACGATCCGTACCGTGCAGCCCGCCGGGTCCTCTCGTTCGCGCGGCAGGTTCCGGTGCCAGTCCTCCCCCTCGCGCTGGATCAGCACGCAGCCGTCGTCCGTCACATGCCGTCTGCAGGTCTCCAGGAATGCCTGCCGGGTGCGGTGCTCAGCCGTGTGCACCAGGAAGGAGGCGAGTATCACCACGTCGAACCGCCGCGCCAGCTCCAGCGATTCGATCGGGCTCCGCACCGCCTCCACGCCCGGTACGCGCTCCCGGACGGCCTCCAGCATCTCGGCCGACTCGTCCACCGCCGTCACGGCGAAGCCCCGCCGGACGAGAGGCTCCGTCACCCGCCCTGCCCCGCAGCCCAGTTCGAGCAGCGAGGCACCGGCCGGCACGGCGGCCTCGATCACGTCCGGTTCGATCCCGGCCCCGAGACGCCGGTACACGTCCACGGCGCAGCCGTCCGGAGTGATGGCTCCGGGCCCCGTCCCTTGGTGTCCCTCACGCATCCGTACGCTCATGCCCCGGAGAACGAGGTTCCCGGGACGGCCGTTCCCGCTCTCACCCCGGGGACCGAGATACCCCCCGTTCGAGTGACGTTCGCCCCTGCCTGTCGGGGGTAGACCCTCAGTAGACCCTCAGGGGTTCTCCGAGGAGATGCGACCGTCATGCGTACTGGGAGTGAACCCGCGACCGCGCGCAGTCCCCTGCGGATGCGGTTCTGGCTGAGTCTGTGGGGTCTGATCTGGGCGGTCTTCGGCACGACGGTGTTCGCCCTGGTCGGCAGTCCGGGGTGGGCGGCGGCCTGCGGCGTGCTGTTCGTGGTGGCCGCGGTCGACATGTCGATGGTGCTGCGCCACATCCACCAGGGGCCGCACTGGCAGCCCGGCCGGGACATCCCGCCGTACGAGCCCGATCACGGCGGCACGGGCCGCCGTACCGGGCCGGACCCCCGCCTGAGGCCCTGACGCGAGCGGTCAGGCCTCGGCCTCCGGGCCGAAGCGGGCCGCCTCCAGGTACTCCGGCTTCGGGTCGAGCGCGGCCGCGAGCCGGAAGTGCCGGGTGGCCTGGTCGGGACGGCCGGAGCGCTGGAAGGTGCGGGCCAGCGCGAAGTGCGCGAACGCGTTGTCCGGCTCGTGATCCACGATGTGCTGGAACTCGCGCTCCGCCGAGCGCAGTTGGGCGGCCGCGAAGTAGGCGCGCGCCCGCAGCAGGCGCGCCGCCCTGCTCTCCGGGTGAGCGGCGATGACCGAGTCGAGCAGCTTGATCGCGCCCCGCGGGTCACGGGCCGAGAGCAGTTGCTCGGCCGCACGGAAGTCGATGACGTGGGTCTCCGGGCTTGTCTCGGCCACGGTGGCATCCTTCCCCTTGCTCCGGCGGTTCAACATCGGGCACGGCAGCGGTATTCCGTACGGGAATACGATCCGACGACCGCCCGCCACCCGTACCCGTACCCGCCATCCCTACCCAGGCGGAGGCGCCGCCGATCTGCCGGTCCGGCCGCCTTCTAACGGTCCCCTGCGGCCGCTCGCCGTACGAGCTCCTCCCACACCTTCCGGACCTGGGGTTCCAGCGCCTCCAGCGGCCCGTCGTTGTCGATGACGAGGTCCGCGATCGCCCGGCGCTGCGCAGGCGTCGCCTGGGCAGCCATCCGGGCCCGCGCCTCGGCCTCTGCCATGCCGCGCAGCCGTACCAGCCGGTCGAGCTGCGTCTCGGGGGACGCGTCGACGACGACGACCACGTCGTAGAGCGGGGCGAGGCCGTTCTCGGTGAGGAGGGGCACGTCGTGGACGACGACGTCGTCCGGTCCCGCCGTGCTCTCCAGCTCGGCGGAGCGGGCGCCGACGAGGGGGTGGACGATGGCGTTCAGGGTGGCCAGGCTGTCGGTGTCGGCGAAGACGATCGAGCCGAGCTTCGGCCGGTCCAGGGTGCCCTGCTCGGTCAGGATCTCCGCCCCGAACGCCTCCACGACGGCCGCGAGCCCGGGTGTCCCGGGCTCGACGACCTCGCGCGCGATCTTGTCGGCGTCGATCAGCACGGCCCCGTACGAGACGAGGAGCCGCGACACTTCACTCTTGCCGGCGCCGATACCGCCGGTCAGGCCCACCTTCAGCATGAGCGGCAGCTTAGGACCCCCGCCCGGGCGCCGCCCGGCTGGGGTTGTGCGTCGCCGGCTATGCGTCGCCCTCGCGCTCCGCGAGGAAGCGCTCGAACTCGCGGCCCAGTTCGTCCGCCGACGGCAGCTCGACGGCCTCCGCGACCAGGTTGCCGCGGGTCTCGGCGCCGGCCATCGCGTCGTACTGGTGCTCAAGGCCCTGGACCAGGGCCGTCAGCTCGTCGTCGCCCTCGCCGATCTGGCGCTCGATCTCGGTCTGGGTGCGCCGGGCCTCCGTGCGCAGCGCGTGCGCGACACCCGGCAGCACGAGCCCGGTGGCGGCCGTGATGGCCTCCAGGGCGGTCAGTGCGGCATCGGGGTAGGAGGAGCGGGCGACGTAGTGCGGGACGTGCGCCGCGACACCGAGCGTGTCGTAGCCGGACTCCGTGAGCCGGTACTCGACGAGCGACTCGGCGCTGCCGGGCACCTGGGCCTCGTCGAAGGGGCTACGGTGGCCGGGCATGAGGTCCGTACGGCTGCCGTGCGGGGTGAGTCCGACGGGCCGGGTGTGCGGGACGCCCATGGGGATGCCGTGGAAGTTCACGGAGAGCCGTACGCCGAGACGTTCGACGATCTGGCGGACGGCGGCGGCGAAGCGCTCCCACTCCACGTCCGGCTCGGGGCCGGAGAGCAGCAGGAAAGGCGCGCCGGTGGCGTCCTGGACGAGCCGGACCTCGAGGGCGGGTGTCTCGTACGCCGTCCATCGGTCGCGCCGGAACGTGAGCAGGGGCCGGCGGGCTCGGTAGTCCACGAGCCGGTCGTGGTCGAAGCGGGCCACCACCTGGTGCGGCAGCGTGTCCAGCAGGCGGTCGACGATCTGCTCGCCGGTCTCACCCGCGTCGATGTAGCCGTCGAAGTGGTAGAGCATGACCAACCCGGCCGACTCCTGCGCCAGGGCCACGTCCACCACGGCCAGGCCCTTCTGGTCCCATTCGTACAAATCCTGGGGATCAAGCACGATTACCGCTCCTCCTCGCGTTCCTAGGAAAGAACGCCCCTGAGGGCAGGAGCATTCCCCGAGACAGGGTTTTCGTGTGCGGACCGTCAGCGCGCGAGCACACGACTGAGGCCCGCTCCCCCGGAGGGGAACGGGCCTCGATCGTTGGCTAGCTAGTGCCTAGCAGCAGAGCCGATTCAGCTCTGGCCGCCGGCCAGCTTCTCGCGCAGGGCAGCCAGGGCCTCGTCCGACGCCAGGGCGCCGGAGTTGTCGTCCGACTCCGAGGAGTACGAACCACCCGAGACGCCCGCCGGGGCACCGGCCGGAGCGGCGGCGCCACCCTCGGCAGCGGCGGCCTCGTCGGCCTCGCGGGACTTGATGACCTGAGCCTGGTGCTGCTCGAAGCGCTGCTGCGCCTCGGCGTACTGGGTCTCCCAGGCCTCGCGCTGGGTCTCGTAGCCCTCGAGCCAGTCGTTGGTCTCGGGGTCGAAGCCCTCGGGGTAGATGTAGTTGCCCTGGTCGTCGTAGGACGCGGCCATGCCGTACAGGGTCGGGTCGAACTCGACCGACGCCGGGTCGGCACCGAAGGACTCGTTGGCCTGCTTCAGGGACAGCGAGATCCGGCGACGCTCGAGGTCGATGTCGATGACCTTGACGAAGATCTCGTCGTTGACCTGGACGACCTGCTCCGGGATCTCCACGTGGCGCTCGGCCAGCTCGGAGATGTGGACCAGACCCTCGATGCCCTCGTCCACGCGGACGAACGCACCGAACGGAACCAGCTTGGTGACCTTGCCCGGGACGACCTGACCGATCTGGTGCGTACGGGCGAACTGCTGCCACGGGTCCTCCTGCGTCGCCTTCAGCGACAGGGAGACACGCTCGCGGTCCATGTCCACGTCGAGAACCTCGACGGTGACCTCCTGGCCGACCTCGACAACCTCGGACGGGTGGTCGATGTGCTTCCAGGACAGCTCGGAGACGTGCACGAGGCCGTCGACGCCACCCAGGTCCACGAAGGCACCGAAGTTGACGATCGAGGACACGACGCCGGAGCGGACCTGACCCTTCTGGAGGGTCGTGAGGAAGGTCTGGCGAACCTCGGACTGGGTCTGCTCCAGCCAGGCACGGCGGGACAGGACCACGTTGTTGCGGTTCTTGTCCAGCTCGATGATCTTCGCCTCGAGCTCCTTGCCCACGTAGGGCTGGAGGTCGCGGACGCGGCGCATCTCGACCAGGGAGGCCGGGAGGAAGCCGCGGAGGCCGATGTCGAGGATGAGACCACCCTTGACGACCTCGATGACGGTACCGGTGACGATGCCGTCCTCTTCCTTGATCTTCTCGATGGTGCCCCAGGCGCGCTCGTACTGGGCACGCTTCTTCGAGAGGATCAGGCGGCCTTCCTTGTCCTCCTTCTGGAGAACCAGGGCCTCGATCTCGTCGCCGACCTTGACGACCTCGTTCGGGTCGACGTCGTGCTTGATCGAGAGCTCGCGGCTCGGGATGACACCTTCGGTCTTGTAACCGATGTCGAGCAGGACCTCGTCCCGGTCGACCTTCACGATGACGCCGTCGACGATGTCGCCGTCGTTGAAGTACTTGATCGTCTCGTCGATCGCGGCGAGGAAGGCTTCCTCGTTACCGATGTCGTTGACCGCAACCTGCGGGGTGGTGGCGGTGGTCTCGGTGCTGCTCGTCATGTGGGAAAGGGCTCCGGTTACGGACAGAAAGTCGTAGGTACTGCTACGCCGTGAGCCCGTATCGCACTGAAGAAGCCGGACAGCCAATGAAGCGCCTTGCCGATGAACGGTGGGGCGCCCCGAAAACCGAGGGGACATACAACAGGTGCGAGCGCGGCCTGCTCCGTCTGAGGCGCGCAGGCCCGCAGCGCAACCTTTAGCATACGGGGGCGGCCGGACAGGGTCAATGCGCGAAGCGCGCACCCGGGGCAGATCGCCACATAACCGGCACAACTCGTGTCTCCCCAGGCCATCCGGCACGGGGCAGCGCAGCCGCGCTGAGCGCAAACTACATCGACGGGCGAGATGAACCAAGAGTACGAACAGAAAGACGGACCCGGGGACGAGCCGGAGGCGACCCGGCGTGATGCCGGGGACGCGGAGAGCAGCCGGGCGAGCCGTGGCTGGTGGGACCGGAACGCCGACGAGTACCAGAGCGAGCACGGAGCCTTCCTCGGGGACGACCGGTTCGTGTGGGGTCCCGAGGGCCTGGACGAGGCCGAGGCGGGGCTCCTCGGCCCGGCGGGCTCACTGAAGGGGCTGGACGTCCTCGAGATCGGCGCGGGCGCGGCGCAGTGCTCGCGCTGGCTGGCGGCGCAGGGGGCGCGGCCGGTGGCGCTCGACCTCTCGCACCGGCAGCTCCAGCACGCGCTGCGGATCGGCGAGGACGTGCCGCTGGTCGAGGCGGACGCGGGGGCGCTGCCTTTCCGCGACGGCTCCTTCGACCTGGCGTGCTCGGCGTACGGCGCGGTGCCGTTCGTGGCGGACCCGGTGAAGGTGTTCCGCGAGGTGCGCCGGGTGCTGCGGCCCGGCGGGCGGTGGGTCTTCTCGGTGACGCACCCGATCCGCTGGGCGTTCCCGGACGAGCCGGGCCCCGAGGGCCTGTCGGTCGCGGCCTCCTACTTCGACCGCACGCCGTATGTGGAGCAGGACGAGCAGGGCCGGGCCGTATATGTGGAGCACCACCGGACGATCGGCGACCGGGTACGGGACGTGGTGGCCGGCGGCTTCCGGCTGGTGGACCTGGTCGAGCCGGAGTGGCCGGCCTGGAACAGCCAGGAGTGGGGCGGCTGGTCCCCGCTGCGGGGGAACCTGATCCCGGGTACGGCGATCTTCGTGTGCGAGAGGGACTGAACCCCCTTCACCGTCGGCGACTCGCTATTCGTCATATGAAAGGACCGTCCCTGTGGACAGCGGGGTCCGGCACCGGCGGCGACGTACGAAACTGAGTGCGTGATCCGAAACGACGCACTCGACCGTCTCCCCGTCCGCCATGCCGTCCCCGAGCTGCTGACCGCGCTCGAGGAGCGCGGCACGGCGGTGCTGTACGCGCCTCCCGGCACCGGCAAGACGACGCTGGTGCCGCTGGCGCTCGCGGGTCTTATAGGGGACGGGCCGCGGCGTCGGGTGCTGGTGGCCGAGCCGCGCCGGATGGCGGTGCGGGCGGCGGCGCGGCGGATGGCGTGGCTGCTGGGCCAGGACGTCGGCGAGGCCGTCGGCTTCTCGGTCCGCGGCGAGCGCCGGGCCGGGCCGGCGACCCGCGTCGAGGTGGTGACCACGGGCGTCCTGCTCCAGCGGCTCCAGCGTGATCCGGAGCTCGGGGGCGTGGACGTGGTGCTGCTCGACGAGTGCCACGAGCGGCATCTGGACGCGGACACCGCGATGGCCTTCCTGGTGGACGTACGGGCGACGCTGCGACCGGAGCTGAAGCTGATCGCGGCGTCGGCGACGAGCGACGCCGAGGCGTGGGCGCACCTGCTGACGATGCTGGACGGCAGTGGCGGCCCGGCGCCGATCGTGCGGGCGGAGGGCAGGATCCACGGGTCGGCGATCCACTTCGCCCCACCGCCCGCCGGGATCCGGCCGGCCCACGGCACCTGGGTGGACCCGGCTCTGCTGCGCCATGTCGCCGCCACGGTCCGCATGGCGCTGGAACGCCACGAGGGCGACCTTCTCTGTTTCCTGCCGGGCACGGGCGAGATCGCGCGGACGGCGGGGCTCCTCGCGGATCTCGGCGCCGAGGTGCTCCAGCTGCACGGGCGCGCCCCGGCGGCGGTGCAGGACGCGGTCCTGCGGGGGAGGGAGCCCGGCGGGCGGCGCCGGGTGGTCCTGGCGACCTCGGTGGCGGAGTCGAGCCTGACGGTGCCGGGGGTGCGGATCGTGGTGGACTCCGGGCTCGTCCGGGAGCCGCGGACGGACCACGCGCGGGGACTGGGTTCGCTGGCCACCGTGCCGGTGTCGGTCGCGGTCGCGACGCAGCGCACCGGACGCGCCGGGCGCGAGGCTTTCGGGACGGTGTACCGCTGCTGGTCGCCGGCGGAGGACGCACGCCAGGCCCGGTTCCCCTCGCCCGAGATCAAGGTCGCGGATCTGGCCTCGTTCGCCCTGCGGGCGGCGTGCTGGGGCGACCCGTCGGCGCGGGGGCTCGCCCTCCTCGACGCCCCGCCTGCCGGGGCGATGGCGGCGGCCCGGTCCGTGCTGACGTCCATCGGAGCGGTGGACGAGGAGGGCAGGGCGACGGAGCGGGGTGCACGGATGTCCCGGCTCGGGGTCCATCCGCGGCTGGCCAGGGCCCTGCTGGACAGCGCGCCCGAGGTCGGGGCGCGCCGGGCGGCGGAGGTGGTGGCGCTGCTGAGCGAGGAGCCGCCCCGGGAGTACGGCGACGACCTTGCCGCGGCCTGGCGGGCGGCGCGCAGAGGCGACGACGGCTACGGAGCGCGCTGGCGGGCGGAGGCCCGGCGCCTGGAGCGGTCGGCCGCCGAGGCGGGACCGGCGCCCGCGTCCTCGGGGGCCGTCGCGGGGAACGGGGACGACTTCGTGGCGGGGCTGGTGACCGCGTTCGCCTTTCCCGAGCGGGTCGCCAGGGCGCGCGAGGGCGGCGGGTTGCTGATGGTGTCGGGGACGGGCGCCGAGCTCGCCGGCGGCTCGGGACTGGGCAGCGCGCCCTGGCTGGCCGTCGCCGTGGCGGACCGGACCGCGCGCAGTGCCACGGCCCGGGTGCGGCTGGCGGCCGTGGTGGACGAGGACGTGGCGCGGGCCGCCGCCGGGCATCTGCTCCAGGAGGGCGAGGAGGTCCACTGGGAGGAAGGGGACGTGGTGGCCCGGTCCGTGTCGCGGCTGGGTGCGGTAGAGCTGTCCGCCCGCCCGCTCAGGGAGGACGCCGATCCCGCGCTCGTACGGGCGGCTCTGCTGGACGGGCTGCGGCGCGAGGGGCTCGGGCTGTTGCGATGGAGCCGGGAGTCGCGGGAGCTGAGAGAGCGGCTGGGCTTTCTGCGGCGGGTTCTGGGCGACCCCTGGCCTGAGGTGTCGCGGGAGTCCCTGCTCGACCGGGCGGAGGAGTGGCTGGAGCCCGAGCTGTCCCGGGCGCGGCGGCGGGCCGATCTCGGCCGGATCGACGCGGGTCAGGCGCTCCAGCGGCTGCTGCCCTGGGCGACGGGCGAGGCGGGCCGTCTCGACGAGCTGGCACCCGAGCGGATCGAGGTGCCCAGCGGGTCACGGATACGGGTCGACTACAGCGGCGAGCAGCCGGTCCTCGCGGTGAAGCTGCAGGAGATGTTCGGTCTGGGCGAGACACCGCGGGTGGCGGGGACACCGGTCGTGGTCCATCTCCTCTCCCCCGCCGGGCGCCCGGCGGCCGTCACCGCCGATCTGGCCTCGTTCTGGCGGGAGGGCTACCGCTCGGTGCGGGCGGAGTTGCGTGGGCGCTACCCGCGGCATCCGTGGCCGGAGGATCCGGCGGGGGCGGAGCCGACGCGGCACACCAGCGCGCGGCTCAGGAGGGAGAGGTAGCGGGCTCCGGGGCCGGGCGCCGGCCGCGGGCCTCCAGCCAGAGGGCGAGGGCGAGCAGGGCGAGAGCCAGGGTGACGAAGGTCCACGGCAGATAGGAGGTGACGAGAAGGACGATCATCCGGTTGGTCTTGACCAGCTCGACGGTGGACCGGATGTAGTCCTCGCGCATCTTCACGTGACCGGAGAAGGCGGTGACCTTCCACTGGGTCGTGGCGTTGCGGAGCTCCTCCTTGTGGATCTCCTCGCCGTTGACGGGAGCGCCGGTGACGGGGTCGATCCAGAACATCCGCTTGGTGGTGTACCAGATGGTCATGCCGGACTGGGCGATCATCTCGGGGGTGACGCCCTCGATGGGCATCTTCTTGGGCATGGGGACCTTGGTCCAGGGGATGGTCTGCTCGAAGTAGTAGACCTCCATGCCACGGAAGGTGCGGGTGCCCTTGTAGTGGATGGGGGCCGTGGTGCGGGACCGGGCGTCGAAGTACTGGTAGTCCCGCTTCTCGGTGAGGAAGGGCCACTTGAACTCGATGCCCTCGCGCCGCACGGCGTCGCCGTCGACCATCTCCCCGGTGGCGTGGACGGGGTCCTGGGTGTGGGCGTCGAAGATGTAGCGCTCGGGGATCTGGGAGACCATCTTGCCGTCGGGGCCGGTGATGTGGGAGAGCGCGTCCCACACGACGACGTCACGGCCGGCGTCCCGCTCGATCCGCTTCGACTCCTCCACATTGCCCTTGAGGGTCTGGATGATCGTGAGCTTCTCGACTTCCTTGGCCGTGAGGGTCGAGTAGTCGACGAGGGTCGCGGGCTTCGCCTCCAGTACCACCTCCTGGTACTGGTTCGGCGGGATCTTCACCACGCGGGGGAAGACGTACCACCGCAGGGTGGGGGCCATCGCGGCGAAGAAGACGGCGAAGGAGAGCAGGACGAGACTCGCTCGGCGGCGCATGGGCTCGCTCCTCCTACTTCTTGGGGCCGGGGTCGGCGGTGAGGAGGGGCCGGGGCGACGTGGGCCCGTCGGGCGGCAGGTCGACCACCGCGACGAGGAGGACGACGAGGAGGACTGGGACCAGCCCGATGGCGGCGGCTACGAGGGCGCGCATGGTCGGCCTCCCGGTGCTCGATCTGATGCGGCGTCAGGGCTGGGGCACCGTAGCAACGCGACCGCGAGATGAGAACACGTTGCACTCAGAACCCAGGGCGCGGGACGCAGAGCGCCGCCCCTGTGTCCGGGGGACTCAGGGGCGGCGGCGGGGTCGTACGGGGCCCGGTGGCGTGCACCGGCCAGGGGCCGGTCAGGGCGTCGGCGTGGGCTCGGGCGAGTCCGGGCTCGGGGTCGGCGTCGGCGTCGGCGTCGGCGTCGGCGTCGGTTCCGTGGCCGGGGCGGTGACCTTGAGCTCGATGGTCACGCTGCCGCCGCCGGGCGCGGTCAGCCGCAGCAGGAAGGTGCCTGCCTGGTCGTCGGTGTAGATGTCGGGAAGGGTGAGCAGACCGTTCGCGTCCGTCTTCAGGCCCGTGAGCGTGCGCAGCGGGTTGCCGTTCGCGTCCTTGAAGTACGGGCCGAGCGTGTTGGTCTGCGGGTCGTCCGCCGAGGTGATCATGGTCGCGGTCAGGCCGACCGACGAGGCGGCGGCGCCGTCGAGGGTGGCTTTCACCAGGATGCGGTCGGCGAACTGCCCGCCGGTGGTGGCCGTCAGGGCCGTGGAGTCGGCGCGGACCAGTGTGTCGGCCTGCCGCTCGGTGACGGTCGCGGTGAAGTCGACGGGCGCGAGCGCGCGGCCCACGACCGTGGCCCGGACGGTGAACGTGCCCGTCTGCTCTCCGGCCCGGACGGGCGGCGCGACGGCGCTGCCGGTGGCGTCGGTGGTGACGGTCACGCTCTTCGCCACGCCGCCGAAGTTGGCGTCGGTGGCGCCGACGATCTCGAACCGCACACCGAGTCCCGCGACCGCCTTGCCCGCCGAGTCCAGCGCCACGACCGTGGGCCGTGCGGCGAAGACGCCGCCCGCGGTGGCCGTGAGCGTGCTCGTGCCGGTGGCGTTGATCCGCACCACCCGCGCGGTCGCCGGCGCGGTCGTGGACGGGGTGCTCGGTGAAGGAGTGCTCGGCGTGGTCGGGTTCGGCTTGGGCGTCGTGGACGGCGAGGGCGACGGGGTCGGCGACGGGGTGGCCGGCGTCGTCGGCGAGGGGCCGCGGGGCGTATCGCTGCGGTCCACCGGCAGCACACCCTGGCCGTCCGGGACCTGGTGGCTGCCGCGCTTGTAGTACTCGAACCAGGACAGCACCGTGTTCAGGTACTCGGTCGAGCGGTTGTAGCTGAGGATCGCCCGGTCCAGGTCGGCCTTGACCGCGAGGTCGCGGTTGTTGGCGCAGAGATAGAGACCGGCGGCCTGGGCGGCGTCGTAGATGTTGTTGGGGTCCTTGCGGCCGTCGCCGTTGGCGTCCTGACCCCAGGTCGCCCAGGTGGAGGGGATGAACTGCATCGGGCCGACGGCGCGGTCGTGCGTCGAGTCGCCGTCGAAGGCGCCCTTGTCGGTGTCCGAGATGTTGGCGAAGCCGACACCGTTGAGGACGGGGCCGAGGATCGGCGAGAGCGTGGTGCCGTTGGCGTCGACACGACCACCGCGCGCCTGCCCGGACTCGACCTTGCCGATGCCGGCGAGCAGCTGCCACGGAAGGTGGCAGCCGGGGTCGCTGGACCGTATCGACTGCTCCGCCCGCTTGTAGGCGGCGAGCACGGTGGCGGGGATACCGGCCTCGGCGGGGCCGGTGACGATCGGCAGGTCTATCGAAGTGCCGGGCTTGTTCGGCGTGTTCAGCGGGGGCAGATCGGTGTAGTACGGGGAGTCGCCGGTCGCCGAGCCGTCGGCCGGCGGCGTGTCACCTGCGCCGACGGGACGGTCTCCGCCCGCGTTGTCCGAGGGCGGCGGTATCGCACCAGGCCCCTGCGAAGCGGCCAGGGCCGCCACCGCAGCGGCCACGACAGCACCGCTGGTGGCTCCTCGGCGCAGCCGGCGGCCGAATTGCGCTGCCATACGTATGGTCCCTCCCCGTCGCCTGCACTCGCGCTCCCCGCGCGTGGACTCAGGAGACCCTATGACACCTACGCGCCCCGGAACACCGAGCCCTGACCGTGTTTCACGCTTTCGTCACCTCTTGGCCGCCTGTGATCCGGGCGGAAAAACGCTCCCGCATACTGGGCGTGACCACGCCGACCACCGCCCGCGAGGGGAGCCAGGGGGCCGGCACAGATCACAGGGGGATGTTCCGATGCCGTTCACGCTGAGTCATGCCGCCGCGGTGCTGCCGGGCATCCGCCGCGACGGCACCGCACGCGGGCCACTGGTCGCCTCCGCGCTCGTGGCGGGCTCGTTCGCGCCCGACATGACCTATTTCGCGGCCACGGCGATCCCGGACGCGATGGTCTTCGGCGATGTCACGCACTCCGCGCTCGGGATCGTGACCGTCGATGTGCTCATCACCGCGGCACTGGTGGCGGTGTGGCTGATGGTGCGTGAGCCGCTGGTGGCCCTGCTGCCGGCCCACCGGCAGGGCCGGGTGTACGGGTTCGTCCGGGGCCGCCCCTGGCGGGGCCGGCCGGCGGCGCCGCCGGCCGCGTGGTTCTGTGTGTCGGCGGCGCTCGGGGCCACGACCCATGTGGTGTGGGACTCCTTCACCCACCTCGACCGCTTCGGCACGCGGTCGATCCCGGTCCTCGGCGAGCTCGTGGCCGGCTTCCCGGTCTATCTGTATCTGCAGTACGGCGGTTCGGCGCTGGCCCTCGTCCTGCTCGTGTGGTTCACGGTACGGGCCCTGCGCGCGGCGTCCGGGGACACGGCGCCGCCCGCGCGGGTGCCGGTCCTGAGCCGACGGGGCCGGTGGCTGGCGGGCGGGCTGATCGGGGCGTGCGTCCTGGCCGGAGTCGTGCACCGCTGCCTGCGCTGGTACGCGTACTGGGGCCGCGTCGAGACGCCCCTCGACATCATCCCGACCGCCTGCTTCGGGGGCGGTGCGGGACTCGCCGTCGGTCTCGTGCTGTACGGCGCGGGGATGCGGCTGCGACTGCGGGGCGCCCCTGAGACGCCGGAGGCGTCCTTGGATCGTCAGCCGGTGCACTCCCGTCCGGGAGCTCGCTGATCCCCGATCCGGCCCCGGCTCCGGGGCGCGCCCCGGAGCCGGATCCGACGGCGCGTCAGTGCGCGGCCGACTCCCAGTCCGGGCCCACGCCGACCGAGACGTCGAGCGGGGCGCGGAGGGTGACCGCCGTGGCCATCTCCTTGCGGACCAGCGCCTCGACCTGCTCGCGCTCCCCCGGGGCCACCTCCAGGACGATTTCGTCGTGGACCTGCAGCAGCATGCGGGAGGCGAGACCCGCCCCCGTCAGCGCCCGGTCGACGTTCAGCATCGCGACCTTCACGATGTCGGCCGCCGTGCCCTGGATCGGCGCGTTCAGCGCCATCCGCTCGGCGGCCTCACGGCGCTGGCGGTTGTCGCTGTTCAGATCGGGGAGGTAGCGGCGGCGGCCCAGCATCGTCTCCGTGTAGCCCGTGGCGCGCGCCTCGTCCACGACCCGGCGCAGATAGTCGCGCACCCCGCCGAAGCGCTCGAAGTACGTGTCCATCAGGGCACGCGCCTCGCCCGCCTCGATGTTAAGCTGCTGGGAGAGACCGAACGCGGACAGGCCGTACGCCAAGCCGTACGACATGGCCTTGATCTTGCGCCGCATCTCCGCGTCGACCGCGGACCGCTCGACGCCGAAGACCTGCGAGGCGACCGTGGTGTGCAGGTCCTCGCCGGAGGTGAACGCCTCGATGAGGCCCTCGTCCTCGGACAGATGGGCCATCACGCGCAGCTCGATCTGGCTGTAGTCCGCGGTCATCAGGGCCTCGAAGCCCTCGCCCACGACGAAACCATGGCGGATCGCGCGGCCCTCGTCGGTGCGCACCGGCACGTTCTGAAGGTTCGGGTCGGTGGACGACAGGCGTCCGGTCGCGGCCACCGTCTGGCTGAAGGTAGTGTGGATCCGGCCGTCCGCGGCGATCGTCTTGATCAGACCCTCGACCGTGGAGCGCAGCCGGGCCTGCTCGCGGTGCCGGAGCATGATCACCGGGAGCTCGTGCTCGGTCTGCCCGGCCAGCCAGGCGAGCGCGTCGGCGTCCGTGGTGTACCCGGTCTTGGTCTTCTTCGTCTTCGGCAGGTTCAGCTCGCCGAAGAACACCTCCTGGAGCTGCTTGGGCGAGCCGAGGTTGAACTCGTGCCCCACCGAGGCGTGCGCCTCCTTCACGGCCTGCTGCACCGCGCCGGCGAACTGCTGCTCCATGGCCTCCAGATGGGCGCGGTCGGCGGCGATGCCGTGCCGCTCAAGCCGGGCCAGGAGCGCGGACGTCGGCAGCTCCACCTCGTGCAGGAGCTCGCGGGCACCGACCTCGCCCAGCTTCTCCTCGAAGGCGGCGCCGAGGTCCAGGACGGCCCGGGCCTGGGTCATCAGCGCCTCGGCCTCCGCGGTGTCGTCGGCGCCGAAGGCGAGCTGCCCGTCGGCGGCGGCCGCCGGGGCCAGCTCACGGCCCAGGTACTCCACGGAGAGCGCGTCCAGCGCGAAGGAACGCCGACCGGGCTTGACCAGATAGGCGGCGAGCGCGGTGTCCATGGTGACGCCGGCGACGCTCCAGCCGTGCTCGGGGAAGACCCGCATCGCGCCCTTGGCGTTGTGCAGGACCTTGGGCTGCTCCGGGTCCGCGATCCAGGCGGCGAAGGCCTGCTCGTCGGCCTCGTCGAGCTCGGTGGTGTCGAACCAGGCCGCGGCGCCGTCGGCGGCCGCCAGCGCGATCTCGCTGACGCTGCCGGTGCCCAGCGCCCAGCTGTCGACCGTGGCCACACCCAGCGGCTTGCCGGCGTGCTCGGCGAGCCAGGGCGCGAGCTCGCCCGCGCCGAGAACCGTCCCGTCCAGCTCCACACCCGCGGCGGGGGCGGCGGCCTGCTCCTCGCCCGCACCCGGGTCGACGGCGAGCAGCCGCTCGCGCAGCGAGGGGTTGCGGATCTCCAGGGTGTCGAGGACCAGCGCGACGGCCGTACGGTCGTACGGCGCGCGCTCCAGGTCCTGGACCGTCCTGGGCAGCTCGACGTCCCGGACCATCTCGGTGAGCACGCGGTTGAGCTTGACCGCCTCCAGGTGGTCCCGGAAGTTCTGTCCCGCCTTGCCCTTGACCTCGTCGGCGCGCTCGACCAGCTCCGCGAACGAACCGAACTGGTTGATCCACTTCGCGGCGGTCTTCTCGCCGACGCCGGGGATGCCGGGCAGGTTGTCGGACGGGTCACCGCGCAGCGCGGCGAAGTCCGGGTACTGCTGCGGGGTGAGGCCGTACTTCTCCTGGACCTTCTCGGGCGTGAAACGGGTCAGCTCGGAGACGCCCTTGGTCGGGTACAGCACGGTCACGTGGTCCGTGATCAGCTGGAAGGAGTCCCGGTCGCCGGTGACGATCAGGACCTCGAAGCCCGCGGCCTCGGCCTGCGTGGCGAGCGTGGCGATGACGTCGTCGGCCTCGAAGCCGTCGATGGCGAACCGCTGCGCGTGCATCGCGTCCAGCAGCTCGCCGATCAGCTCCACCTGCCCCTTGAACTCGTCGGGGGTCTTGGAGCGGTTCGCCTTGTACTCCGGGAACTCCTCGGAGCGCCAGGTCTTGCGGGACACGTCGAACGCGACCGCGAAGTGCGTGGGCGCCTCGTCGCGGAGCGTGTTCGCCAGCATCGACGCGAAGCCGTAGATGGCATTGGTCGGCTGCCCGGTCGCGGTGGTGAAGTTCTCCGCGGGCAGCGCGAAGAACGCCCGGTACGCCAGGGAGTGCCCGTCCATGAGGAGCAGGCGCGGACGGTTGTCTTCGGTCTTCTTCGATGCTGTCTCAGCCACGGACACGATCCTGCCACGGACCACTGACATTCCCGCCCACAGCGGCGGCGGGCACCGGCTGTCCGCGGCGCGTGACAGGATCGGAGACGTACGACACACGATGACCGCTCAAGGGAGAGCGCGATGGCCAGCAAGCCCCCCGCAGGAGACCCGGTCCAGGACGCGCCGCAGGTCGCGCCGCCCCAGCACGCCGCCGCCGGACTCTCCGCCGTCGCGCACACCCTCAAGATCTCCCAGGCGCAGATGGGGGTGCGGCGCACCGCGCAGACCCTCCTCAAGGTCAATCAGAAAGACGGCTTCGACTGCCCGGGCTGCGCCTGGCCCGAGGGCGACAAGCGGCATGTGGCGGAGTTCTGCGAGAACGGGGCCAAGGCGGTCGCCGAGGAGGCGACGCTGCGCCGCGTGACGCCCGACTTCTTCGCCGCCCACCCGGTGGCGGACCTGGCGACCCGCAGCGGCTACTGGCTGGGCCAGCAGGGCCGTATCACCCAGCCCATGTACCTGTCCGAGGGCGCCGAGCGCTACGAGGCGGTGACCTGGGAGCGGGCCTTCGCGATCATCGCCGAGGAGCTGACCGCCCTCTCCTCCCCCGACGAGGCACTCTTCTACACCTCCGGGCGGACCAGCAACGAGGCCGCGTTCCTGCTCCAGCTCTTCGCCCGCGAGTTCGGCACCAACAACCTGCCGGACTGCTCCAACATGTGCCACGAGTCGTCCGGCTCGGCGCTCAACGAGACCATCGGGATCGGCAAGGGCAGCGTCTCCCTGGAGGATCTCCACCAGGCGGATCTGATCGTCGTCGCCGGGCAGAACCCGGGGACGAACCACCCACGCATGCTCTCCGCCCTGGAGAAGGCCAAGGCCTCGGGCGCGAAGATCATCTCGGTGAACCCGCTGCCGGAGGCCGGTCTGGAGCGGTTCAAGAACCCGCAGACCCCGCAGGGCATGTTCAAGGGCGCCGCGCTCACCGACCTCTTCCTCCAGATCCGCATCGGCGGCGACCAGGCCCTCTTCCGGCTCCTGAACAAGCTGATCCTCCGGACCGAGGGCGCGGTCGACGAGGAGTTCGTACGGGAGCACACCCACGGGTACGAGGAGTTCGCCGCGGCCGCGCGCGACGCCGACTGGGACGAGACCCTCGCCGCGACCGGCCTGACCCGCGCCGAGATCGAGCGGGCCCTGGAGATGGTCCTCGCCTCCGAGCGGACCATCGTCTGCTGGGCGATGGGGCTCACCCAGCACAAGCACTCCGTGCCGACCATCCGCGAGGTGGTCAACTTCCTGCTGCTGCGCGGCAACATCGGCCGGCCGGGCGCCGGGGTCTGCCCGGTCCGCGGCCACTCCAACGTGCAGGGGGACCGCACGATGGGCATCTTCGAGCGGCCCGCGCCCGCCTTCCTGGACGCCCTGGACAAGGAGTTCGGGATCGTCTCGCCGCGCCACCACGGCTTCGACGTGGTCCGCTCGATCCAGGCGCTGCGCGACGGCGAGGCGAAGGTCTTCTTCGCCATGGGCGGCAACTTCGTCGGCGCCACACCCGACACGGAGGTCACCGAGGCGGCGATGCGCCGGGCCCGGCTGACCGTCCACGTCTCGACGAAGCTGAACCGCTCGCACGCGGTCACCGGCACACGCGCGCTGATCCTGCCGACGCTCGGCCGCACCGACAAGGACGTGCAGAGCGGCGGCAAGCAGTTCGTGACCGTCGAGGACTCCATGGGCCTGGTGCACGCCTCGCGCGGGAACCTGCCGCCCGCGAGCCCGCACCTGCTCTCCGAGCCGGCGATCGTGGCCCGGATGGCCCGGGCGGTGCTCGGCGCCGCCTCGGCCACACCGTGGGAGGAGTTCGAGAAGGACTACGCCACGATCCGTGACCGTATCGCGCGTGTGGTGCCCGGTTTCGAGAACTTCAACGCCCGCCTCGCCGCCGACCCCGGCGGCTTCGCGCTCCCGCACGCCCCGCGCGACGAGCGCCGTTTCCCCACGGCGACCGGCAAGGCCAACTTCACCGCCGCGCCCGTCGAGTACCCGAGCGTGCCCGAGGGCCGGCTGCTGCTGCAGACCCTGCGCTCGCACGACCAGTACAACACCACGATCTACGGGCTCGACGACCGCTACCGCGGCATCAAGGGCGGCCGCCGGGTCGTCCTGGTCCACCCGGACGACGCCGAGGCCCTGGGCCTCGCGGACGGGGCGTACACCGACCTGGTCAGCGAGTGGAAGGACGGCAGCGAGCGGCGCGCGCCCGGCTTCCGGGTGGTGCACTATCCGACGGCCCGGGGCTGCGCGGCGGCGTACTACCCGGAGACGAACGTCCTGGTGCCGCTGGAGTCGACGGCGGACGTCAGCAATACCCCCGCCAGCAAGTCGGTCATCGTGCGTCTGGAACAATCACAGCCCGCCTAAGCGTTCGCTCAGGCGGATGAGCCGTATGAACCGCGCAAGCGGTGTCAGCCGTACGAAGACGAACGGAGCCGGGCCGATGGGCGAGCAGCATCACGTGAAGTTCCCGCAGGAAGTCCTCGACGAGTACGCCTCGCTCGGCGTGGACCTGCCGGCGCTCTTCTCGGCCGGGCACCTCGGCAACCGCATGGGCGTGCAGATCGTCGAGGCCTCGGCGGACAAGGTCGTCGGCACGATGCCGGTGGAGGGCAACACCCAGCCGTACGGTCTGCTGCACGGCGGCGCCTCCGCCGTCCTCGCCGAGACCCTCGGCTCGATCGGCTCGATGCTGCATGGCGGCGTCTCCAAGATCGCGGTCGGCGTGGACCTGAACTGCACCCACCACCGCGGGGTCCGCAGCGGCCTCGTGACGGGCGTCGCGACCCCGGTCCACCGCGGACGCTCCACGGCGACGTACGACATCGTGATCACCGACGAGCAGGACAAGCGGGTCTGCTCGGCCCGCCTGACCTGCATGCTCCGCGAGGTCACGGCCAAGGACGCGGAGACCGTCGCGAACGCGGGCACGAACGGCACCGGCGCCTGAGCCGACTCCCCCGCACGCCCCTCCCGCACCCCGGCGCGGCCCGGGACGGCCACCACCGTCCCGGGCCGCGCCGCGTCATGCCACGTCACCGTCCCGGGCCGCGCCGCCGTCGTGCCACCTCGCGTCACGGACAGCGCCCACCCCCCTCCCCCAACACCCCGCTCCCCAGGCCCTCTTGCCCCGGCGACCGGCAGCCGCTTCACTGTCGAACCTCCCCCACAGGAGAACACTCGTTCCACTCACACACCCGAGGGGTTCTTCTTGACCGCCGTACGCACCACCACCGTGGCGACCGCCGTCACAGCCGCGGCCTGCGCTGCCGTTCTCGCCACCGCGATCCCGTCCGCAGCGATCAACTCGTACAACGCGACCCCCGCGCCCGAGCGCACCGAGGTCGGCGCGCTCGTCGCGACCTGGGACAACGACGGCGACCCGAGCACGCCCGACCGGGTCGACTGGGTCTGCTCCGGCACCATGATCGACGCGGACACCTTCCTGACCGCGGCGCACTGCACCACCGACTGGCCGGAGAACGTCCGGTTCTACGTGTCGCTCGACCAGGACGTGCAGGGCGGCCTGGACAAGGCCGCCGCCGAGCACCCGGGCGACCCGACCGCCGTGGCGAAGGCCGTGGCCGTCGAGGGCGCGGCGCACAACCACCCGGCCTACCCCGGCCCGGCCGCCGACACCCACGACATCTCGGTGATCGAGCTGCCCGCCGCCAAGGTGAAGGAGCGCTGGTCGTTCAAGCCCGCCGCCCTCCCCGCCGCGGGCGCGCTCTCCGCGCTCGGCCCCCAGGGGCTGAACGACACCTCGTTCCTCGTCGCCGGATACGGCACCCAGGAGGCGCGGCGCGGGCCGGGCGGCCAGACCCACCCGGGCGGCGGCGTCCGCCTCAAGGCGCCGGTCACCTTCAACGCGCTCAACGACGCCTGGATCCGGCTCGCCATGACCGCACCGCAGGGCAACGGCGGCGCCTGCTATGGCGATTCGGGCGGCCCGAACTTCGCCACGCTGGACGGCAGGCTGACCCTGGTCGCCACCACGATCACGGGCGACACGCCCTGCTACGCCACGAACGTGGTGTACCGGCTCGACACCCCGGGCGCCCGCTCCTTCCTCGCGCCGTTCGTCCAACTGCCGTAACACCGCTTCCTGTTGTGCCCGCAGCGGCGATCCCCTAGCGTCGTTTCATGGGCCTCTCGCCGCACACACCGGCCAGGACCGCCCTCTGCGCGGTCCTGGCCGTCGCCATGGGGGCGACGCTCGCCGGCTGCGGCGCGGACGACCGACCCGCCCCGGCGCCCCAGGTCCGTACAGCGGTGGACATCTGCACCGACCTCGTCGCGTACTGGGTGAAAGAAGCGCTCAAGGGCAGCAAATGGGCGGGGCTCGACTGGGAGCAGAAGGGGCTCTCCAACGAGCAGTTGACCCTCCACGACGAGGTGCTCGCCGCCGCCCGCGCCAAGGAACGGGCGGAGGGCCGCGAGGCGGCGCTGGCCTCGGTCGACCACGAGACCCGAAGACGGTGCGCGTCGGCGAACGGCGCGACGGGGAGCTCGGAGAACTGGAAGCCTCCCCCGGGGCCCGGGTCGAGCACCTCGCCGCCGTGACTCTCCGTGACATTCTCATGATCGAAAAAGTGGTGCGGCTCACTCAGCGTTTCGTCCGCTGAGATTTGAGGGCTTGTCCGATATCCGGACAGCATCAAGAGCGATCAGACAGGACCAAGATCCGTTCAAGCCCCTTAGCGGAACTGCACGTTCTCACGATGTGAACACCACACCGACGACCGCAATGCCCCGGTTTGCCCACCCGGTGTCCACCTCCTCTCCCCCTCGCGATAACAAGACAGTCACATCCTGACCTCCTCGCTCCCCACCTCCCCCACCTGCGCTTAGAGTCACGGCCAGTCACCGCGCCGCCGGGCGCGTCCACTGCACGGCCTGCACCACCCAGTCATCCCCAGTACGGCCCGGCACTCACCAACGGCACCTCCAGCGAAAGCTTCACGGCACCACTCAGCTCGAGGGGGCCGCGCCAGGGAAAGGATTCATCGTGCGACACCGTTCCTTGCTCATCCTCACCACCGTGATCACCACGGGAGCACTCACCCTCACCGCCTGCGGATCGCGCGACGACAAGGGCGGGAACAGCGACAACGCCGGCGGCACCACCACCGTCGTCATCGGCGTCGACGCGCCCCTCACGGGCTCCCTCTCCGCGCTGGGCCAGGGCATCAAGAACTCCGTGGACCTGGCGGTACAGACCGCCAACAAGAACAAGGAAGTCCCCGGCGTCACCTTCAAGATCGAGGCCCTGGACGACCAGGCCGTCCCCGCCTCCGGTCAGGCCAACGCCACCAAGCTCGTCGGCAACAAGGACGTCCTCGGCGTCGTCGGCCCGCTGAACTCCGGCGTCGCCCAGCAGATGCAGGGCGTCTTCGCCGCCGCCAAGCTGGCGCAGGTCTCCCCCGCCAACACCAACCCCTCGCTCTCCCAGGGCGACAACTGGGGCAAGGGCGAGTTCAAGCGCCCCTTCCCGACCTACTTCCGCACCGCCGCCACCGACGTGGTCCAGGGCAAGTTCGCCGCCCAGTACCTCTTCAAGGACGCCGGCAAGAAGAAGGTCTTCGTCGTCGACGACAAGCAGACCTACGGCGCCGGCCTCGCCGCGATCTTCACCGACGAGTTCAAGCGCCTCGGCGGCCAGGTCGTCGGCACCGACCACGTCACCGTGAAGGAGACCGACTTCTCCTCCACCGCCGACAAGGTCAAGACCTCCGGCGCCGACTCCGTCTACTTCGGCGGCCAGTACCCCGAGGGTGGCCTGCTCTCCGACCAGATCAAGAAGGCCGGAGCCAAGATCCCCACCATGGGTGGCGACGGCATCTACGACCCGGCCTTCGTCAGCGCCTCCGGCGTGGCCAACGACGGTGACCTCGCCACCTCGATCGGCTACCCGGTCGAGAAGCTCGACACCGCCAAGAAGTTCATCGCCGACTACACCGCGGCCGGCTACAAGGACCCCTACGCGGCCTACGGCGGCTACTCCTACGACGCCGGCTGGGCGATCATCCAGGCCGTCAAGGCCGTCGTCGCCGCCAACGGCGGCAAGGTCCCGGCCGACGCCCGCGCCAAGGTCACCGAGGCCCTGGGCAAGGTCTCCTTCGACGGTGTGACCGGCAAGGTCTCCTTCGACGAGTACGGCGACACCACCAACAAGCAGCTCACCGTCTACAAGGTCGAGGGCGGCAAGTGGATCGACGTCAAGAGCGACACCTTCACCCAGTAGTCGCCCGCACCCACCTCGCACCGAACCACTGAACCACTGAACAGAGCCGCGCGAGGGCGCAAACAGCGCCCTCGCGCGGAGTCTTATCCGACACGCTCATCGGAGGCCCTGCGGTGAACGAACTGCCGCAACAGCTGGCCAACGGCCTTGCCCTCGGTGCCCTTTATGGCCTCGTCGCCATCGGGTACACCATGGTCTACGGCATCGTCCAGCTCATCAACTTCGCCCACGGCGAGATCTTCATGATCGGGGGCTTCGGCGCCCTCACCACCTACACCGCTCTCCCGAGCGGCACCTCCCTGCTGGTGGCGATACCGCTCATGATCATCGGTGGCGCGATCGCCTCCGTGGCCGTCGCGACCGCAGCCGAGCGGTTCGCGTACAGACCGCTGCGCAGCGCACCACGACTCGCCCCCCTCATCACGGCCATCGGCCTCTCGATCATGCTCCAGCAGCTGGTCTGGCAGTTCTACCCGGACGCCAAGGTGGCCGTACGCTTCCCCGAGTTCACCGGCGAAGCCTTCAAGATCACCGAAAGCCTCGCCATCCAGCGCGCCGACGCGTTCATCCTCGCGCTCGCCCCGCTCTGCATGCTCGCCCTCGGCGTCTTCGTCTCCAAGAGCCGCAGCGGCCGCGCCATGCAGGCCACCGCGCAGGACCCCGACACCGCCAAGCTCATGGGCATCAACACCGACCGCATCATCGTCATGGCCTTCGCCATCGGTGCCGCGTTCGCCGCCGTCGCCGCCGTCGCCTACGGCCTCGACCGCGGACAGATCGGCTGGGAGATGGGCTTCATCCTCGGCCTCAAGGCCTTCACCGCAGCCGTCCTCGGCGGCATCGGCAACATCTACGGAGCCATGGTCGGCGGCGTCGTCCTCGGCCTCGCCGAGGCCCTCTCGATCGCCTACATCGAGGACATCCCCGGCATGCAGCAGCTCGGCGGTGGAGCCTGGTCCAACGTCTGGGCGTTCGTACTCCTCATCGTCGTCCTCCTCGTCAGGCCCCAAGGCCTGCTCGGCGAGCGCGTCGCGGACAGGGCGTGAGAACCATGACCACCAACAGCACCACCACCGCAGAGGCCACCCAGGACGCCACCGCGGAGCAGTCGGGCATCAGCCGCACCACCCTGCTCTACACCGCCGTCGGCGGCAGCCTGGCCACCATCCTCAGCGCCTTCCTCGCCTGGACGTGGACCACCGCCTTCCCCGGCAACCTCACGATCTACGGCTACCCCGCCCCCCTCCAGATCCTCACCCTCATCGGGGCCGTCCTCACCGCCGCCCACGCGCTCTCCGCGCTCGGCGTCAAGGGACTCGGCTGGCTCACCCCCACCGGCGCCCGCAAGGCCCTGTGGATCCTGGCCCTCGGCACCTTCGTCACCACCACCTTCACCGCCCTCTCCATCATCGTGGAGCTCGGCGCCCTGGTGGACCTCGAACCCGGCGCCGGCATCGCCGTCCTCGCCTCCGCCGTCCCCGCCATCGCCGCGTACAAGCTGCCCGACGACACCCGCAAGGCGGCCCCCGCCAAGCGACTGCCGTCCTGGGCCGAGATCCTGATCATCGTCGCCGTCTTCGCCGTCGGCCTCTACGTGGTCACCTTCGGCATCGACACCGAGGACTCGGAACCCCAGCTCTTCATCGCGTACCTGATCCTCGTCGGATTCGCCGCGACCGCCCTGCTCAAGTCCGGGCTCATCGAGCGCATCTCCACGATCACCGCGAACAACCGCCAGGTCACCATCACCGCCAGCCTGGCCGCCGCGATCGCCTTCCCGTTCATCCAGCAGAGCGGCGACACCTACACCCTCATCGCGGTCAACATCCTCATCTTCGCGACCGTCGCCCTCGGCCTGAACATCGTCGTCGGCCTCGCCGGCCTCCTCGACCTCGGCTACGTCGCCTTCCTCGGCGTCGGCGCCTACACCGCCGCACTGGTCTCCGGGGCCACCTCCTCCGCCCTCGGCATCCAGTTCCCCTTCTGGGCCGCCGTCCTCACCGGCGCCATCGCCTCGCTCGTCTTCGGCGTGGTCATCGGAGCCCCCACCCTCCGCCTGCGCGGCGACTACCTCGCCATCGTCACCCTCGGCTTCGGAGAGATCTTCCGCATCGCCATGGGCAACCTCGACGGCGTCTCGGGCCCCAAGGTCACCAACGGCCCCAACGGCATCCCGAACATCCCGCAGCTGGAGTTCTTCGGCTACAACTTCGGCGAAGCCCACACCATCCTCGGCATCGAGCTCGGCGCCTACGCCAACTACTACCTGCTCATGCTGCTCGTGATGGCCCTCGTCATCGTCGTCTTCACCCGCGCCGCCAACAGCCGCATCGGCCGCTCCTGGGTCGCCATCCGCGAAGACGAGACAGCCGCCACCGCCATGGGCATCAACGGCTTCCGCGTCAAGCTCATCGCCTTCGCCCTCGGCGCCACCCTCGCCGGCCTCGCCGGCACCATCCAGGCCCACGTCAACACGACGGTCGTCCCCGAGAACTACGTCTTCGCCGGCCCCGTGCCCCCGAACTCCGTATTCCTCCTCGCCGCCGTCATCCTCGGCGGCATGGGCACCGTCCGCGGCCCCATCCTCGGCGCCGCACTCCTCTTCCTCATCCCGGCCAAGCTGTCGTTCCTCCAGGACTACCAGCTCCTCGTCTTCGGCATCGCCCTCATCCTGCTCATGCGCTTCCGCCCCGAGGGCCTCATCGCCAACAAGCGAGCCAAGCTCGAATTCCACGAGAACGACGAGACACCTGACGTACCGGAGCAACGACCGTCCCCCGAGTCGGGCGTCGGCACCGCGAAGGCAGGGGCGTGAACACCATGACGACCACCACCACCAAGTCCACCACCGACGCGGCCACCGCCGCCGCCGTCCTCGAAGCCAGCGGCGTCACCATGCGCTTCGGCGGCCTGACCGCCGTACGCGGAGTGGACCTCACCGTCCGCCAGGGCGAGATCGTCGGACTCATCGGCCCCAACGGCGCCGGCAAGACGACCTTCTTCAACTGCCTCACCGGCCTGTACGTCCCCACCGAGGGCCAGGTCAGCTACAAGGGGACCGTGCTGCCGCCCAAGCCGCACCTGGTCACCAAAGCCGGCATCGCCCGCACCTTCCAGAACATCCGCCTCTTCTCCAACATGACGGTCCTGGAAAACGTCCTCGTCGGACGCCACACCCGGACCAAGGAGGGCCTCTGGTCCGCACTCCTGCGCGGACCCGGCTTCAAGAAGGCCGAGGAAGCCTCGCGCGAACGCGCCATGGAACTCCTCGAGTTCGTCGGCCTCGCCAACAAGGCCGAACACCTCGCCCGCAACCTGCCCTACGGCGAACAGCGCAAGCTGGAGATCGCCCGGGCACTCGCCAGCGACCCCGGCCTGCTCCTCCTCGACGAGCCCACCGCCGGCATGAACCAGAACGAGACCCGCGCCACCGAAGAGCTCGTCTTCGCGATCCGTGACCAGGGCATCGCCGTCCTCGTCATCGAGCACGACATGAAGTTCATCTTCAACCTGTGCGACCGCGTCGCCGTCCTCGTCCAGGGCGAGAAGCTCGTCGAAGGCACCTCCGAGGTCGTCCAGGGCGACGAGCGCGTCGTGGCCGCCTACCTCGGCACCCCCTTCGAGGGCGCCCCGGGCGCGGAGGAACTCGCCGAGGTCGAAGCGGCCGAGGTCCACGCGGCCGAAGCCGCCGAAGCCGCGGAAGCCGCCGAGGCGGCCGAGGCGGCAGAGGCCACGGAGGAAGCCGCCGAGGCCACGGAGGAGGCCGCCGAGACGGCCGAGGCCGAGAACTCCGACGACGCCACGGAGGACGACGCCCCCGCGGCCGACACCCCCGCAGCCGACGCGGACAGCACCACCGAAGGAGACACCAAGTGACCGCACTCCTCGAGGTCGAAGACCTCCGGGTCGCCTACGGCAAGATCGAAGCCGTCAAGGGCATCTCCTTCTCCGTCGAAGCCGGCCAGGTCGTCGCCCTGATCGGCACCAACGGAGCCGGCAAGACCACCACCCTGCGCACCCTCTCCGGCCTCATCAAGCCCGCCGCGGGAAAGATCACCTTCGACGGCCAGGTGCTCAACGGCATCCCCGCCCACAAGGTCGTCTCCCTCGGCATGGCCCACTCCCCCGAAGGCCGGCACATCTTCCCCCGCCTCACCATCGCCGAGAACCTCCAGCTCGGAGCCTTCCTCCGCAGCGACAAGGACGGCATCGAGAAGGACATCCAGCGCGCCTACGACCTCTTCCCCATCCTGGGCGAACGTCGCAAGCAGGCCGCCGGCACCCTCTCCGGCGGCGAGCAGCAGATGCTGGCGATGGGCCGCGCCCTGATGTCCCAGCCCAAGCTGCTCATGCTGGACGAGCCGTCCATGGGCCTCTCCCCGATCATGATGCAGAAGATCATGGAGACCATCTCCACCCTCAAGGCCGAGGGCATGACGATCCTGCTCATCGAGCAGAACGCACAGGCCGCCCTCTCCCTGGCGGACTACGGCTACGTCCTGGAGGTCGGCACCATCAAGCTCTCCGGCACCGGCCAGGACCTCCTCCACAACGACGACGTCCGCAAGACGTACCTCGGCGAGGAGTAACCCCACGAAGCGGAAGGCCCGTCCCACAACGTAGTGGGGCGGGCCTTCTCCTGTCGTACGGGACGGGCTACTGCTGGCCCTTCGCCGCCTTCTTCTCCTCGGCGTCCTCGATGACCGCCTCGGCGACCTGCTGCATCGACATACGACGGTCCATCGACGTCTTCTGGATCCACCGGAACGCGGCGGGCTCGGTGAGGCCGTACTGCGTCTGCAGGATGCTCTTCGCCCGGTCGACCAGCTTGCGCGTCTCCAGACGCTGGGAGAGGTCGGCGACCTCCTTCTCCAGAGCCCGCAGCTCCGCGAAACGGGACACGGCCATCTCGATCGCCGGCACCACATCGCTCTTGCTGAACGGCTTCACGAGGTACGCCATGGCACCGGCGTCCCGCGCCCGCTCGACGAGATCGCGCTGCGAGAAGGCGGTCAGCATCAGGACCGGGGCGATGGACTCGCCGGCGATCTTCTCGGCCGCGGAGATCCCGTCCAGGACCGGCATCTTCACATCGAGGATGACGAGGTCGGGCCGGTGCTCACGGGCGAGCTCGACGGCCCGAGCGCCGTCGCCGGCCTCGCCGACGACCGAGTAGCCCTCTTCTTCGAGCATCTCTTTGAGGTCGAGGCGGATGAGAGCCTCGTCCTCGGCGATGACGACGCGGGTCGTCAGCGGCGGGACGTGCGACTGGTCGTCGTCGGCGGCGGGCTGGGGCGACTCGGGGGCGGTCACGGGGGCTCCTCGTTGCGGGGCAGGTACTGCTACATGAGCCTACCTAGGTCCTGTATGTTTGAGGCACAGCAGGTTGCCACTGACCTTCGTTTCGAAGGAGCCCCGGTAGCCCAGCGGAAGAGGCGATGGTCTCAAACACCATACAGCGTGGGTTCGAATCCCACCCGGGGCACTTTCCCTTCGATTCCAAGGAATCATAGGGCGTTGGCGATCTTCACTCGTCACGGTGAACACCTCTTCGATTCCGGCCGGGCGAGTCACGCCCGGGCCAAGCTGCCGCCAGGGAGCAGCACAATCCTTCGATTCGCGATGAAGCGCTCGCACTCCTGCACCGGGGCCTGAGCAATCGGGCAGTTGCCGAGCATCTCAACGTGCCGCGCGGCACAGTCGGTTGGTGGCTCTCAGAGGACCGGCGGAAGCGCGGTACCCGGTACGAGCGCCCCATCGACTGCCCCCTGTGCACGCATCGCCCCTTCGACGCAACGGCGTACGCCTACCTCTTGGGGCTGTATCTCGGCGACGGCCACATCATCTCGAAGCCGAAGCAGCACCACTTGTCGATCTTCTGCACCGCCTCATGGCCAGGCCTGATCGACGCCGCCGAAGAGGCCATGCGACGCGTCATGCCGATGCCGAGCGTTCGGCGACGCTTCAGGCCGGGGTGCGCCGAGGTGAAGTCCTTCACCGAACACTGGACGTGCATGTTCCCTCAACACGGGCCCGGCAAGAAGCACGAGCGCGAGATCGCCCTGGAGCCATGGCAGCAGAGCGGAGTCGACGTCACAACCGGCCAGGCCGGTGACGCACTTGCAGTCCTCCGTTGGTGGCGCCGATTCGGTGATGCTGAGCTGCCCCGAGATGCCCCCGATGAGTTGCCTGGTCAGGATACGAGCGGCTGAACGAGCGTGGGGTAGCGGCAGGTTAGCGGCTCTCCAGGCGTGTAGAAGCTGAGGTTGATGCGGGCGCCGGGGGCCGTGACGGGTTCGGCGAGGCAGGTCGTGAGCCAGCCGGGGCCGTGAATGGCGTGGTGGATGGGGAGTTCGGAGCCGTCGAAATAGGGGATGGGGGCTGCAGCATGCCGGCGGTAGAGCGGTCCGGTGACGGGGTCGTTGAGGACGTCGTACGCGAGACGATCGAGCGCCGGATTCTCCGGGCGTAGCTCCACGCTGTGTTTCAGGTGGGGCATCATGGCCGGCACCCAGTGGGTCTCCCAGTGCATCAGCACGTCGGTGCGGGCCTCGGGGTCAAGGAGCATCCAGCGCATGACGTTGGCGGGGGCTTGTCCGCGAGGGAAGAGGCGTCGGAAGTCCTCGTTGTGAACGATGACGTTCCATTCTGCGTCATTGACGTACGCCAACGCACCGTGAATGTGATCGATGATCCGCTGCCACGCTTCTGCTATGGACGTCCCCGAGCTGCCGTGCAGGACATGGGGCGGGTTCTCTTTACGGGTGATCAGCCACAGGAACGCCCACTCCTGCTCATCCAGCCGCAGCGTCCTCGCGACTGCGGTGAGGAGATCAGAACCGGGTTTGGCGAGTTGGCCGTTCTCGAACCGGTTGTACGTGCCCGGGGTGCGCGAGAGCAGCACGTCCATCTGCTCCTGACTCAGGCCGGCAGCCCGTCGACCGGGACCAGGTCCTCGCTTGGGGAACCCCATGGTTACCGGATCGATCGCGGATCGGCGCGCCTGAAGGATCTCCTTGAGGCGGCCACGGTCACTGGCCGACAGCTTCATCCGGCACCTTCCACTCGGGCTGAGCCCGGGCAACAGCCAGGGCGGCCCAATTATCTGCACTCCTGCACCCTGGAAAAGATGATCACCTGGGGCAAGACTCTGGCCGGGAGCCATCCGATACCTGTGCCGCTGGGGTGCGGGGCTGATGGCGGTCAGTCAGCGGAGGAAGCAGTATGCGTTTTCGTAGGACCGTCTCGGCTTTCCTTGCCACGGGCGCCGTGGTGCTCGGTTCCGTGGCCGCCGCACCTCAAGCATCGGCCGCCGAGCCGTGCGGCGCCGGAAAGCTCTGTCTGTACCGAAGCACGCTGTACCGGACCATGATGTTCGAGACGGGTAGGACCGCCCGGTGCTTCAGGCTGGCGGACTACCACCTGGGTCCCGGCCTGTACAGCATCTGGTCCTACGACAACAACCTGCCGGTGAAGGTGGACTACTGGAAGGCGACGGAGACGACCGCGTACCTGGTCGGTACCACCAGCCCCGGAGGCTCCAGCAGCAACACCTCGCAGGCCCTGGACGAGGCGAACCTGATGTGCACGGGCGGCGCCGGACCGTACTGGCCGCCGGTGCTCGAAGAGGTCTGACGCCGCCACACGACCATCACCACCGGATCGCCGACGCGGCCCGGACAGCCGTCCGCTACGCCAGGCCAGACCGCCCGGCCTGAACGTCAAGAATCCACCGATCACTGAAGACACGGAGATCAGTTCCATGAATTTCAAGCGCATGGCCGCAACGATGACCACCGCGCTCGCCCTGGTTTCGGGCGGAGCCCTCGTCAATGCGGCTCCGGCGGCCGCGGCAACCGCATGCCCCAGCGGGAAGCTCTGCCTCTACAACGGCGCCAACTTCACCTACCTGAACTGGACGTCCACCAGCACGAAGGCATGCCTCTCCGTCGAGGGCTACCACATCGGCTCGTACGTCAACAAGCTGCCCGTGACCGCCGTCGTCTGGAAGTGGCAGCGCGGTACGACCGTAGTCGGTGACCCGTCCTTCCTCATCCTCGGCACGATACGCTCCGGCGGCTCCAGCAGCGACACCCTGGGCAGGTGGAACAACGCGACCTTCGTGTGCACCGGCGGCGAGAAGCCGTGGGAACGCTACTGACCGGAGCCTTTTCTTCCGGTCGCGGTGTTGGGCAGACCGGCGGTGGGCCGGCGAAGATTGATCAACGGGATCCGCTGGCGGGTTCGGACTGGTGCTCCGTGGCGGGATCTGCCGTCGGAGTACGGGCCGTGGCAGACGGTCTACGGACTCTTCCGCCACCGGCAGCGTGACGGCACCTGGCCTGAACTGCTGACCCGGCTGAAGGTCCGGGCGGACGCGGCCGGGCTGATCACGTGGGAGGTCTACGTCGACTCCACGTTCTCCCGGGCCCATCAGCACGCCGCATGCGCCCGCCGTGACAGCCGAGCCCAGAAGGAACCGCCGGGCGGGATCAGCATGGAACCCGACGACCACGGCCTGGGCAGGCCCCGGGGGCCTCAGCACCAAGATCCATCTGGCCTGCGAACAGGGCCAGAGGCCGCTATCCCTGCTGATCACCGCCGGACAACGCGGCGACAGTCCCCAGTTCACGGCCGTCCTCGAAGGCGTCCGCGTCCCCCGCATCGGCCGGGCCGCCCTCGTGTCCGTCCGCTGCGGGTGCGAGGCGACAAGGCGTACTCGTCCCGCGCCAACCGGGCTTACCTGCGCAAGCGCGGGATCCGGTGCACGATCCCGGAGCCGGCCGACCAGGCCAGGAACCGCAAGCGACGCGGGAAGACGGGCGGGCGACCGCCGGCCTTCGACCGTGAGGATTACAAGGCCCGGCACGCGGTCGAATGCGGGATCAACCGCCTCAAGCAGAATCGGGCGGTCGCCACCCGGTTCGACAAACTCGCGGTCCGCTTCAAGGCCACCGTCCTGATCGCCGCGATCGGCGAATGGCTGTGACCGGCGGAGCGGCCTGTCCCGCCTGCGATGCCGACCGCGACGAGAGCGGGCGGGATACGAAGCGGATGGGTGATCGGTGCAACGGCGCCGACAGCGAGAGCGGCGACCGCATCGACGACCCGTCCGAGGGCGCGCTGATCAAGATGGTCAGCGACGAAGGCGGCTACGAGGTTGTCCGCCGCGCGGGTCCGCACTCGATTCGAACTCCGTGGCACCAAAGTACAGCTGATAGATAATCATGAATGGGGAGCGAGTGATGATGCTTCGAACGATGCGCGGTGCGGCTGCGGGTATCACGCTGGTACTGGCACTGGCGGGCTGCTCGGAAGGCAGTACCAGTGGTGGCGGCGCCGGTGAGAGTCGCGCAGCCGACGCGCCGTTCAACCCGTCCCAGCTGGCCCAGGCCATCCCGAGCGAACTCGCCGCCCCCAAGGGCTGGAAGGGAGATTCGCCCCTCGTCAGGGACGGGAGTAAATTGCGGAAGCTCTGCGAGCAGGGGGCTCGATTCAGCTGTGCCGGGCTCACCTCGTATGGGAACAGCCGGTACAGCACGAGCGGGGCGTTCGTGGATTTCGAGCTCCTTGCCTACGACTCGGTCGACAACGCCAAGGTGGGCATGAAGTCGATGGTCGCCGACATCCACGACGGGAAGCCGGATGCCAAGCCGCTGACCGTCGACGCGGGCGCCGACGAGACCGACGCCTACGCGGACGGGAACCGCCCGGGCGTGGTGCTGCGCGTCGGTACCGTCGTGGCTTTCGTCTTCGGCGAGACCCTGCCCAAGGACAACGACCTGCAGTCGTTCGCCAAGTTCCAGGTCCAGCGCATCAATACCGCTGCCACGGGAAAGAACCCCGACGCCTAGGACGTGCTTTAGACCGTGTCCTATGTGGTGAGGCGGGCGCGTCGCTTGTAGCAGCACAGGGCTGCCGCGAGGCCGAGAAAGGCCAGGTAGTTGCGGGGATTGCGTTCGTGAGGTTGAGCCGGCGGTATCCGGTCAGCCAGGACATGGTCCGCTCGATCAGGGGGCGTGTTTCGTTTGGCCCGGCTTGCCCCGGTCCACGGGGCTCGGACCTGTGAGTTCGCCCCCTCTTTTCGCCCTCACATGGGCGGAGTCGAGCACGACACGGGAGAGATCGAGCAGGCCGGCGTCGTCGAGTCGGTGCAGGATCTCCTCGTGTAGTCGGCCCCAGACACCGGCGCGCGACCAGGTCAGGAACCGTCGGTGAGCCGTCGACTTCGAGATCCCGAAGCAGGGTGGCAACGCGCGCCAGGCACAGCCGCTGACCAGCACGTAGATGATCGCGGCGAACAACGTCTCATCAGGCGTGTCCTGCGTCCCACCACCCTGCGGCCGCACCCTGGACGGCGGGATCAAGGGCTTTGCGATCTCCCACAAGCCGTCCGGAACAATCCAACTCCACGTACCCCGCCCCATGAACAGCCCAACGCCCGCCTCACCACATAGGACACGGTGTCAGGCCTGAGCCCTCAGTCCGTCACCGTGTCGCCGATGTGGTGGACGTGGACGAGGTTCGTGGAGCCGGGGACGCCCGGTGGGGAGCCGGCCGTGATGATGACCGTGTCGCCCTTTCGGCAGCGGCCGATCCGGAGGAGCTCCTCGTCGACCTGGGCGACCATCGCGTCGGTGGAGTCGACGTGCGGGCCGAGGAAGGTCTCGACGCCCCAGGTGAGGTTGAGCTGGGAGCGGGTGGCCGGGTCCGGGGTGAAGGCCAGCAGCGGGATGGGTGAGCGGTAGCGGGAGAGGCGTTTGACCGTGTCGCCGGACTGGGTGAAGGCGACGAGGAACGTGGCGTCGAGGAAGTCGCCGATTTCCGCGGCGGCGCGGGCGACGGCGCCGCCTTGGGTGCGGGGCTTGTTGCGTTCGGTGAGTGGGGGGAGGCCCTTGGCGAGGACGTCCTCTTCGGCGGCTTCGACGATGCGGCCCATGGTGCGGACGGTTTCGATGGGGTATTTGCCGACGCTGGTTTCGCCGGAGAGCATGACGGCGTCGGTGCCGTCGATGACGGCGTTGGCGACGTCGGAGGCTTCGGCGCGGGTGGGGCGGGAGTTGTCGATCATCGAGTCGAGCATCTGGGTGGCGACGATGACCGGCTTGGCGTTGCGCTTGGCGAGTTTGATGGCTCGCTTCTGGACGATCGGGACCTGTTCGAGGGGCATTTCGACGCCGAGGTCGCCGCGGGCGACCATGATGCCGTCGAAGGCGGCGACGATGTCGTCGATGTTGTCGACGGCCTGGGGTTTTTCGATCTTGGCGATGACGGGGAGGCGGCGGCCTTCTTCGTCCATGATGCGGTGGACGTCTTCGATGTCGCGTCCGGTGCGGACGAAGGAGAGGGCGATGACGTCGGCTCCGGTGCGCAGGGCCCAGCGGAGGTCGTCGATGTCCTTGTCGGAGAGGGCGGGGACGGAGACGGCGACTCCGGGGAGGTTGAGGCCTTTGTGGTCGGAGATGAGGCCGCCTTCGATGACGCGGGTGTGGACGCGGGGGCCGTCGACGGCGGTGACTTCGAGGGTGACGCGGCCGTCGTCGACGAGGATGCGTTCGCCGGTGGTGACGTCGGTGGCGAGTCCGTCGTAGGTGGTGCCGCAGATGTGGCGGTCGCCTTCGGTGGGTTCGACGGTGATGGTGAAGTCGTCGCCGCGTTCAAGGAGTACGGGGCCTTCGAGGAAGCGGCCGAGGCGGATCTTCGGGCCTTGAAGGTCGGCGAGGATGCCGATGCTGCGGCCGGTTTCGTCGGAGGCTTTGCGGACGTGCTGGTAGCGCTCCTCGTGTTCGGCGTAGGTGCCGTGGCTGAGGTTGAGTCGGGCGACGTCCATTCCGGCTTCGACCAGTGCCTTGATCTGGTCGTATGTGTCGGTGGCGGGGCCTAGGGTGCAGACGATTTTTGCTCGGCGCATGGTTCGAGCCTAGGGCTTACCGGTGGGTAGAGAAGAGGCCGGGCATGTCTGCTCAACAACCTTTGCGTGAAGGGTTATTGACAAGTCTTGAATATGTGCGGGTGGCTGCTCCGATGAGCATGTCCGGGGGTGTTTCTCGGTGGGTTCTCACAGTGTGGGTGGGGCCATGGTGAAGCGGGCCATGACCTCGGCGGTGACGGTCTGGCGTTGGGGTTCGAGTTCGAGGGGTGGGGTGGTGTCGACGGATTCTGCGGCGAAGGCCATGCGCATGCCGCCCATCGGTGCGGGTGGGGGGACGAGGCCGGTGTCGGAGAGTTCGAGGAGGGCGGCGAGGGAAGTTCCGAGGGCGGCGGCGTACTCTCCGGCCCGGCGGACGGCGTCCTGGACGGCGCGTCGGCGGGCTTCGGCGTGGGCCGGGGAGTCGGGGCGCAGTTCCCACCAGGGTCCGTCGACGCGGGTCCATTCCAGGTCGGCGAGGCGGGTGGTCAGTTCGCCGAGTGCGGTGAAGTCGCTCAGTTCGGCGGTGAGGTGGACCCAGCCGCGGTAGCTGCGTACGTGTTCGCCGCGGCCGCGTCGGGAGGCTTCGGGGGTGATGCTGAAGGCGCCGGTCTCGAGTTTTTCGACCGCTTCGCCGTAGGTCTTGATCAGTGTCAGGGCCTCGGTGTTGCGGCGGGTGAGGTCGGCGAGGACGGCGGTCTTGTCGGTGCCGCGTGCGGTGACTTCGATGCCGATGCGGGCGATCTCGGGGTCCTTCTCCAGGCGTGCTTCGCCGCGGACGGTGACCTGTGGGGATTGTGGGGTGGGGTGGGGGTCGGGCATGGCCGGGCTCCTCGGGTTGGGCGTCGGGTCGGGCGTCGGGTCGCCCGAACACTTTCCCACTCCGTAACCCGAAAGGTCTGTTGCCGGCGTGTCTCCTGGGTCAGAATCTACGCGCGTTGTGCGCCATTGGACCAAGGAGAATCACATGCCGTTGAACCGCCGGACGTTCCTGGAGAGCTCCGTCGCCGTCGGAGCCGGAGCGGCCCTCGCCTCGGGGGTCGCCGCCGCCCCGGCGCAGGCCCATGGACGTCGGCCGAGGCCGGTCAAGCGGTACTCCTTCACCGTGATGGGTACGACGGACCTGCACGGGAACGTCTTCAACTGGGACTACTTCACGGACAAGGAGTTCGACGACAAGGCGCACAACGATGTCGGCCTGGCGAAGATCTCCACGCTGGTGAATCAGGTGCGTGAGGCGAAGGGGGAGGGCAACACGCTTCTCATCGACGCCGGTGACACGATCCAGGGCACGCAGTTGTCGTACTACTACGCGAAGGTCGATCCGATCACCCAGGCGGGTGGGCCCGTCCACCCGATGGCGCAGGCGATGAACGCGATCGGCTATGACGCGGCGGCGCTCGGGAACCACGAGTTCAACTACGGCATTCCGGTGCTGCGGAAGTTCGAGGAGCAGTGTGACTTCCCGCTGCTGGGTGCGAACGCGCTCGATGCGAAGACGCTGCGGCCGGCTTTCCCGCCGTACAGCATGCATCGGCTGTGTACGCCGTACGGGCGGGATGTGATGGTGGCGGTACTCGGGCTGACGAACCCGGGGATCGCGATCTGGGACAAGGCGAACGTGACCGGGAAGATGGTGTTCCCGGGTCTGGAGGAGCAGGCGGCGAAGTGGGTGCCGAAGCTGCGTTCGATGGGTGCGGACGTGGTGGTGGTGTCGGCGCACAGCGGTTCCAGTGGGACGTCGTCGTACGGTGACCAGCTTCCGTATGTCGAGAACGCGGCCGGTCTCGTGGCGGAGCAGGTGCCGGGTATCGACGCGATTCTCGTCGGGCACGCGCACACGGAGATCGCGGAGTACCGGGTGGCGAACAAGGAGACGGGCAAGGAGGTCGTGCTGTCCGAGCCGCTCAAGTGGGGTCAGCGGCTGACTCTGTTCGACTTCGATCTGGTGTGGGAGAAGGGCCGCTGGGTGGTGGAGAGGGTCGGCGCGCAGGTGCTGAACTCCAACACGGTGGAGGAGGACCCGGAGATCACGGGGCTGCTCGTGGACGAGCACAAGAAGGTCGTGGAGTACGTCAATCAGATCATCGGCACGTCCACCGCGACGATGGCCACGGCCGACGCGCCGTGGAAGGACGAGCCGATCATCGATCTGATCAACCACGTCCAGGCGGAGACGGTGCGGGCGGCGCTGGCCGGCGGCGAGTACGCGGCATTGCCGGTGCTGTCGCAGGCGTCCTGTTTCTCGCGGACGGCGGCGATTCCGGCCGGGCAGGTCACGATCCGGGATGCGGCGGGGCTGTATGTCTTCGAGAACACCCTGGAGGCGCGGCTGATGACGGGTGCGCAGATCAAGGACTATCTGGAGTTCTCGGCGCGGTACTACGTGCAGACGCCGGCGGGTGCGCCTGTGGACCCGGCGAAGCTGACGAACGCGAACGGCACGCCGGACTACAACTATGACGCCGTGTACGGGGTGACGTACGAGATCGACATCGCGAAGCCGGCCGGTGAGCGGATCGTGAACCTGTCGTTCGGTGGGAAGCCGATCGATGCGGCGGCGCAGTTCGTGCTGGCGGTGAACAACTACCGTGCCAGTGGTGGCGGTGCGTTCCCGCATGTGGCGGGGGCGAAGCAGTTGTGGGCGAACTCGGACGAGATCCGTAACACGATCATTCAGTGGGTGAAGGCGAAGGGGACGATCGACCCGGGCCAGTTCGCGTCGGTGGACTGGAAGCTGACCCGGGACGGTACGCCCGTCTTCTAGGGGTTCAGCTCTGCGTGAGAGGCGTCAGCTCCTGGCTCTGGGCCGGGATGCGTGGCGCCTCTCGCTGTTCGAGGCCGAAGGTGGTGAAGGCGGTGCGGCGGGGCAGCGGGTAGGGCTCTTTGCCGGTGAGGGAGTTGAGGATGGTGGCGCTGCGCCAGGCGGCGAGTCCGAGGTCGGGGGCGCCGACGCCGTGGGTGTGCTTCTCGGCGTTCTGTACGTAGACGGAGCCGGTGACGGACTCGTCGAGGACGAGCCGGTACTCGTCGTCGACCGTGGCTCGTCCGTGGGAGTCGTGGCGCAGGTACGGGTCGAGTCCGGCGAGCATGCGGTCGACGGGGCGCTCGCGGTAGCCGGTGGCGAGGACGACGGCGTCGGTGGTGAGGCGGGAGCGGGTGGACTGCTGGATGTGTTCGAGGTGCAGTTCGACCTTGGTGGTGGCGACGCGGCCGGCGGTGCGGACGCGGACGCCGGGGGTGAGGACGGCGTCGGGCCAGCCGCCGTGGAGGGTGCGCCGGTAGAGCTCGTCGTGGATGGCGGCGATGGTGTCGGCGTCGATCGCTTTGTGCAACTGGCTCTGGCGGGGCAGGAGTTCGTTGCGTACGGGTTCGGGCAGGCCGTGGAAGAAGCGGGTGTAGTCGGGGGTGAAGTGCTCCAGGCCGAGTTTGGAGTACTCCATGGGCCGGAAGGCTTCGGTGCGGGCCAGCCAGTGGAGTTTTTCGGCGCCGGCGGGGCGTGCCCTGAGCAGGTCGAGGAAGATCTCGGCGCCGGACTGGCCTGAGCCGATGACGGTGACGTGTTCGGCCGCGAGGAGCTGTTCGCGGTGGGCGAGGTAGTCGGCGGAGTGGAGGACGGGGACGTTCGGGGCGTCGGCGAGGGGTCTGAGGGGTTCGGGGATGTAGGGCTGGGTGCCGACGCCGAGGACGACGTGGCGGGTGTAGGCGCGGCCCAGGGCTTCGGCCTCGCCGTCGGCGTCGAGTTGGGTGAAGTCGACTTCGAACAGGGCGCGTTCGGGGTTCCAGCGGACGGCGTCGACCTGGTGGCCGAAGTGCAGGCTGGGGAGCTGGCCGCTGACCCAGCGGCAGTAGGCGTCGTACTCGGCGCGCTGGATGTGGAATTTCTCGGCGAAGTAGAAGGGGAAGAGGCGGTCGCGGGAGCGCAGGTAGCTGAGGAACGACCAGGGGCTGGCGGGGTCGGCGAGGGTCACGAGGTCGGCGAGGAAGGGGACTTGGAGGGTGGCGCCTTCGATGAGGAGGCCGGGGTGCCAGTGGAAGGCGGGGTTCTGTTCGTAGAAGGTGGCGGAGAGGCCGCCGGGGACGCCGTGGGCGAGTGCGGCGAGGGAGAGGTTGAAGGGGCCGATGCCGATGCCCACGAGGTCGTGGGGTTGGTCGGGGTCGCGCGGGGGACGCTGGGGGGTGCTGCCGGTCATCGGTCGCTGCCGCCTTCCACGAGGGTGATGAGTGCTTCCAGGTCGCCGGGGGTGGCGTGGGGGTTGAGCAAGGTGGCTTTGAGCCAGAGGCGGCCGTCCTCGTGGGCGCGGCCGAGGACGGCGCTTCCTTCGGTGAGGAGGGTGCGGCGGATCGCGGCGACGGTGGTGTCGTCGGCGTCGGTGGGCCGGAACAGGACGGTGGTCAGGGTGGGGCGTTCGTACAGCTCCAGGCCGGGGGTCTTCTCGACGAGGTCGGCGAGGTGCTGGGCGAGGGCGCAGACCTGGTCGACGAGTGCGCCGAGGCCGTGGCGGCCCAGGGCGCGCAGGGTGACGGCGGTTTTGAGGATGTCGGGGCGGCGGGTGGTGCGCAGGGAGCGGCCGAGGAGGTCGGGGAGGCCGGCTTCGGTGTCGTCGTCGGCGTTGAGGTAGTCGGCGGTGTGGGCGAGGGCGGCCAGGTCGGTGGTGTCGCGGACGGCGAGGAGTCCGGCGGCGGCGGGCTGCCAGCCCAGTTTGTGGAGGTCGAGGGTGACGGTGCGGGCGCGGTCGAGTCCGGCGAGGAGGGGGCGGTGGGTGTCGCTGAAGAGGACGGGGCCGCCGTAGGCGGCGTCGACGTGCAGCTCGGCGTGGTGGGCTTCGCAGAGTGCGGCGATCTCGGGGAGGGGGTCGATGCGGCCGGTGTCGGTGGTGCCGGCGGTGGCGGCGACGAGGAGGGGGCCGTGGAGGTCGGTGAGTGCTTCGTCGAGGGCGACGGGGTCGAGGGTGCCGTTGGGGGTGGGTACGGTCACCGGCTCGGGGAGGCCGAGGAGCCAGGCGGCGCGGCGGAAGGAGTGGTGGGCGTTGGCGCCGACGACGGTCTGGACGGTGTGACCGGCCGGGCCGTGGCGCTCGCGGGCGAGGAGCAGGGCGAGCTGGTTGGACTCGGTGCCGCCGGTGGTGACGAGGGCGCCGGGGTGGGGCGCCGTGGGGTACACGGCCGTGGCCAGGGCCTCGGTGACGAGGTCTTCGAGGGCGGAGGCGGCGGGGGCCTGGTCCCAGGAGTCCATGGAGGGGTTGAGCGCGGAGGCGGCGAGATCGGCTGCGGCGGCGAGCGCGAGGGGCGGGGTGTGGAGGTGGGCGGCGCAGAGGGGGTGGGTGGGGTCGGCGGCGCCGGCGGCGAGGGCGCGGACGAGGGTGTGGAGGGCGGCGGTGGGGGTGGTGCCGTGGGGTGGGAGCGGGTCTCCCAGTGCCTCCCGTACCTGGGCGGCCACTGTCTCGGGGCCGCCGGCGGGGAGGGGGCCGCTGCGTGCGCGCGCTCCGTCCTGGAGGGCGGTGAGGACGGTGTCCAGGAGGGGGCGCAGGGCGGTGGTGTCTGTCGCGAGGGGCGGAGTGGGCTCGGCACGCATGGACATGAGCGTGCCGGGGGTTTTGTGGGTTTGTCCGGCGAGATCGCCGGTGCAACCCGAACGAGGGACGGGGCCTGGACAGGGCCCCGTCCTCGTGGTGGGCGTTCGGCTGCGCCCATGGACCGCGCTACGCGGTGCGGACGCGCAGGGCTCGGCGGAGGTCGTCGAGTTGGTCGCTGAGTTTGCGGCGGAGGGCGGGGATCAGGGTGGGGTCTGTCAGGTGGTGGTCGCCCGTGGCGAGGGACTCCTCGTCGATCGCGAAGGACGGGAAGGCGTAGCGGCCCGCGGCCTCGGCCATCGCGGGGCCGCGGCGGGCGCCGAGGGCGGTGGCGGCGGGGTAGAAGCGGGGGACGTACTCCCGTACGAGGTCGGCCTGTTCGGGCTGCCAGAAGCCCTGGGCCGTCGCCGTGAACAGGTAGTTGGACAGGTCGTCGGAGTCGAAGAGGCGGGACCAGGCGGCCGCCTTGGCCTGCGCGGTGGGCAGGGCGGCGCGGCAGCGGGCGGCGCCTTCCTGGCCGGTGGCGCTGGGGTCGCGCTCCAGTTCCGCGGCGATCTCGGGCTCGTCGACGGCGCCGAGGACGGCGAGGCGGGCGAGGATGCGCCAGCGCAGCTCGGGGTCGAGTTCGGGGCCGCCGGGGACGGTGCCGTCGGCGAGCCAGGCGGCGATGGTGTCGGGCTGGGTGGCGCTGTCGATGAAGGTGCGGACGGCGGTCAGGCGCAGGCCGGGGTTGTCGCCGTCCTCGGTGCGGCGGATGAGGTCGCGGGCGAGTGAGGTGATGAGGGCGAGTGCGGCGGGGCGGTCCGCGGCCGGCACGTAGCGGTCGGCGATCTGGGTGCGGGCGAAGGCGAGGGCGCCCTGGACGAGGGCGAGGTCGGTCTCCTCGGGGAGGTGGGCGTGGGCCGTCTCCAGGTAGGCGGCGGGCTCCAGTTCGCCGTCGCGGACCATGTCGCGCAGGGTGTTCCAGACGAGGGCGCGGGTGAGCGGGTCGGGGATGCCGGAGAGGGTGCGCAGGGCGGTCTCCCGCGAGGTCTCGTCCAGGCGCACCTTGGCGTAGGTGAGGTCGCCGTCGTTGAGGACGACGAGGGCCGGGCGCGGGCCGGGGAGTTCGACGGGCGCGGTCTGCGGGACGTCGATGTCGAGGCGCTCGCGCGGGACGAGCCGGCGGCCGTCGACGAGGTCGCGGTCGTAGACGCCGACGGTGATCCGGTGCGGGCGGCTGCCCGCGTGATTCACCTTGAGGCCGCCGTCGCCGAGCTCGGGGGTGAGGGTGTCGACGCCGGTGGTGCGCAGCCACTGCTCGGCCCAGCCGTGGACGTCGCGGTCGGTGGCGGAGGCGAGGTTGTCGATGAAGTCGGCGAGGGTGGCGTTGCCGAACTTGTGGCGCTTGAAGTGGGTGTTGATGCCGGTGAGGAAGTCCTTCTCCCCCATCCAGGCGACGAGCTGGCGCAGGGCGGAGGCGCCCTTGGCGTAGGAGATGCCGTCGAAGTTGAGCAGTGCGGAGGCGGTGTCGGGGACCGCGTCCGGGTCGGGGGCGACGGGGTGGGTGGAGGGGCGCTGGTCGGCGTCGTAGCCCCAGGCCTTGCGGGAGATGCCGAAGTCGATCCAGGTGTCGGGGAAGCGGTCGGCGCACGCTTCGTTGACGGTCTGGAAGCCCATGTACTCGGCGAAGGACTCGTTGAGCCAGATGTCGTCCCACCAGCGCAGGGTGACGAGGTCGCCGAACCACATGTGGGCCATCTCGTGGGCGATGACCATGGCGCGGGTCTGGCGTTCGGTGACGGTGACGGCGGAGCGGTAGACGAACTCGTCGCGGAAGGTGACGAGGCCGGGGTTCTCCATGGCGCCGGCGTTGAACTCGGGGACGAAGGCCTGGTCGTAGGAGTCGAAGGGGTAGGGCTCCTCGAACTTCTCGTGGTAGCGGTCGAAGCAGGCCTTGGTGATGTCGAGGATCTCGTCGGCGTCGGCGTCGAGGTGGGGGGCGAGGGAGCGGCGGCAGTGGAGGGCGAAGGGCAGTCCGGCGTGTTCGGTGCGGACGGAGTGCCAGGGGCCGGCGGCGACGCAGACGAAGTAGGTGGACAGGAGCGGGGTGGCGGCGGCCTTCCAGCGGCCGTCGGGCTGCTGCTCGGTGATGCCGTTGGCGAGGACGGTCCAGCCTTCGGGGGCCTTGACGGTGACCTCGAAGACGGCCTTGAGGTCGGGCTGGTCGAAGGCGGCGAAGACGCGCTGGACGTCTTCCATGAAGAGCTGGGTGTAGACGTACGACTCGCCGTCGGTGGGGTCCGTGAAGCGGTGCATGCCCTCGCCGGTGCGGGAGTACCGCATGGTCGTACCGACGCGCAGGGTGTGCCGGCCCTCGGTGAGGGTCAGGGGGAGCCGGTTCTCGTCCAGGAGGGCGGGGTCGAGGGGCTCGCCGTCGAGGTGGACGGAGTGGAGCGTGACGGGCTTCAGCTCGACGAAGGTGTCCGCGGCGGCGCGGGCGGTGAACCGGATCTCGGTCGTGGATTCGAAGGTCTCGTCGCCGGTGGTGAGGTCGAGGTCGACCGTGTAGTGCTCGACGTCGAGGAGCTGGGCACGGGTCTGCGCTTCGTCGCGCGTCAGTACGGACATGGGCCCCATGCTGCCTGATGAGGCCACTCCGGGGCAGGGGGGTTCCGCTGACAGCTCAGAGCGGGCACCCCTGGTGCCGGGCCGTGGGGCAGGCGCTATGCCAGGCCGGTTCCGTTCAGGTGGGCGAAGGCGGCGGTGATGCCGGGGCGGTCGTAGCCGGTGGGGCTTTTGGCGCCGGTGGAGAGGAGGGCGTGGAGGAGCAGGCGGGCCTTGGCGGGGTCGAGGGGGCCGGCGGGGATGAGGCCGCGGTGGAGGAGGTCGTGTTCGGAGCCGGGGCCGCGGTAGGTGTGGGTGAGGGTCGCGCCGGCGCCGGTGCGGGAGGCGAGGACGACGGGGACGCGGGTGGCGAGGTGTTCCAGGGGTTCGACGAGCCAGGTGGGGACGTGGCCGGCGCCGAAGGCGGCCACGACGAGGCCGTCGTAGCGGGAGTCGATCGCTTCGAGGAGTTCGCCGCGGTCGCCGAGGGTGAGGGTGAGCAGGGCTACCCGTACGGCGGGGTCGAAGCTCAGGGGGTGGAGGGCGGTCGTGGTGGTGGGGCGCAGGAGGATCCTCGGCTCGCCTTCGACGACGGTGCCGAGCGGGCCGGCGCCCGGGGAGGCGAAGGTGGTGACGGAGGTGGTGTGGCTCTTGCGGACGTGGCGGGCGGCGTGGATCTCGTCGGCGAGGACGACGAGGACGCCGAGGTCGCGGCAGCGGGGGTCGGCGGCGACGGTGAGGGCGGCGGCCAGGTTGGCGGGGCCGTCGGCGCCGGGGAGGTCGGGGCGGCGCATGGCGCCGGTGACGACGACGGGTTCGCCGGTCTCGCAGAGCAGGTCGAGGAGGAACGCGGTCTCTTCCAGGGTGTCGGTGCCCTGGACCACGACGACGCCGGAGCCGGCCGCGACGGTCTCGCGGACCTCGTGGGCGAGTGCGGCGAGGTCGTCGAAGGAGAGGGAGGAGCTGGGCAGCCGGCGGAAGTCGCGCAGTTCGATGTCGGTGTCGGGGGCGCCGAGGCCCGCGAGGACTTCGGCGCCGGTCATGCGCGATGCGTCGCCGCCGCGCGCGGAGATGGTGCCGCCGAGGGTGAAGACCGTGACGCGGCCCATCAGTGTGTTCCGTCCGCGATCGTCTCGTGGTGGCGGATGACCTCGGCGATGATGAAGTTCAGGAGTTTCTCGGCGAACGCCGGGTCGAGTCTGGCGTTCTCGGCGAGTTCGCGCAGCCGGGCGATCTGGCGGGCCTCGCGCGCCGGGTCGGCGGGCGGCAGCTGGTGCTTGGCCTTGAGGACGCCGACCTGCTGGGTGCACTTGAAGCGTTCGGCGAGCATGTGGACGACCGCCGCGTCGATGTTGTCGATGCTTTCGCGCAGCCGGGTCAGTTCCGCAGTGACGGACTCGTCGATCTCGCTCATGAGCAGCGAGCTTAGACGGATCGGGAGGCGATCGTCGGCGGGTGTTCGGGATCCGGGATCTGGTTGCTCCAGCCGCCGGGGACGGTGCGGGCCTGCTGTTCGCGGAAGCGGATGGGTGCGGTGCCGACTCGTCGGGTGAAGAGGCGGGAGAAGTAGGCCGGGTCGTCGTATCCGACGCGTCGGGCGACGGCGGCGACGGGCAGTTCGGTGGCGGCGAGGAGTTCTTTGGCGCGTCCGAGGCGGATGGTGAGGAGGTAGTCCTTGGGGCTGCAGCCGGCGGCGCGGCGTACGGCGGTGCGCAGCTCCGCGGGGGTCATGCCGTGGCGGGAGGCGTGTTCGGCGACGGACAGCGGCTGGAAGGCGTCGCGGGCGAGGGCGGTGAGGACGGGGTCGCCGTCGGCGTTGGTGTCGGCCCGGGCGCGGCGCAGGGCGACGAGGAGTTCGTGGACGGCGGCCGCGGTCTCGACTTCGAGGAGGGGGTTGCCGCGGCGGGCGGCGCGGGCGATGCGGCCGATGGCGGCGCGGGGGGCGGCGGCGTCGGAGAGGGGGACGACGGGCCGGTCCGGTTCGATGTAGCCGAGTTCGGTGTAGGTGGTGGTGGCGGGGCCTGCGAAGTCGACGAAGCTCTCGTCCCAGCCGGTGTCGGGGTCGGCGGAGTAGTGGTGGGGTACGCCGGGGGTGAGCCAGATGAGGGCGGGGGCGGTGATGGTGGTCCGTCGGCCGTCGGGGCCGCGGTACCAGCCGCTGCCGGCGCTGACGACGACGGCGACGTGGTGGTCGAGGGTGCGGGGGCCGACGGTGGGCAGGGTGCCGTGCTGCAGTCCGACGCCGAGGCAGACGAGGCCGAGGCGGTGGTGGACCGGGCTGGGCGTGAAGTAGCGCATCCAGGTGTGGTACATCCGCGGGGCCTGCCTTTCTTCCGTCCAAACAGCGACGATCTTTGTCCATGGACCCCTCCGCCGCCAGAGGGCGAGGGTGAGGCCATGAGCACGTTCGCTGTGGGTGACGAGGACTTTCTCCTGGACGGGCGGCCGGTGCGGCTGCTGTCGGGGGCGTTGCACTACTTCCGGGTGCACGAGGAGCAGTGGGGCCATCGTCTGGGGATGCTCCGGGCGATGGGGCTCACCTGTGTGGAGACGTACGTTCCGTGGAATCTGTACGAGCCGGAGCCGGGCCGGTACGGGGATGTGGGGGCGCTGGGCCGGTTCCTGGACGCGGTGGCGGCGGCCGGGATGTGGGCGATCGTGCGGCCGGGGCCGTACATCTGCGCCGAGTGGGAGAACGGTGGGCTGCCGCACTGGCTGACGGGGCGCCTGGGGCGGCGGGTGCGGACGGACGACGCGGAGTATCTGGGGCATGTGGAGCGCTGGTTCCGCAGGCTGCTCCCCCAGGTCGTGGCGCGGCAGATCGACCGCGGAGGCCCGGTGATCATGGTCCAGGTGGAGAACGAGTACGGGAGTTACGGCTCGGACCAGGGCTATCTGCGCCGGCTGAGGGCGTTGTTGCTCGACTGCGGGGTGAGCGTGCCGCTGTTCACCTCGGACGGGCCCGAGGACCACATGCTGACGGGTGGGTCGGTGCCGGGGGTGCTGGCGACCGCGAACTTCGGCTCGGGGGCGCGGGAGGCGTTCGCGGTGCTGCGGCGGCATCGGCCGTCGGGGCCGCTGATGTGCATGGAGTTCTGGTGCGGCTGGTTCGATCACTGGGGCACGGAGCACTCGGTGCGGGACGCGGCGGAGGCGGCGGAGGCCCTGCGGGAGATCCTGGAATGCGGGGCGTCGGTGAACGTGTACATGGCGCACGGGGGGACGAATTTCGCGGGCTGGGCGGGGGCGAACCGGGCCGGTGCGCTGCACGAGGGGGAGCTGCGGCCGACGGTGACCTCGTACGACTATGACGCGCCGGTCGACGAGGCGGGGTTGCCGACGGAGAAGTTCTGGCGTTTCCGTGAGGTGCTGGCGAAGTTCGCGGAGGATCCGCTGCCGGAGGTGCCGGCGCCGCCGCGGCGGATCGGGCGTCGGGCGGGCGCGGTGTTCGCGGAGTGGGCGCCGGCGGCGGAGGTGCTGGAGGTCCTCGGCGACGAGGAGTGGGTCGGTGCGGTGCCGCCGGCGTTCGAGGAGCTGGGGGTGGACCGAGGGCTCGTCCGCTACCGGTTCGAGATCCCCGGGCCGCGGCAGCCGTATCCGCTGTCGGTGAGCGGGTTGCGCGACCGGGCGGTGGTGTACGTGGACGGGGTGCGGGCGGGGGTGCTGGCGGCGGAGGACGCGGTGCTGCCGGAGCCGGTGGCGGGGCCCGCGGTGGTGGAGCTGTGGGTGGAGTCGCTGGGCCGGGTCAACTACGGGCCGCGGCAGGCGGAGCCGAAGGGGCTCACGGGCGGGGTCCGGCACGAGCGGCAGTATGTGCACGGGGTGCGGGCCCGGGGGCTGCGGCTGGACGCCTTCGAGGCGGGGGCGGTGGCGAAGGTGCCGTTCCGGCCGGTGGCGGGGGCGGGGGCAGGGGCGGGGGCGGGGGCAGGGGCGGGGGGCTCCGAGCCGGGGCTGTACAGAGCCGTGGTGGACGTGGCCGGACCGGGTGACGCGGCGCTGTCGCTGCCGGGCGGGGGGCGTGGCTTCGTCTGGGTGAACGGTTTCTGTCTGGGCCGGTACTGGTGTGTCGGCCCGCAGGAGTCGCTGTTCGTGCCGGGCCCGGTGCTGCGGGAGGGCGGCAACGAGGTGTGGGTGCTGGAGCTGGAGGGCGGGGATCCGCGGATGCGGGTGGAACTGGCGTAGACGCGAGGGGCGGAGCCTTCCGGACGGCTCCGCCCCTCGGTCGGGTCGGGTCAGGCCAGGTCAGCTCGGGTCATGTGGTGTCCTGTCCTGCCCGGTCCGTACGAGGCGTCGCCGCCGCACTACAGCGTCGCCGCCGCCGACTTGATCGCCGAGGCGAAGGTCGAGACCTCGGTGTACACGCCGGGGTAGCCGGCCCGTGCGCAGCCCTCGCCCCAGCTCACGATGCCGACCTGGATCCAGGCACCGGCGTTGTCCCGGCGGAACATCGGGCCGCCGGAGTCGCCCTGGCAGGTGTCGACGCCGCCTTCGTTGTAGCCGGCGCAGATCTCCTCGCCCGGGACGAGGGAGCTGCCGTAGGCGGCCTGGCACTCGGCGTCCGAGACGAACGGCACGGTCGCCTTGCGCAGGTAGCGCTGCTGCGCGCCGCCCTCGCGGGTGGCGCCCCAGCCGGCGACGGTGAACGTGCCGCTGTTGTACGCGGTCGTGTCGGCGATCTTGAGCGTGGGCACGGAGGTGATCGGCGAGGCGAGCTTGATCAGCGCCCAGTCCTTGCCGGTGCCGTTGTAGCCGGGGGCCTGGAGGACCTTGGTCGACCTGACCTTGATGGCGCTGCTGCTGCGCAGGTCCACGACTCCGGCGGTGGCGGTGATGCTGGTGTTGTTGCCGGAGCCGCTCACGCAGTGGGCGGCGGTGAGGACGATCTGCGGGGTCAGCATCGATCCGCCGCAGCCCATGGAGAGCCTGACCATCCAGGGGAACTCGCCCTGGGCGGCGCGGGTTCCGCCGACGACGGGCGCGGGGGCCGCGGATGCGGTGGAGGGCTGGAGGCTGACGGCGGCGAGGACGACGGCGCCGGCCGCGACGATTCTCTGGAGCGCGCGGACAATCTTGTTCTTCTTCAAGTGTCTGCCTTTCATGGGGGGTTGGGCCTTGATGGCATGTGCCCGTCAAGACCTGATCCGGATTATGGGCAGCGCGCGACGGAGGCCACAAGAACGTCTTTTCGGCCAGGGACGCGTCGACAGGAGGGGCTTCTCAGCACGGCCTCGTACAGTGGAGAGAAGGGGGTACGGCGTGCCGAGCACCGACGAAGTCGTCCATGGGTTCCCGCACCTCGACACGGTCCGGGCCTCGATCACCGCGCTCTACCGGCGGCTGTCCGCCGACGGGGTACGGCGGTACGCGACGAGCATCGCCGCCGCGGACGTGGCCTTCGGGGACGAGGACGACCTCCATCTCGGGGCGCAGCGGGTGGCCAGGGCCCTGGTGCACCACCTCGGGCTGCCCGAGGCGCGCGTGATCGTGAGCTTCCGGGAGATGGAGCACGCGGCGAGCGTCGAACTGGCCGCGGGACCGGAGTACTTCATCGAGCTGAACGACCGCTTCCGGCTCCACCGCAGGGACGTGGGCGCGGCGCTCGCCCACGAGATCACCCACGTCCTGCTGCACCGCCTCGACCTCGGCTTTCCCGGCACCCGGAAGAACGAGATCCTCACGGATGTGGTGACCTCCTATCTCGGTGCGGGGTGGCTGCTGCTCGACGCGTTCCGGGAGGACGCGGTGTCCCGCCAGAAGCTCGGCTACCTGACACCGGAGGAGTTCGGGTACGTCCTGGCCAAGCGGGCGGCGGCGTTCGGGGAGGACCCGTCGCCGTGGTTCACCAGCCCACGGGCGTACGAGGCGTGGGAGCGCGGGCGGCAGGAGGCGGAACGGGACGCCCGCACGCCGCCACTGGCGGAGGCGGGGTGGGCGGCGCGGCACCGCTATGCGAAGGACCGGCGCTACGGGCGGGCGCGGACGGACGCTCCGTACGCCTTCGAGGGCAGCGGCGCCTCGGCCCGGGTGGCCTTCCCGTGCCCGGTGTGCCGACAGCGACTGCGGGTCCCGGCGGGCCGACGGCTCCGGGCCAGGTGCGGGGTGTGCGGGTCGGTCCTGGAGTGCGAGACCTAAGGCGTTCCCTCCGAACCGCCCAGGGTGCCGGGTTCCGGGACCTGACCCCCAGGAGGGCGGGTGTGGCGGTCCGCAGCCAGGTTGCCCCCTCTTCCACCGACATGCGGTGCGCCCCGACTTCGTCGGCGGGTCACGCCGGCCGCGGCGGCGATGGCGGCGAGTCGCCCGGAGTCTCGCAAAGAGCTGTCCTTCCACACCCAGCTGATGCAGATGAACGGCATCACCATGCAAGGCGCCATGGGCATGTCGGCGCTCAGTGCCCTCGCGCTCGCCGCCATGACGCGTGGCACCCCACGGTGGCTGGCCGGAGGGGCTGGGCTTCTCGCTGTCGCCTCCTTCCTGATCACCGTCTCGGCAACGTCCCCATCAACGGCCGTATCAAGCAGTGGGCGGTCACCTCGGCACCCGCCGATCACGCCGAGATCCTTGCTCGCTGGGAGGCGTTCGCTGACGGCGGGTGGCGCGACCGCGTCCGCCGGGTAGTCGTTTGCGTCGTCCGTGCCCGGCGGGTGAAGGTCGGTGGATGAGCACGTTGTTCGACGCCATTCTCGACGGGGACGCCGACTCCGTCGTACGCCTCCTGCGGTCCGGGGTCTCCCCCGAGGCCGATGACGAAGGGGAGACCGCGCTGTACCGGGCGGCCCTCGCGAACGAGCCCGGGATCGTCCGGCTGCTGCTGGCCGCGGGGGCCGACCCCGCGCGGGGCAGCGGTGAGCAGGCGGGGGACCTGCCGCTGTGCGGGGCGGCGTGCGGCGGGCACACGGAGGTGGTGCGGGCGCTGCTGGCCGCCGGGGCGCAGCCGGACCAGCCGGAGGAGTACGGGATGACGGCCATGGACTGGGCCGCGCAGCTCGGGCACGCCGAGACCGTGCGGGCGCTCCTGGAGTACGGCGCCGACCCCGGCCGTCCGCGCCCCGGCGGGCCGCCTCCGCTCGTGGCGGCGGCCCGGCGCGGGTCGGCCGCGAGCGTACGGGCCCTGCTGGAGTACGGCGCGGGTCCGGTGGAGGACGCCCTGCGTGAGGCGCGCCGCTGGATCGGCGTCGACATCGCGGAGGAGTTGCGGCGCGGGCTCCTCGAGACGAGCGGAGGCGGGCGCGGGGGCGACGCGTACGGCGAGACCGTGGTGCGGCGTGTGCACGAGGAGGGCGGGGTGACCGTCGTCGTCGAGCTGCTGCGCGCGGACGGCGCGCCCGGCTTCGGCAACGAGCAACAGACCGGCCACGCGGCGATCGCCACACTCCTGGAGACCGCGCTCGGCGTCCGCGCTCCGCACGAGGAGCTCGCCGAACGGGCCGTGCGCTGCGGGGACCCGGAGCTGGACGACTGGACCGAGACGGTGGTCGCGCTGACCGGTCGCGGTGACGAGGAGACCTACCGGGCGGCCGCCACCTGGTGCACGAGCGAGGACCCGCTGCGGCGGGCGCTGGGCGCGGACGTCCTGGGCGGGCTGAAGGATTTCAGGCCGCGGGCCGTGCAGGTGCTGCGGCGCCTGGCGGCGCGGGAGGCGCGGGAGGCGCCGGGCGGCGAGTACGGACCTACGGCCCCCGGTCCCGCAGGCCGGGCGGCGACCGCAGGCCCAGGCATGCCCGCGGCCACAGCCACAGCCGGGGCCGCCTGGGTGGGAGATGAGGGGCGCTCCCCCGCGTGCGAGCCGGCGCGCGCCGTCGTCGCCGCGCTCGGGCAGTGCGGCGAACCGGCCGCGTTGCCGGAGTTGCTGGCGTTCGCGTCGCATCCCGACGAGGAGGTGCGGCGAGCGCTCGGGTGTGCGCTGACCGGGCTCGTGCCGGCCGGGGACGCCAGGGCCGTGGAGACGCTGGTGGCGCTGAGCCGGGACCACGACTCGGGCGTACGGGACTGGGCGACGCTGGCGCTCGCGGAGGTGCCCGAGGACACGCCCGTACTCCGGGAGGCGCTCACCGCGCGGCTCGGCGACTCCGATCCGGACACGGTGGCCGAGGCCGCGCGCGGCCTGGCCATCCGTCAGGATGCGCGTGCGGTCGAGGTGTTGGCGGGGATCCTCGCGGACGGGGATCCGGCGGGCGCGGCCCGCGACACGGCCTTGGCCGCCGTCGAGTTCGTACGGGACCCCCGGGTCAGGAAGCGCCTTGAGTGGACGAGCCCGCGCTGTCGTTGACCCGAGTCCACCCGGGCCCTTCGCCCGGGTGAAGGGGCTCGGCCATCCGGCGCGTCACGGGCACCGGCAGTGCGGGGTTCACCGCCCTGCCCGGTCCGTGGCCGGCTGAAGTGGGGGGTCCGACCACGGACCGGGGGCTGGGTGGGCGTCGCGCGGGTCAGCAGCTGTGGTCGACGAGGTCGAACGAGGCGTAGTGGTCGGCGGTGTAGTAGTCCTCCTGGTACGACTCACCGGTCACGATGCGGCGGGCGCCGCGCGTGGGGCTGCCCGGGGTCTTGACCGTGTACTCGTGGTAGTAGCCGAGGGAGTGGGCCGGGAGGATGCCTTCGCGGTTCTGGAAGACGCTGCCGTCCTGGGTGTACGGGAAGGGTCCGCCGGCCTCGATCAGGCGCAGGGTGTCGTGGGCCTGGGAGGGCAGGTCGGAGTAGCAGATGTCTCCGACGGCGGCGGCCGAGAAGGACACGGCGGCCGGCGTGGGGGCCGGGGCGACGGCCGCGGTGGCCGGGGCGCCGAGGGCGAGGGCCGAGAGGAGGGCGGCGACGCCGCCGATGACGGTGAACCGTGGGGGGATTCGCATGCACAGCATGCTGACGCGCGTAGACCCGACTCGGACACCCCAACTGCCGTCAATTTTCCGGACGTTAACCTCATCCGCCGGATGTGGGGGCGGCGTGTGCACCTCTCACGCGTACGCCATGCCCCCACGCGCCCCGGCCGTATACGAGATACGAGCGGGAGGGGCGGGGCGGGGGAAGGCCCCGCCCCGCCCCTCCAGGGCCGCGGCGCGTCAGGACGCGACCGCTCGCGCCGGGAGCCGCAGGCTCAGGACCGCCGCCGCGGCGTACGCGGCGAGCACCCACGGCATCGCCGCGTCGATCGACAGGTCCGCGAAGAACGCGGTGCCGATCGCCGCCGCCCCCAGCGCCCCGCCGAACTGCTGCGCCGTCGAGAAGACCCCGGACGCGCCGCCCGCCATCTCCCCCGGCACCGACGACAGGACGATGTTGACGAGCGGGACCACCAGGAAGCCGAGGCCCGCGCCCGCGACGACCAGCCCCGGGACCAGCGGCCAGGCCCCGGTGTGGACCTCGGCCGCGGAGGCCGTCGCGTGCCAGACCCAGCCGAAGCCGCCCGCCATCAGGAGCGCGCCCGCCGCCGGGACGAACCGGCCGAAGCGGAGCGCCAGCGGGTCCGCCGCCGGGGCGGTGAGGAAGCCGCCGGCCGAGAAGGCGACCATGAGGACGCCCGCCTCCAGCGGCGCGTATGCCTGCCCGCCCTGCAGCCAGATCGCGAAGACGAGGAAGAAGCCCTGCATCCCGAGGGCGAACAGCAGTTGCACCGCGAGCCCGTACGAGAACGCGGGGATGCGGAACGTCCGCCCCGGCAGCACCGAGCCGCGCGCCGCGAGCCCGGCCACCGCGAGCACCCCGGCGGCGAGCAGCGCCCAGCCCCACAGCGGCCAGCCGTGTTCACGCCCCTGGACCAGCGGCAGCACGATCGCGACGAGACCGCCCGCGAGGACGAGGCTGCCGAGGACGGGCGGGCGGACGGCCGAGCGTTCCCGCGTGGCCGGTACGAGGACGGCGGCCGCGGCCAGGGTGACCACGGCGACCGGGACGTTCACCAGGAAGACGCTGCGCCAGCCGAGCCCGAACAGGTCCGCGTCGGTCAGCACCCCGCCGAGCAGCAGCCCGAGCGCGGAGGCGAGGCCGGCCACCGCCCCGTACATCCCGAACACCTTGCCGCGCTCCTTGCCCTGGAAGAGGCTGTGGAACGAGCCGAGCACCTGCGGCATCAGGACGGCCGCCGTGACGCCCTGTACGGCCCGCGCCGCGATCAGCTGGCCCGGCGTCTGGGCGATCCCGCAGGCGAGGCTCGCCACGCCGAAGCCCGCCGTGCCGGCGAGGAAGAGCGCCTTGCGTCCGTAGCGGTCGCCGAGCCGTCCGGCGACGATCAGCGTGGCGGCGAAGCCCAGCAGGTACGCGGAGACGGTCCACTGCAGGGCGCTCTCGGAGGCGCCGAGCCCGTGCCCGATGGAGGGCAGGGCGACATTGACGATGGTGACGTCGATCAGGTCCATCAGGGCGGCGACCATCATGACGACGGCGGCGGCCCAGCGGCGCGGGTGGACGGTGACGGGGTCACCGGTGGTCGTGGTGGTGACGGTGGTCGCGGACATCGCATGCCCCTCCAATTTATTTCGTTCGACCTAACGAAATAAAAATTGACACATGACCACCCGTGATCACAAGTCTTTCGTACGACCGAACGAAAGACTTGTGTAAAACTGGGACCATGAGTGAGCACCCGCAGCGCGCCGACGTCATCGCCGCCCTCACCGCCGCCGGCCGCGACTCCAGCGCGGCCTCCGTCGCCTTCCACTCGGCGGTCGCGGCCAAGCAGGACCTCGGGGCCACCGAGACCAAGACCCTGGACCTCCTCCAGCGCCACGGCGCGCTCACCGCCAAGGAGCTGGCCGAGCACTCCGGTCTCGCCCCCGCCTCCGTGACCGGCCTCGTCGACCGCCTGGAGCGCAAGGGGTTCGTCCGCAGGGTGAAGCACCCGACGGACAAGCGCCGGGTGCTGATCGAACCCCGGCCCGAGAAACTGGCCGAGCTCGCGCCGCTCTTCGACGACTGGGCGCGTGAAGTGCACGAACTCTACGAGGAGTTCACGACCGAGGAGCTGGTCACCGTCACGCGCTTCCTCACCGGCGCGACCGCCCGCCAGCGCGAGGCCACCAAGCGCCTCACCGACCCCGGCGTACCCGACCAGCCCCTTACCGACCCCGGCGTACCCGACCAGCCCCTCACCGACCCCGGCGTCACCGACTAGCGCCGTACACCGGCCTCGGGACCTCCGCCTCCGCGAGGAGCTTCAGCGCCGCCTCCCCCGCCTCCGCCGGGCTCCAGCGCGCGCCCTTGTCCGCCGTGGGGCCGGGCCGCCAGCCCTCCATGACGGTGATCCGGCCGCCCTCCACCTCGAAGACGCGGCCGGTCACGCCCGCCGAGGACGCCGAGCCCAGCCAGACGACCAGCGGCGAGACGTCCTCCGGTACGCCCTCCAAGCCCGCGAAGGCCTGCTCCGTCATCCGGGTCCTGGCGGCCGGGGCGATCGCGTTGACCTGGACCCCGTACCGGCCCATCTCGGCCGCCGCGACGAGCGTCAGGCCGACGATCCCGGCCTTGGCCGCCGCGTAGTTCCCCTGCCCGACGCTGCCCGACAGGCCCGCGCCCGACGTGGTGTTGACGACCCGCGCCACCACCTCGCGTCCCGCCTTCGCCTCCGCCCGCCAGTGCGCGGCCGCGTGCCGCAGCGGCAGGAAGTGCCCCTTCACATGGACCCGCATGACCGCGTCCCAGTCGTCCTCGCCGAGGTTCACGAGCATCCGGTCGCGCAGGAAGCCCGCGTTGTTGACGAGGGTGTCCAGCCGCCCGTACGAGGCGAGGGCGGCGCCGACCAGGGAGGCCGCCCCCTCCTGCGTGGCGATGTCGCCGCCGTGCGCGACGGCCTCGCCGCCGGCCGCGCGGATCTCCGCCACGACCTGCTCCGCCGGCGACTCGGCCGAGGCCGCCCCGTCCAGCGCGACCCCCAGGTCGTTGACGACGACCCGCGCCCCCTCCGCGGCGAAGGCGAGGGCGTGGGCCCGCCCCAGTCCCCGTCCCGCGCCCGTCACGATGACGACCCGACCCTCGCACAGACCCATCTCAGCTCTCCTTGTTGACCGTTGCGGCATCCAGAAACGCGGGGCGCTCGCCGCCCCCGTGCACCAGCAGCGACGCCCCCGAGACGTACGCGGCCCGCTCGGAGGCGAGGAACACCGCCGCCTCCCCCACGTCCGCGGGTTCGGCGAGCCGACCGAGCGGGACCGTCGCGCCGACGGCGGCGATCCCGTTCTCGTCGCCGTAGTGGAGGTGGGACAGCTCGGTGCGGACCATGCCGAGGACGAGGGTGTTCACCCGCACCTCAGGAGCCCACTCCACCGCCATCGAGCGCGCCAGGTTCTCCAGACCGGCCTTCGCGGCGCCGTACGCGGCCGTGCCCGGCGAGGGTCGGGTCCCGCTGACGCTGCCGATCATGACGACGGCGCCCCGGGAGGCCCGCAGCAGTCCGTACGCGGCGAGGGTGGCGGTCAGCGGGGCGGTCAGGTTCAACTCCACGACCCGCGCGTGCCGTTCGGTTTCCCTCTCCCCAAGCAGCGCGTACGGCGTGCCGCCGGCGTTGTTGACGAGTACGTCGAGCCGCCCGTACCGCTCGCCGACGTCCGCGAAGAACGCGCCGACGGCCGCGGGATCCCGCAGGTCGAGGGGGGTGAAGTCGGCCGCGCGGCCGCCCGCCGTCACAGCCCGGTCCGGTGGCCTGCGCGCGCAGACGACCACCCGCGCCCCGGCGCGCAGAAAGGCCCGGGCGATGCCCGCGCCGACCCCGCGCGTGCCGCCGGTGACGACCGCGACCCTCCCGTCCAGCTCCATCGGCTGCTACCTTTCCTCACCGAGCAGTCACCTAACAAATGTTTGGTGGAAAGGTAGCTGATCCGCTCATGGGTGTCTCCACCTCACGCCCCGCCAAGGGCATCTCGCTCGTCACCGTCGACTTCCCGCCCGTCAACGCCCTGCCCGTACAGGGCTGGTACGACCTCGCCGACGCCGTCCGCGCGGCCGGCCGGGACCCCGAGGTCCGCTGTGTGGTGCTCGCCGCCACGGGGCGCGGCTTCAACGCGGGCGTGGACATCAAGGAGATGCAGCGCGAACACGGCACCGGGCGGCACAGCGCGCTCATCGGCGCCAACCACGGCTGCGCCGAGGCCTTTTCGGCGGTGTACGAGTGCGAGGTCCCGGTCGTCGCGGCCGTCGGGGGCTTCTGTCTGGGCGGCGGGATCGGGCTCGTCGGCAACGCGGACGCGATCGTCGCCTCCGAGGACGCCACCTTCGGGCTGCCCGAGCTGGACCGGGGCGCGCTCGGCGCCGCGACCCACCTCGCCCGGCTCGTCCCGCAGCATCTGATGCGCGCGCTGTACTACACCTCGCGCACCGCCACCGCCGCCGAACTGCACGCGCACGGCTCGGTCTGGAAGGTCGTTCCGCGCTCCGAACTTCTCGACGCGGCCCTTGAGTTGGCGGGCGAGATCGCCCGGAAGGACGGTTGTCTGATCCGCCTCGCCAAGGCCGCCATCAACGGCATCGACCCGGTGGATGTGCGCCGCAGCTACCGCTTCGAGCAGGGCTTCACCTTCGAGGCCAACCTCAACGGTGTCGCCGACCGCGTCCGCGACACCTTCGGGAAGGACGGACAACGGTGACCGACAAGACGATGACCCCCGACGAGGTGGCGGGCCGGCTGCGCAGCGGCATGACGATCGGCATCGGCGGCTGGGGTTCGCGCCGCAAGCCGATGGCTCTGGTCAGAGCGCTGCTCCGGTCCGAGATCACCGATCTCACCGTGATCTCCTACGGCGGTCCCGACGTGGGCCTGCTCGCCGCCGCCGGCCGTATCCGCAGGCTCGTCGCCGCCTTCACCACCCTGGACTCCATCCCCCTCGAACCCCACTTCCGCGCCGCCCGCGAGCGCGGCGCCTTCGAGATGACGGAACTCGACGAGGCCATGTTCATGTGGGGCCTGCACGCGGCCGCCAACCGGCTGCCCTTCCTGCCCGTCCGGGCCGGTCTCGGCTCGGACGTGATGACGGTCAACCCCGAGCTGCGGACGGTCACGTCACCGTACGAGGACGGGGAGACGTTCGTCGCCGTCCCCGCCCTGCGCATGGACGCGGCCCTCGTCCACCTCAACCGCGCCGACCGGCTCGGCAACGGCCAGTACCTGGGCCCCGATCCGTACTTCGACGACCTCTTCTGCGAGGCGGCCGACACCGCCTACGTCTCCTGCGAGGAGCTGGTCGACGGGTTCGGGGACGCCGCCCCACAGACCCTGCTCGTCGGCCGGCACTCCGTCACCGGGGTCGTCGAGACCCCGAACGGCGCGCACTTCACCTCCTGCGCGCCCGACCACGGCCGCGACGAGCCCTTCCAGAAGCTGTACGCCACCACCCCCTGGCCCGAGTTCGCGGAGCGGTTCCTGTCCGGCAAGAGCGAGGACGACTACCAGCAGGCCGTACGGACCTGGCACGAGGAGCAGCAATGATCAGTCGCGCCCCTCTTCCCCCGCCCACCCGCGCCGAGTACTGCGTCGTCGCCTGCGCCGAGGCCTGGCGCGGCGACGGTGAGGTCCTCGCCGCCGCCATGGCCCCGGTCTCCTCGTTCGGCGCCCGGCTCGCCAAGCGCTCCTTCGCCCCCGAGCTGCTGCTGACCGACGGCGAGGCGATGCTCGTCGGCCTCGACGGGGAGGTCGAGGGCTGGCTGCCGTACCGGCGCCATCTCACGATGGTCACCGGCGGCAAGCGGCACGTCATGATGGGCGCGAGCCAGATCGATCGGCACGGCAACCAGAACATCTCCTGCATCGGCGACTGGTCCCGCCCCGCCCGCCAGCTCCTGGGCGTACGCGGGGCACCGGTCAACACCCTGAACAATCCGGTCAGTTACTGGATCCCCCGGCACTCGCCCCGGGTCTTCGTCGAGCGCGTGGACATGGTCAGCGGCGTCGGGTACGACCGCGCGGCCGCCGCCGGGGCCACGCGCTTCCACCGGATCCCGCGGGTCGTCTCCGACCTCGGCGTCTTCGACTTCGAGACGCCCGACCGCTCGATGCGGCTCGCCTCCGTCCATCCGGGCGTCACCCTGGAGCAGGTCAGGCAGGCCACCGGCTTCGATCTGGTGATCGGCGACGACGTCCCGTACACGCGCGAGCCGACGGCCGAGGAGCTGCGGCTGATCCGCGAGGTGATCGACCCGGGCGGGCTGCGCGACCGGGAGGTACGGGCCGGATGACCGCCTCCTTCGAGACCGCCCTGACGAAGCTCACCGGGATCCGCCACCCGATCGTGCAGACCGGGATGGGCTGGGTCGCCGGTCCTAGGCTCGTCTCGGCGTCCGCGAACGCGGGCGCGCTCGGCGTCCTCGCCTCGGCGACGATGACCGTGGACGAGCTGCGGGCTGCCGTCCGCGAGGTGAAGTCCCGTACGGAGGCACCCTTCGGGGTCAATCTGCGCGCGGACGCGGGCGACGCCCGCGAGCGGGTGCGGATCATCATCGACGAGGGCGTACGGGTCGCCTCCTTCGCCCTCGCCCCGTCCCGTGAGCTGATCGCCGAGCTGAAGGACGCGGGCGTGGTCGTCATCCCCTCGATCGGGGCACGGCGGCACGCCGAGAAGGTCGCGGCCTGGGGCGCGGACGCGGTGATCGTGCAGGGTGGCGAGGGCGGCGGGCACACGGGCGAGGTGGCCACCACCGTGCTGCTGCCGCAGGTGGTCGACGCGGTCGGCATCCCGGTGATCGCGGCCGGCGGCTTCCACGACGGCCGCGGCCTGGTCGCCGCGCTCTCCTACGGGGCCGCGGGCATCGCCATGGGCACCCGTTTCCTGCTCACCTCAGACTCCACCGTCCCCGACGCCGTCAAGGCGCGGTACCTGGCCGCGACGGTCAAGGACGTGACGGTGACGACGGCCGTCGACGGGCTGCCGCACCGGATGCTCCGTACGGAGATGGTCGCCGCCCTCGAACGGGCGGGCCGCGTACGGGCGTTGGCGCAGGCGGTCCGCCGGGCGGCCGGCTTCCGGAAGATCTCGGGCCTGTCGTGGTCGCGGATGGTCCGCGACGGGCTCGCGATGAAACACGGCAAGGACCTGTCGTGGAGCCAGGTCCTGCTCGCCGCGAACACCCCCATGCTCCTCAAGGCATCCATGGTCGAGGGCCGCACCGACCTCGGCGTCATGGCCTCCGGACAGGTCGCGGGCCTCATCGAGGACCTGCCGAGCTGTGAAGAACTCGTCCTGCGAGTCGTGTCGGAGGCCGCGCACGTGCTCCGCACCCTGCCAACACCAGGGTGAACCCTCGCTCCCGACACGGGAGTTCGGCAATGGGAGTTCGGTCATGCCCCTTTCGAGACGCGCACTGCTGTCCACCGCCACCGCCGCCGTGCTCACGGCGGCCACCGCGCCGTCCGTCGCGGCGCCACGGCGCCGTCCCCACGTCACGGCCATCCGGCACATCCCGCTCCAGGGCGCGGTCAACGTCCGTGACCTGGGCGGATACCTCAGCTACACGGGTGGCCGCGTCCGGCACGGTCTGGTCTACCGGGCCGACGCCCTGAGCAAGCTCACCGACACCGATGTGACCACGCTCGCCGGGCTGCGCCTGGGCCGGGTCGTCGACTTCCGGATCCCGCTGGAGGTCCAGTACGACGGCGCCGACCGGCTCCCCGCCGGGCTCGTCGCGCTGTCGCGGCCCGTCACCGACAACGGCCTGTTCGGGCAGCTGCTGGCGGTGATCGGCTCCCGCGATCCGGTACGGCAGGAGGAGATGCTCGGCGGCGGGCGGGCCGCCGCCTTCATGCGCGAGGTGTACCGCACCTTCGTCACGAGCGCCGAGAACCGGGCACGGTTCGGGCAGACCCTGCGCGAACTCGCCGGCGGGCCGCCCTCGCTCTTCCACTGCACGTCGGGCAAGGACCGTACGGGCTGGACGAGTTACCTGCTGCTCACGGTCCTCGGCGTGCCGGAGCAGACGGCCGTCGACGACTATCTGGCCTCCAACACCTTCCGCGCCGCGTACGACGCGAGGGTGCGGGAGGGGCTGAAGCACGGCGGGCTCATGCAGAACCCGGACCTGATCATCCCCCTCCAGGAGGTGCGGACCGAGTACCTGGACACCGCGCTTGCCGAGGTCCGTACCGCGTACGGGAGTCTGTTCCGCTACCTCACCGACGGCCTCGGCCTGGAGCTGCGCACGCTGGCGGAGCTCCAGGACCGGCTGGTCGGCTAGGCGCCGCCGCTGCGGCGCCGGCCGCCGCCACCGCTGCGGGTACGGGTGGCCGAACCGCCCGTACCCGTACGGCCGTTGGCTCCCGAAGCAGCCGATGCCGCCGAAGCCCCCGAGCGGGAACGGCCGCCACCGCCACCGCCACCGCGGCGCGAGCGCTGTCCCCCGTTCCGGGCCTGCGCGGGCTGCGTCGGCTGCGGGACCTCGATGACGACCGGGACGCCGGACGGCTCGCGGGCGCCGGTGAGCCGCGTCAGCTCCTCGTCGCTGGACTTGATCTGGGCCGTACGCGGGTTGATGCCGGCGTTCGACATCAGCCGGCCCATGTCCCGCTTCTGCTCGGGCAGCACCAGGGTGACCACGCTGCCGGACTCGCCGGCGCGGGCGGTGCGGCCGCCGCGGTGCAGGTAGTCCTTGTGGTCGATCGGCGGGTCGACGTTCACGACCAGGTCGAGGTCGTCGACGTGGATGCCACGGGCCGCCACGTTGGTCGCGACCAGCACGGTGACCAGGCCGTTCTTGAACTGGTCCAGGGTGCGGTTGCGCTGCGGCTGGGAGCGGCCGCCGTGCAGTCCGGAGGCCCGCACGCCGCTGGCGAGGAGCCGCTTGACCAGCCGGTCCACGGCCCGCTTGGTGTCGAGGAAGAGGATCGTGCGGCCGTCGCGGGCTGCGATCCGGGTGGTGACGGCCTTCTTGTCGGTCTCGTCGGCGACGTAGAGCAGGTGGTGCTCCATGGTCGTCACCGCGCCCGCGGACGGGTCGACGGAGTGCACGACGGGGTCGGTGAGGAACATCTTGACGAGACGGTCGATGTTCTGGTCGAGCGTGGCCGAGAACAGCATCCGCTGGCCGTCCGGCTCGACCTGCTTGAGCAGCGCGACGACCTGCGGCATGAAGCCCATGTCGGCCATCTGGTCGGCCTCGTCGAGGACGGTGATCGAGACCTGGTCGAGCCGGCAGTCACCGCGCTCGATGAGGTCCTTGAGCCGTCCCGGCGTCGCGACGAGCACCTCGGCACCGCGGCGCAGGGAGTTCGCCTGCTTGGTGATCGACAGGCCGCCGACGACGGTCGCGAGGCGCAGCTGTACGGAGGTGGCGTACGGGGAGAGGGCGTCGGTCACCTGCTGGGCGAGCTCGCGGGTGGGCACCAGGACCATGGCGAGCGGGGCCTTGGGCTCGGCGCGGCGGCCCGCGGTGCGGGCGAGCAGGGCGAGGCCGAAGGCGAGGGTCTTGCCGGAGCCGGTACGGCCGCGGCCGAGGATGTCCCGGCCGGCGAGCGAGTTCGGCAGGGTGGCGCCCTGGATCGGGAACGGCTCGGTCACGCCCTGGGCGGCGAGCGTCTTGACGAGGGCCGCGGGCATGTCGAGGGCGTCGAAGGACTCGACGGAGGGCAGCGCGGGCGTCAGCGTCTCGGGGAGGGTGAACTCACGCGGCGGCGGAGGCGTGGCCGGTCCGCGGCCACGGCCGGCGGCCTTGGCCTTGCCCTTCGGGGCGGCGGAGCCGCGGCGGGCGCCGGTGGTACCGGAGGCGCTACGGGTACCGGAGGCGGACGCGGTACGGGTGCCGGAGCCGCGCGCGGGGCGGCCCGAGGCATTTCCGGACGGGGTTCCGGAAGAGGAGTCCGCGGCCCTGCGGGGCCGCTTTTCGGAGCGAGTCATGGGGAAATGCCTTCCTGGGCCTGAGCACAGCGCGAGCCGGGACCCGCACCTGCGCGGTGCGGGCCCCGGCTGCGAGAAACGCGTACGGCGATCAGGCGGGGAGGATGTTCTCCGCCTGCGGGCCCTTCTGGCCCTGCGTGACGTCGAAGGAGACCTTCTGGCCTTCCTGCAGCTCACGGAAGCCGGAGGTCGCGATGTTGGAGTAGTGGGCGAAGACGTCGGCGCCGCCGCCGTCCTGCTCGATGAAGCCGAAGCCCTTTTCCGAGTTGAACCACTTCACGGTTCCGGTGGCCATAATTTTCTCCTGAATAGGTAAGGGTCCCATCCCGGAGAGTCCGGAAAACAAAACTGCGCCTGAAGGAACATTCCCGTCAGGCGCACATAAAGTTCATGGGTACCAAAACTAGCAACTCTGGAACCTTAGCACGCCGCCCCGCCCGCTGGACGGGACGGCGACGAGCGTCACACCGGGGGACCGGCGGGTGCGGCTGGCGGGCGCGGGCGGCGGGTGCGGGTGCGGCTGGCGGGTGTGGGCGGCGGCGTCACAGCCGTTCGATGATCGTCACGTTGGCCTGGCCGCCGCCCTCGCACATGGTCTGGAGGCCGAAGCGGCCGCCCGTGCGCTCCAGTTCGTGGAGGAGGGTGGTCATGAGCTTCACACCGGTGGCGCCCAGCGGGTGGCCGAGTGCGATCGCGCCGCCGTTCACGTTGACCCGCTCGGGGTCGGCGCCGGTCTCCTTCAGCCAGGCGAGGACGACGGGGGCGAAGGCCTCGTTGATCTCGACCAGGCCAATGTCGTCGATCGTCATGCCGGTCTTCTTCAGCGCGTACGCGGTGGCCGGTATCGGGGCGGAGAGCATCCGGATCGGGTCCTCGCCGCGGACGGAGAGGTGGTGGACGCGGGCGCGCGGGGTGAGGCCGTGTTCCCGTACGGCCCGCTCGCTCGCGAGGAGCATGGCCGCGGCGCCGTCGGAGACCTGGGAGGAGCAGGCGGCGGTGATGGTGCCGCCCTCGACGACGGGCTTCAGCCCGGCCATCTTCTCCAGGCTGGTGTCCCGGCGCGGGCCCTCGTCGACGATCACGTCCCCGTAGGGCACGGTCTCCCGCTCGAAGCGGCCCTCGTCGATCGCCCGCAGCGCGCGCCCGTGCGAGCGGAGGGCGAATTCTTCCTGGTCACGGCGGGTGATGCCCCATTTCTTCGCGATCAGCTCGGCGCCGTGGAACTGGTTGACGGGGGCGTCCCCGTACCGGGCGCGCCAGCCCTCGGAGCCGGCGTAGGGGCCGTCGGTCAGGCCGAGGGGTTCGGCGGCCTGCCGGGAGGCGAAGGCGATGGGGATCATCGACATGTTCTGGGTGCCGCCCGCGACGACCAGGTCCTGGGTGCCGGACAGGACGCCCTGTGCCGCGAAGTGCACGGCCTGCTGGGAGGAGCCGCACTGGCGGTCGATCGTGACGCCGGGGACCTCCTCGGGGAGGCCGGCCGCGAGCCAGCACGTACGGGCGATGTCGCCGGCCTGCGGGCCGACGGTGTCGAGGCAGCCGAAGACGACGTCCTCGACGGCGGCGGGGTCGATGCCGGAGCGGGCGACGAGGGCCTTGAGGACATGGGCGCCGAGGTCGGCCGGGTGGACGGACGCCAGTCCTCCCTTGCGGCGGCCCACCGGGGTGCGGACCGCTTCGACGATGTAGGCCTCGGCCATGACAACTCCTCCAGTCGGTCAGGTGCGTACGGCGATTCCGTCCAGGACCATCGACAGGTACTGACGGGCGATCTCGTCCGGGCTGTGCTGTCCGCCCGGGCGGTACCAGGACGCGGCGACCCAGACGGTGTCGCGCACGAAGCGGTAGGTGAGCCGGACGTCGAGGTCGGCGCGGAAGACCTTGGCCTCGACCCCGCGTTCCAGTGTGCCGAGCCACGCCTTCTCGAACTTCACCTGCGAGTCGGAGAGGTAGTGGAAGCGGGGCTGGGCGCTGAGGTGGCGGGACTCCTTCTGGTAGATGGCGACGGCGGCGCGGTGCCGGTCGATCTCCCGGAAGGACTCGGTGACGAGGGCCTCGATGGTCTCCCTGGGGCCGAGTCCGGCGGCGAGGACGGTGTCGTAGCCGTCCCACAGCTCGGTCAGGAAGGTGGAGAGGATCTCGTCGAGCATCGATTCCTTGGAATCGAAGTGGTAGTAGAGGCTGCCGGCGAGCATGCCGGCGGCGTCGGCGATCTTGCGGACGGTCGTGGCGTTGTATCCCTGGGCGGCGAACACCTCGGCCGCGGTGTCCAGGAGTTCTCGGCGCCGCTCGGGCGAGGCGGTCACCTGGGTCTTCTTCTTGCTGGGAGTGTTCGGCACACGTCCATTCTGGTCCTACGCGTGCTGGCTGCTGACCGAGACGGTCTCGCCGGTCATGTACGAGGAGTAGCCGCTGGCGAGGAAGACGATGACGTTGGCGATCTCCCACGGTTCGGCGTGGCGTCCGAAGGCCTCGCGCGCGGTGAGGTCCGCGAGCAGCTCGGCGGAGGTGACCTTGACCAGGTGCGGGTGCATGGCGAGGGACGGGGAGACGGCGTTGACGCGGACGCCGTACTCCGCCGCCTCGATCGCGGCGCAGCGGGTGAGGGCCATGACGCCGGCCTTCGCGGCGGCGTAGTGGGCCTGGCCGGCCTGGGCGCGCCAGCCGACGACGGAGGCGTTGTTGACGATCACCCCGCCGTCGTTCCCGGTCCGTGCGAAGTGGCGCAGGGCGGCGCGGGTGCAGCGGAAGGTGCCGTTGAGGGTGACGTCGAGGACGCGGGTCCACTGTTCGTCGGTCATGTCGACGAGTGCGGCGGTGCCGCCGAGGCCGGCGTTGTTGACGACGGCGTCCAGCCGGCCGTGGAGGCGTACGGCGGTGTCGAAGAGGGCCTGGACCTGGGTCTCGTCGGTGACGTCGCAGGGGAGCGAGTCGACGCGGTCCGCGCCGAACTCGGCGGCGAGGGCGGCCTCGGTCTCCTTGAGGCGGCGGGTGTGGGCGTCGCTGACGAGGATCCTGGCGCCCTCCTCCAGGAACCGGCGGGCGGTGGCGCCGCCGATGCCGGCTCCGGCGGCGGCGGTGATGACGGCGGTACGGCCGTTCAGCAGGCCGTGTCCGGGGACGTAGGCGGGGCTGGTCATGGGCGGGGCTCCTTCGGGAGGCCGAGGACCCGCTCAGCGACGATGGTGCGCTGGATCTCGCTGGATCCGGCGTAGATGGTGTCGGCGCGGGAGAAGAGGAACAGCCGCTGCCACTCGTCGAGTTCGTACGGTTCGGCCGCGACGATCGTGGCGGCGGCGCCGCGGATGTCCATGGCGAGTTCGCCGAGGTCGCGGTGCCAGTGGGACCAGTACAGCTTGGCCATGGAGGGTTCCGTGCCGCGCCGGGCGCCCTCCCGCATGGCCTGGAGGCCGGTCCAGGCCTTCACGAGACGGTCGCGGACGAGGGGGTCGGCGAGGGCTCCGTTGCGCCGGGCGAGGGCGATGAGGCCTTCCAACTCGCGGCGGAATCCGACCTGTTGGCCGAGGGTGGAGACGCCTCGCTCATAGCCGAGGGTGGCCATCGCGATCCGCCAGCCGTCGCCGGGCTCGCCGACGACGTTCGCGGCGTCCGTCCGCGCGCCGTCGAAGAAGACCTCGTTGAACTCGCTGGTGCCGGTGAGCTGCACGATCGGCCGGACCTCGACGCCCGGCTGGTCCATGGGGACGAGGAGGTACGAGAGTCCGGCGTGCCGCTTCGACCCGGGTTCGGTGCGGGCGACGACGAAGCACCACTGGGACTCGTGGGCGAGCGAGGTCCAGATCTTCTGGCCGTCGACGACCCAGGTGTCGCCGTCGAGGGTGGCCCGGGTGCGGACGGCGGCGAGGTCGGAGCCGGCGCCGGGTTCGCTGTAGCCCTGGCACCACAGCTCCCGGACGGCCCGGATCGGGGGCAGGAAGCGGGCCTTCTGCTCCTCGGTGCCGTGGGCGATGAGGGTGGGGCCGAGGAGCTGTTCGCCGATGTGGTTGACGCGGGCGGGGGCGTCGGCGAGGGCGTACTCCTCGTGGAAGGCGATCTGCTCCTCGATGCTCGCGCCGCGGCCGCCGTACCGCTCGGGCCAGCCGACGCAGGTCCAGTCGTGGGCCGCCAGGTGCCGCTCCCAGGCGAGGCGTCCGGCGAACGCCTCGTGTTCCCTGCCGGGTCCGCCACGGCCTTTCAGGGCGGCGAACTCGCCACGGAGGTGGGCCCGCAGCCAGGCGCGTATCTCGGCGCGGAACTCCTCGACGCTGCTCGTGGCGCTGCTCATGGCCGTACGTTAACCTACCAAACACTTGTTAGGGAAGGATGCCCGATGGACCTCTCGTACACGGCGGACGAGGAGAACTTCCGCGCACAGGCACGGAGTTGGCTCCGCTCCCATGTCCCGGACGAGCCGCTGCCCTCCCTGGAGACCGAGGAGGGTTTCGCCGCCCATCGCGCCTGGGAGGCGGAGCTGGCCGCCGACCGCTGGTCGGTCGTCTCCTGGCCCGAGCGGTACGGGGGCCGGGGCGCCGATCTCGTCCGCTGGCTGGTCTTCGAGGAGGAGTACTACGCGGCGGGGGCACCGGGCCGTGTCTCGCAGAACGGCATCAACCTGCTCGCCCCGACCCTGTTCGACCATGCCACCGAGGAGCAGCGGGCCCGGGTCCTGCCGTCGATGGCGACCGGCGAGGTCGTCTGGGCGCAGGCGTGGTCCGAGCCCGAGTCCGGCTCGGACCTGGCCTCGCTGACCTCACGGGCGGTACGGACGACGGGAGGCTGGCTGCTGTCCGGGCAGAAGACCTGGTCCTCGCGCGCGGCCTTCGCCGACCGGGCCTTCGGCATCTTCCGTACGGACCCGGACGCCGACCGCCCGCACCGGGGCCTGACGTATCTGATGTTCGACCTGCGGGCGCCGGGCGTGAGCGTCCGGCCCATCGGGCGGCTCGACGGCAGGCCCGCCTTCGCCGAGCTCTTCCTCGACGAGGTCTTCGTGCCCGACGAGGACGTGATCGGGGAGCCGGGGCAGGGCTGGCGGATCGCGATGTCCACGACCGGCAACGAGCGCGGGCTCATGCTCCGCTCCCCCGGCCGCTTCCTGGCCGCCGCGGACCGGCTCGTACGGCTCTGGCGCGAGACCGGCGAGGACCGGGGGCTGCGGGACCGGGTCGCGGACGCGGTGATCGGGGCGCGGGCGTACCAGCTGTTCACGGCGGGCGGGGCGGCGCGGTTCGCGGCGGGGGCGACGATCGGGGCGGAGTCGAGCCTGAACAAGGTCTTCTGGTCGGAGTACGACATCGCGCTGCACGAGACCGCGCTCGATCTGCTGGGCGGGGAGGCGGAGTCGGCGGCGGACGGCGCGTGGGGCGAGGGGTACGTCTTCTCCCTCGCGGGCCCGATCTACGCGGGCACGAACGAGATCCAGCGCGACATCATCGCCGAGCGGCTGCTCGGCCTGCCGAAGGGCCGCCGCTGATGAGGTTTCTGCTCACGGACGAACAGCGGGACTTCGGCCGCTCCCTGGACGCGATGCTGACGGCCGCGGACACGCCGACGGCGATACGGGCGTGGGCTGCGGGCGACCCGGGGCCGGGCCTCGCGCTGTGGGCGCGCCTCGCGGAGGCGGGCGTCTTCGCGCTCGCGGTCCCGGAGCCGTACGAGGGGCTGGGCCCGCTCCCCGTCGAACTGGCCGTGGCCTTCCTCGAACTGGGCCGCCACGGGGTGCCGGGGCCGGTGGTGGAGACGGTGGCAGCGGCGGCGCTCCTCACGGACCTGGCCCGCCGGGGCGAGCCGGGCCCCGCGAAGCGCCTGCTCCCGGCCCTGGCCTCGGGCGACACGACGGCGACCCTGACGCCCCCCTCCCCTGGAGCGACCCCCGTCGTGACCACTCGCCCCGCCGGGGCGGACCCCACCCCCACCTCCGCCACCCCCGTTGTGGGCAACTGTTCCGCTGGGGCGGAACGGGTGGGCACAACGGACGGCGCCCTTGCCGGGCCCAGGCTCCCCGTGCCTGCGGTACCCACGGGTGCGGCGCCGTCGTGGGTTGTGCCCACCCGTCCCGCCCAGCGGGACGATTGCCCACAACCCGGGGAGGGGGAGGGGGAGGGCACCGCCCCGTGGGACGCCGGCCCACAACCCGGGGAGGGGGAGGGCACCGGCCCGTGGGACGCCGGCCCACAACCCGGGGAGGGGGAGGGCACCGGCCCGTGGGACGCTGACCCACAACCCGGGGACGGAGGGGGGCGGAACAGAGGTCCGCAGGCCTTCGGGTACGCGCTCGACGCGGACGTCGCCGGCGTCACCCTCGTCGTCGACGGCGACCAGCTGCGGATCGCGGCCGCGCACGGGCCCGTGCGCGCCTCCGCCGACCCCGCGCGGCGGCTCGCGCGGCCCGCGCCCGGCGGGGAGCTGCTGGCGACCGGGCCCGCCGTGGCCGCGGCCGTCGCGCACGCCCAGGACTGGGCCATGCTGGCGACCGCCGCACAGGCCCTCGGCGTCGGGCTCACGCTGCTCGACCGGACCGTGGCGTACGCCAAGCAGCGCACGCAGTTCGGGACGGCGATCGGGTCGTTCCAAGCGGTCAAGCACCGGCTCGCGGACACGCTGATCGGCCTGGAGTTCGCCCGGCCCCTGCTGTTCGGAGCGGCGCTCACCTTCGCGAGCACCGATCTCGCCGCCGCGAAGGTCACGGCCGGCGAGGCCGCGTACGCCGCCGCCCGTACCGCCCTGCAGATCCACGGCGCCGTCGGCTACACCGAGGAGCTCGACCTCTCCCTCTGGTTGCGCAAGGCCCGCCCCCTGCGGGACGCCTGGGGCACCCCGGCGCAGTGCCGGGCCCGGGTCGTCGAGACGTACGGCGGCTCATGACTCCTCGCGCGGCGGACTGTCGTCCGTACCGCGCCGGATCGTCCGCACCGGCCGCCCCGGCGACCAGGTGCGGACGACCAGGTCGTCACCGTCGACGAAGATCCGCACCACCTCGGTCAGCTCCACCCGGAAGACGTGGAACGGCAGCGGCATGCCGACGTCCTCCGCGTACCGCTCCAGCGTCTCCATGTCGGTGATCTCGACCGCCCGCCCCGAGAGCCGGACGTCCCCGCCGCCCATGTCCGTCCCGGCACCCGGGTTGGCGAGCAGCGAGAAGCGCGCGTCGCGCAGCAGATCGAGCGCCTTGCGCGAGTGCGGCATCATGCCGAGCCAGAGCTCGCCGAAGCGGAAGTCCGCCTCGATGCCGCTGAGCCGGGGCGAGCCGTCCTTCCGCAGCGTCCCGAGGACGTGATGCGTGTACCGCCCGTAGCGCTCCCGTACCGTCTCCGCGAGCTCGGGCTCGGCGGTCTCGAAGGCCGACCAGGTCATGGTTGTCTCGGTGTGTCCCATGGTTCCAGGGAACACCGGATACCCGACAACCGGCGTCCGGATTACGCCCCGCGTTCCGCGTCGCTGCACTCCACGCAGAACTCGTTGCCCTCGGGGTCGGCCAGCGTCACCCACCCCAGACCGCCCTCGCGCCGGTGGTCGCCGACCAGCGTGGCGCCGAGGGCGAGCAGCCGCTCCACCTCCTGGTCACGGGTGCGGTCCTGCGGCTGGATGTCGAGGTGGATGCGGTTCTTGACCGACTTCTTCTCGGGCACGGTCACGAACAGGATGCCCGCGCCGGGCGTCTCGACCAGCGCCTCCTCGTCCCCGGGCTGGTCCTCGTCGGACACCTTGGAGTCCAGCGCCGCGGCCCAGAACGTGGCCAGGGCGTACGCGTCGGAACTGTCGATCGTCACATGTCTCACCAGGGATGCCATGCGAGCACTATCGCCCGGGCGGATCGGCCGCGGCCACGGATTTATCAGGAGCGCACGATGGACTGGGCGCGGGCCGCGGACAGCCAGGTCGGGAACTCGGCGACGAGCCGGTCGTACAGCTCCGCGTCCGGGACCCGGCGCGGGTCCTTCCCGGCGTGGAAGAAGCCGGCGTTGTCGACGGGCCGTTTGGCGGGGACGGCCAACTCGTCGAGCTTGCGCAGGAACTCGAACTGGCGGCTGCCCGGGTCGCCGAAGCCCACGAACTGCCAGAAGATCGGCAGCTTCGCCGCCTTGCACAGATACCGCTCGGCGGCGAGCTTGTTGATCGGCCCGCCGTCGGTCTGGAAGACGACGAGCGCGGGCGCGGTGGCCCCGCTGTCGAGGTAGTGGTCGATGACCGCGTCCATCGCCAGGTGGTAGCTGGTCTTGCCCATGTGGCCGAGACCGGCGACGATCCGGTCGATCCGCCCCTGGTGGTCGGCGAGTTCGATGTCGGTCTCGGCGTCGATGTCGGTGGAGAAGAACACCACCGGCACCCGCCCGTCGTCGTCCAGGTTGGCCGAGAGCCCCAAGACCCGGTCGGCCAGCGCCTGGACGCTGCCGTCCTGGTAGTACGGCTTCATCGAACCCGAGTAGTCCAGCACGAGATAGACGGCGACGCGCTGCCCGCTCATGCCGCGCTTCCGCAGGCAGACCCCCGCCGTCTTGTAGAGGTTCACGAGTGCCGGTGCGGACTCCTCGACCTTGCGCAGACTCAGGGCCACGAAGGGCTCCCCTCCCTCATCCCGTACGGACTGCCGAGGGTACGTGATCACGCGTGGCGGGCGGACGTCTAGCGTGGTGCGGGTGAAGCCCACGACTCCGTACCGTCCGCTCGACATCACCATCCCCTTCCCCGAGTTGAAGGCGTATGCCCGCACGGCGACACTGCTGCATCCGCGGCCGGGCACGCCGACGGCGGCCGACAGCTCGGTGGGCGGACCGCTGCTGTGGCCGGCGGACGAGACGTGGCCGGTGTGCGCGGAACACGGCCGGGTGCCGGGAGTTCGGCCGGACCGGCACGACGGGTCCGCGCTGCCGCTGCTCGCGCTCGCGCAGTTCTACGTCCGGGACGTTCCGGACCTGGGGCCCTTCGCGCCGCCCGGGGCGGATCTGCTCCAGGTGCTGTGGTGTCCGTTCACCGGGCATGACGACGCGTCCTTCAACGACTACGGCCCCTCGACGCGTCTGCACTGGCGACGGGCCGCGGACGTGACGGAGCAGCTGTCGGTGCAGCCGGGGCCGGCGGTCGTGGAGCGCGAGGAGTATCTGCCGAATCCGTGCGTGCTGTTCCCCGAGCAGGTCGTCGACCACCCCTTCGCGGACTACCTTCCCGCGGAGCTGGTCGAGCGGATCGAGGCCTGGGAGGACGCCCTCCAGGAACGGATCGGGGAGGCGGCGCCCTGCTACCAGTACGACCTGTCCCTCGCGCCGGGCTGGAAGATCGGCGGCTGGGACTCCTGGCACCGGACGGATCTCATGCGGGTGCGCTGCGGCGCCTGCGGGGCGGAGATGCGGCTGCTGCTGACGATCGACTCCGATGGAGGCGCGCGGAGTTGGGTGCCGTACGACGAGGCGCAGGACGCCTGGAACGGAGGGCGGCCACCCTCCCCGCACGGGCCGACGGGAATCAGCGCGGCGCGCGACGAGTACCGGGCTTTCGTCTGCCCGGCCGACCCGTCGCACCCGCATCGGATGAGCACGCAGTAGTGCTAGGTCGTCCGCTGGTCCTGGAAGGCGGGCAGGGCGAAGATCCGCTGCCGGCCCTCGTCGTCCATGAGCTCCACCAGGGGCAGGACCAGGTCCCACAGGTCCTGCTTGTCCACCTCGCGGGCCAGGGCGTCGAGCTCCGCGTCCGTGAGGCGGGCCGCGGCGGCGGCGACGGTCGTACGGGAGTCCTCCGGGAGCAGCTCGACCAGGGGCAGGAACTCCGCCCACAGGGCCGTCGCCACCACCGCCTGGACGACTCGCTCCAGCACGTCGCCGTCGCGCAGGGACGGCAGGACGGCGACGGCCCTGCGCTCCTCCGCCTCCAGGAGGGCGACCAGCGGGAGCAGCGATTCCCACAGGTCCTGCGCGGCCACGGTCCGTACCAGGGAGTCGAGTTCGTCCTGCGGCCGGCGGGCGGCGAGCGAGGCGATCCGGGCGCGCTGCTCGCCGGAGACCAGTCCGGCGACGGCCAGGGCCTCGGGCCAGAGCCCGTGGGCGCTCGCCGCTCCGATGACCTGCTCCAGCCGCTCCTCGCCCATCAACTCGACGACGCGGCCGAGCCGTTGGGGCATGTCGACGGCGTAGCCGGTGCGCAGCACGGCCGCGTCGGGGATCTGCGGCAGGATCCGTTCGAGGGCGGAGTCCCGCAGATGGCCGACGAAGCGGCCCATGGTGAGGTGGTCGCCGCGTTCGGCGAGGGCGACGGCGATGCGTACCGTCAGGTCCTCGTCGAGGCGGTCGACGATCCCGGAGATCCGGCGCGGGTCGAGATGGGCGCAGGACTCGGCGGTGAAGGCGACAGGCAGCTTGTCGATGATGTCGGCCGCCCGGGCGGGCTCCAGTCTCCCGGCGACGGCGGCGGCGAGCCGGGGTCCGAGCGCCTTCTGCGAGATGGCGGCGGCGACCGCGGCGGGCACGAGCCTGGTGGCCTTCGCGATCCGGTCGAGCATCTCGGGCTGCCCGTCGAAGAGCGCGGCCGAGGCCTGCTCGCGCAGCCGTCGCAGGTCCTCGGCGGGCAGGGTGCCCAGGAAGTCCAGGCGCTGCGGCTCCTCGCCGAGGAGGGCGGCGATCTTCTCGGTCTCGGCCCTGTTGCGGAGCGTGTCCATGAAGGTCACCTCACTTGAAGAGGATCCGGCGGACGGGTCCGCGGGCGAGGGCGGGAACGAGCTTGAGCGCCTCTTCGGCGGCCTCCTCGAGCCCGGAGGCCCGCGTCTCGCGCTCCTTGCGCAGGGCGTCGGCGAGGATCTGCGCGTGTTCGGGTGCCAGCTCCCGTACGGAGGGGGGCGGCTGGGCGGCCAGCTCCTGGCCGAGGTGCTCGTACGCGGTGCTGCTCACGTGTCCTCCCGGGGACGACGGGCGGCGGCTGATGGCAGAGACACTCCTGCGTATTTGACTATTAGTCAATAGAGCCGACGACCCCCGCCCCGGGACACCGCGCCCCCGCCCCCGGATGCCCCCGGACGCGCCGCGGCGCCCACCCAGTCGTCCGGTCGGGGACATTCGGGGGGCGCCGCGCTCAGTTCCGTACGTCGTTGTACGGGACGTTCTTGGGGGTGGTGCGTCAGACCGTCAGAGCACGGTCCGTCGGGCGGATCGGGGCCGGGAGGTCGCTCGCGCCCGTCAGGAAGCGGTCGACTCCGCGCGCCGCCGAGCGGCCCTCGGCGATCGCCCAGACGATCAGCGACTGACCGCGACCCGCGTCACCGGCCACGAACACGCCACCCACGTTGGTGGCGAAGTCCGCGTCACGGGCGATGTTACCCCGCTCGTCCAGGTCCAGACCAAACTGCGCCACCAGGCCGTTCTCCACGTCCGTACCCGTGAAGCCCATCGCGAGCGTGACCAGCTGCGCCGGGATCTTGCGCTCCGTGCCCGGCTTCTGCGTCAGCTTGCCGTCGACGAACTCGACCTCGACCAGGTGCAGGAACTGGACGTTCCCGTCCTCGTCGCCCTCGAAGTGGGTGGTGGAGACGGAGTAGACCCGCTCGCCGCCCTCCTCGTGCGCCGAGGTGACCTTGTAGAGCATCGGGAAGGTCGGCCACGGCTGGCCGGCGCTGCGCTCCTCGCCCGGACGCGGCATGATCTCCAGCTGCGTGACCGAGGCCGCGCCCTGGCGGTGGGCGGTGCCCACGCAGTCCGCGCCGGTGTCGCCGCCGCCGATGACGACCACGTGCTTGCCCTCGGCCGTGATCGGCGGGGTCACGAAGTCGCCCTCGACGACCTTGTTGGCGAGCGGCAGGTACTCCATCGCCTGGTGGATGCCGTTCAGCTCCCGGCCCGGGACGGGCAGGTCGCGGGCGGTGGTCGCACCGGCGGCGATGACGACGGCGTCGTACCGCTTGCGCAGGTCCGTCGCGGTGATGTCGCGGCCGATCTCGACGCCCGTGCGGAACTTGGTGCCCTCCGCGCGCATCTGCTCGATACGGCGGTTGATGTGCCGCTTCTCCATCTTGAACTCGGGGATGCCGTAGCGCAGCAGGCCGCCGATGCGGTCGGCGCGCTCGAACACGGCGACCGTGTGGCCGGCCCGGGTCAGCTGCTGGGCGGCGGCGAGACCCGCCGGGCCCGAGCCGATGACGGCGACGGTCTTGCCGGACAGGCGCTCGGGCGCCTGCGGCTTGACGTCGTTGCTGTCCCACGCCTTGTCGATGATGGAGACTTCGACGTTCTTGATGGTGACGGCCGGCTGGTTGATGCCGAGCACGCACGCGGCCTCGCACGGAGCCGGGCACAGACGGCCGGTGAACTCCGGGAAGTTGTTCGTGGCGTGCAGCCTCTCGGACGCCTGCGTCCAGTCCTCGCGGTAGGCGTAGTCGTTCCACTCGGGGATGAGGTTCCCGAGCGGGCAGCCGTTGTGGCAGAACGGGATGCCGCAGTCCATGCAGCGGCCGGCCTGCTTGCTGATGATCGGCAGCAGGGAGCCGGGAACGTAGACCTCGTTGAAGTCCTTGACTCGCTCGCCCACCGGACGGGTCTTGGCGACCTCGCGCCCGGTGGTCAGGAAGCCCTTGGGGTCAGCCATTGGTCGCCGCCTCCATCATCTTCTCGGTGGTCTCCTGCTCGGAGAGACCGGCGAGCTCAGCGGCGTCCTTGGCGGCGAGCACGGCCTTGTACGTGGTCGGGATGATCTTGCTGAAGCGGTCCACGTTCGCGGACCAGTCGGCAAGGAGCTTCTCGGCGACGGTCGAGCCGGTCTCCTCCTGGTGGCGGCGCACGACGTCGTGCAGCCACTCCCGGTCGGAGTCCGACAGGGCCTCGATCGCCCCCAGGTTCCCGGAGTTGACGTTGTCCCGGTCGAGGTCGACGACGTACGCGACGCCGCCCGACATGCCGGCCGCGAAGTTGCGGCCCGTCTCGCCGAGGACGACCGCCGTACCACCGGTCATGTACTCGCAGCCGTGGTCGCCCACGCCCTCCGAGACGACCAGCGCGCCGGAGTTGCGGACGCAGAAGCGCTCGCCGGTGCGGCCGCGCAGGAAGAGCTCGCCGCCGGTCGCGCCGTACGCGATGGTGTTGCCCGCGATGGTGGAGAACTCGGCCAGGTGGTCGGCGCCACGGTCCGGGCGGACGATGACACGGCCGCCGGAGAGGCCCTTGCCGACGTAGTCGTTGGCGTCGCCCTCCAGGCGGAGCGTGACACCGGCCGGCAGGAAGGCGCCGAACGACTGGCCGGCGGAGCCGGTGAAGGTGATGTCGATGGTGTCGGCGGGCAGACCGGCGCCGCCGAACTTCTTCGTCACCTCGTGGCCGAGCATGGTGCCGACCGTCCGGTTGATGTTGCGGATCGCGACCTGGGCGCGGACCGGCTGGGCCTCCTCGGCGGAGGACGCGCCCAGCGCCTCGGCGGCGAGCTGGATCAGCTCGTTGTCGAGGGCCTTCTCCAGACCGTGGTCCTGCTCGATCAGGGCGTGGCGGACCGCGCCCTCGGGCAGCTCGGGCACGTGGAAGAGCGGGGCCAGGTCCAGGCCCTGCGCCTTCCAGTGGGTCACGGCCCGGCTGGTGTCGAGCAGCTCGGCGTGGCCGACGGCCTCCTCGAGCGTACGGAAGCCCAGCTCGGCGAGGATCTCGCGGACCTCCTCGGCGATGAACTCGAAGAAGTTGACGACGAACTCGGGCTTGCCGGAGAAGCGGTCGCGCAGGACCGGGTTCTGGGTGGCGATGCCGACCGGGCAGGTGTCCAGGTGGCAGACGCGCATCATGACGCAGCCGGAGACGACGAGCGGCGCGGTCGCGAAACCGAACTCCTCGGCGCCGAGCAGCGCGGCGATGACGACGTCACGGCCGGTCTTGAGCTGGCCGTCGGTCTGGACGACGATCCGGTCGCGCAGGCCGTTGAGCAGCAGGGTCTGCTGGGTCTCGGCGAGACCGAGCTCCCAGGGGCCGCCCGCGTGCTTCAGCGAGGTGAGCGGCGAGGCGCCCGTACCGCCGTCGTGGCCGGAGATGAGGACGACATCCGCGTGCGCCTTGGAGACACCCGCGGCGACGGTGCCGACACCGACCTCCGACACCAGCTTCACGTGGATACGCGCGGCCGGGTTGGCGTTCTTGAGGTCGTGGATCAGCTGAGCCAGGTCCTCGATGGAGTAGATGTCGTGGTGCGGCGGCGGGGAGATCAGGCCGACACCCGGGGTGGAGTGCCGGGTCTTGGCGACCCACGGGTAGACCTTGTGGCCGGGCAGCTGGCCGCCCTCGCCGGGCTTGGCGCCCTGGGCCATCTTGATCTGGATGTCGTCCGCGTTGACCAGGTACTCGCTCGTCACACCGAAGCGGCCGGAGGCGACCTGCTTGATGGAGGAGCGGCGCGCCGGGTCGTAGAGGCGGTCCGGGTCCTCGCCGCCCTCACCGGTGTTGGACTTGCCGCCCAGCTGGTTCATGGCGATGGCGAGGGTCTCGTGCGCCTCGCGGGAGATGGAGCCGTACGACATGGCGCCGGTCGAGAAGCGCTTGACGATCTCGGAGACCGGCTCGACCTCGTCGAGGGAGATCGGCTCGCGGTCCGTGGAGAAGCCGAACAGGCCGCGGAGCGTCATCAGGCGCTCGGACTGCTCGTTCACCCGGTCCGTGTACTTCTTGAAGATGTCGTACCGCTTGTTGCGCGTGGCGTGCTGCAGGCGGAAGACGGTCTCCGGGTCGAACAGGTGCGGCTCGCCCTCGCGGCGCCACTGGTACTCGCCGCCGATGTCCAGCGCGCGGTGCGCGGAGGGGACGCCGGAGGCGGGGTACGCCTTGGCGTGGCGGGAGGCGACCTCCTTGGCGACGACGTCGAGACCGGCGCCGCCGATCTTGGTGGCCGTGCCGTTGAAGTACTTCTCGACGAAGGCCGCGTCGAGGCCGACGGCCTCGAAGACCTGGGCGCCGCGGTAGGAGGCGACGGTCGAGATGCCCATCTTGGACATGACCTTGAGGACGCCCTTGCCGAGGGCGTAGATCAGGTTGCGGATGGCCTGCTCGGGCTCCAGGCCCTCGATGAAGGTGCCGGCGCGGACCAGGTCCTCGACGGACTCCATCGCCAGGTACGGGTTGACGGCGGCGGCGCCGTAGCCGATGAGGAGGGCCACGTGGTGGACCTCGCGGACGTCGCCGGCCTCGACGAGCAGGCCCACCTGGGTGCGCTGCTTGGTGCGGATGAGGTGGTGGTGGACGGCCGCGGTGAGCAGCAGCGACGGGATCGGCGCGTGCTCGGCGTCGGAGTGCCTGTCGGACAGGACGATCAGGCGGGCGCCGCCCTCGATCGCCGCGTCGGCCTCGGCGCAGATCTCCTCGATGCGGGCGGCGAGCGCGTCGCCGCCGCCGGAGACCCGGTACAGGCCGGACAGGGTCGCGGCCTTCATGCCGGGCATGTCGCCGTCGGCGTTGATGTGGATGAGCTTGGCCAGCTCGTCGTTGTCGATCACCGGGAAGGGCAGGGTGACGCTGCGGCAGGAGGCCGCGGTCGGCTCCAGGAGGTTGCCCTGCGGGCCCAGCGAGGAGCGCAGGCTCGTCACCAGCTCTTCGCGGATGGCGTCGAGCGGCGGGTTGGTGACCTGCGCGAAGAGCTGGGTGAAGTAGTCGAAGAGCAGCCGGGGGCGCTCGGACAGGGCCGCGATCGGCGAGTCCGTGCCCATGGAGCCGATCGGCTCGGCGCCCAGGCGGGCCATCGGGGCGAGGATGACGCGGAGCTCTTCCTCGGTGTAGCCGAAGGTCTGCTGGCGGCGGGTGACCGAGGCGTGGGTGTGCACGATGTGCTCGCGCTCGGGGAGGTCGGAGAGCTCGATCTCGCCGGTCTCCAGCCACTCCGCGTACGGCTTCTCGGCGGCGAGACCGGCCTTGATCTCGTCGTCCTCGATGATCCGGTGCTCGGCGGTGTCGACGAGGAACATCTTGCCGGGCTGCAGGCGGCCCTTGCGGACGACCTTGGCGGGGTCGATGTCGAGGACGCCGACCTCGGAGGAGAGGACGACGAGGCCCTCGTCGGTGACCCAGTAGCGGCCGGGGCGCAGACCGTTGCGGTCGAGGACCGCGCCGACCTGGACGCCGTCGGTGAAGGTGACACAGGCCGGGCCGTCCCAGGGCTCCATCATCGTGGAGTGGTACTGGTAGAAGGCGCGCCGGGCCGGGTCCATGGAGTCGTGGTTCTCCCACGCCTCGGGGACCATCATCAGGACCGAGTGCGGCAGCGAACGCCCGCCGAGGTGCAGCAGTTCCAGGACCTCGTCGAAGGAGGCGGAGTCGGAGGCGTCCGGCGTGCAGACGGGGAAGATGCGGTCGAGCTCGCCGTCGCCGAAGAGGTCGGAGACGAGCTGGGACTCGCGGGCCACCATCCAGTTGCGGTTGCCCTTGACCGTGTTGATCTCGCCGTTGTGCGCGACGAAGCGGTACGGGTGGGCCAGCGGCCAGCTCGGGAAGGTGTTGGTGGAGAACCGGGAGTGGACCAGGGCCACGGCGGTGGCGCAGCGGCGGTCCGACAGGTCCGGGAAGAAGGGCTCCAGCTGGCCGGTGGTCAGCATGCCCTTGTAGACGATGGTGCGGGCGGAGAGCGACGGGAAGTACGTCCCGGCCTCGCGCTCGGCGCGCTTGCGCAGCACGAACGCCTTGCGGTCGAGGGCGATGCCCGTGTTCTCGCCGTCGGCGACGAAGAGCTGGCGGAAGACCGGCATGGTGGAGCGGGCGGAGGCGCCGAGGAGCTCGGGGGCGACGGGGACCTCGCGCCAGCCGAGGACGTTCAGCTTCTCCTCGGCCGCGATCGTCTCGATCTGCGAGACGGCCTGTGCGGAGCCGTCGGCAGGGAGGAACGCGATACCGACGGCGTACGCGCCGGCCTCGGGAAGGTCGAAGTCGGTGACCTCGCGCAGGAAGGCGTCGGGGACCTGGAACAGGATGCCGGCGCCGTCGCCGGAGTCGGGCTCGGAGCCGGTGGCGCCGCGGTGCTCGAGGTTGCGCAGTACGGTCAGCGCCTGCTCGACCAGCGTATGGCTGGCTACACCGGTGAGGGTGGCCACGAACCCGACACCACAGGCGTCGTGTTCGTTACGGGGGTCGTACATCCCCTGCGGAGCGGGGCGACCGTCCATGGGCGACCAGGCGTCGGAACGCATCGGCTCTCCCGTCGTCGTCGTGGCATATGCAGCTGCCGAGGGACGACGTTGGCCCTCCGCGAAATTTCGTGCAGGTTACATGATGGCTGGCTTCTCGAAGAACGGATAGCTCATTCCAGCATGCGGACACCGCTGACACGGAGCGGTGGCGTCGGTTCACACGTTGGTTCACATGTGGACAGGTTGATCTTGGGGGTCGGACGACCCGTCGCAGAGCGAGCCTCATTGCCCGCGGCGCTTACGCCTCATGCCCGGTGGTTAAGGATTCGAAACCGCCGAGTAACGGCTACATATGTTGCGCTGTGCATAGTGTCTCACCGGAGCGGTCCATCCGCCCAGGGGATATACGTCACAGCAAGCATGCGCGAAGAAGGCCCCCGCCGCAGGGCGAGGGCCTTCCGGGTAGGGCTACGAGGTCAGAGCGCGGCCCCGAAGAGCATGCCGAGCCCGTACGTGACGGCGGCCGCGGCCCCGCCGAGGACGAGCTGGCGCAGCCCGCTGAACCACCAGCTGCGGGCCGTCACCCGGGCCACCAGCGCACCGCAGGCGAAGAGCCCGAGCAGCGCGAGCAGCACGGCCGGCCACAGCGCGGTCGCGCCGAGCAGATACGGCAGTACGGGAAGCAGCGCGCCGAGCGCGAACGAGCCGAACGACGACACCGCGGCGATCACCGGCGACGGAAGGTCGTCGGGGTCGATGCCCAGCTCCTCGCGGGCGTGGATCTCCAGCGCCTGGTCCGGGTCCCGGGAGAGCTGCATCGCGACCTCGCGGGCGAGCGCGGGCTCGACACCGCGGGACACGTACAGGGCGGCGAGCTCCTCCATCTCGTCGATGGGGTGCTTGCGCAACTGGCGGCGCTCGACGTCCAGTTCCGCCTGGACGAGCTCGCGCTGCGAGGCGACGGAGGTGTACTCGCCGGCCGCCATGGAGAAGGCGCCCGCCGCGAGTCCGGCGAGGCCGGTGATGACGATGGTCTGCTGCGAGACCGCGCCACCGGCGACACCGGTCATCAGGGCGAGGTTGGAGACCAGTCCGTCCATGGCGCCGAAGACCGCGGGGCGCAGCCAGCCGCCGTTCACGTCGCGGTGCGTGTGGTTGTCGCGGTGGGCCTCGTGCAGTGGCGCGTGGACTTCGATGATGGACATGCTTCTCCCCTGTTCCTCCGGCGGGCCGGGTTGCACCCGCCGCCCCCAACACCCCCGAAAATACGCGCGATGTAAGGGGCGCGCCAGCAAGGCAGGCCGTACTTAGTAAGGCTGACCTTGCCCTTCCGATGGGGTGTCAGCCGGGTGACAGTGACGTTTCTGCGACGACTTCGCCTCCCTGATGTGGCACAGATTCAGGAACCGTGAAAGGGGTGCGAGATGGAGAGCGGGACGGGAACGATTGCATGCGATACGCGCGAGCGCGCCAGGGGCGCGCTGCTCGGCCTCGCGGTCGGCGACGCGCTCGGCGCACCCGCCGAGAACATGCGCCCGTCGGAGATCCGGCGCCGCTGGGGCCGGATCGAGGGCTTCGTGACGGACAGCCCGGCCGGCACGGACGACACCGAGTACGCGATCTTCTCGGGACTGCTGCTCGCCCGGCACGGCTCGGCGCTGACCGTCCAGCATGTGGAACGGGCGTGGCACCACTGGATCGCGGACCTGGACGAGGGCCCCTTCCGGGGCGCGGGCTTCTCGGAGCGCGGAACCCTGGAGAACCTCCGGCGGGGCCTCGCGGCGCCCATCTCGGCCCAGCACCGCCACGCGTGGTCGGACGGCCTGGCGATGCGGGCCGCGCCCTTCGGGGTCTTCGCGGCCGGCCGCCCGTCGGAGGCGGCCCGGCTGGTCGCCATCGACGGCAGCGTCAGCCATGACGGCGAGGGCATCTACGGCGGCCAGGCGGTCGCGGCGGGCGTCGCGGCGGCGATGGGCGGCGCGTCGGTGACCTCGGTCATCGCGGCGGCCCTCTCGGTGGTCCCGATGGACTCCTGGACGGCCCGCTCGCTGCGCCGCGCGGTGGTCGCGGCGCAGCGGGTGGAGCCGGACCCGCTGGTGCGCGAGCGGACGGTCCGCTCGGCGGTCGTCATCGGCGGCTACCCGTGGACGGACCTGGCCCCGGAGGCGGTGGGCCTGGCCTTCGGCGCGTTCGCGGCGGCCCGCGGCGACTTCCGTACGGCGGTCCTGACCGCGGTCAACATGGGCCGCGACGCCGACACCACGGCGGCGGTCGCGGGCGCGCTCGCCGGAGCGGCCTCGGGCGTCTCGGCGATCCCCCGGGAATGGGCGACGGCCATCGCCCCGGTGACGGGCAGCTGTCTCCCGTCGATGCGGGGCTACCACGTCCTGGACATCGCGGACCTGCTGACGTCGGACGAGGAGGAAGCGGCATGAGCGCGCCGAACCCCACTCACCAGGCGTACGGCTCCGCCACCGCCCCTGCTGCCTGCTACCCCGCCACTACTGCCCCCGCTGCCGCCGTGGGCACCCGCCCCGCTCCCACCCCCACCCCTGCCCCCGCTGCCGCTGTGGGCATCTGTTCCGCTGGGGCGCAACGGGTGGGCACAGCCCACGAGCGCGGCGCCCCGGCCAAGACCGGCGCCCACGGGGGCCTGGGGCCCACCCCAAGACCGGGCGTCCAGGCAAGGCGCGAGGCCGTCGAGGGTCTTCTGCTCGGCCTCGCCGCAGGCGACGCGGCGGGCTGGCCCGCGGCCCGCCACCGCGCCGCCCGTATGCCCGAATGGACCCGCCGCCTCACCCGCGAACTCGACACCTTCGCCGAGCAGAACGCCACCACCACCCTCCCCGTCCCCATCGCCCTCAACCAGCCCCCCGAGCCCCTCCGCCTCGGCCCCTCCGACGACGCCGAGTGGGCGGTCTTCACCGCCGAGGCCGTCCTCGCCGCCGACGGCCCTCTCTTCGCCACCCTCCCCCCGGAGCGTCGCCTCCGCGCCGCCGTCGACCTCGCCTGGAACTCCCTCGCGAGCCAGATCGCCGCCGCCTCCGACCGCGCGCCCGAGGTGGAGTCCGCCGTCCTCCCTCTCCGCGCCCGGATCTCCGTCCGCGCGGGCCTCGGCAATCTCGCCACCGGACTGCGCCCGCCCGCCACCGGCCACGACAACCCGCACTACTTCGACGACGCCGCCTGCGTCCGCGCCGCCGTGCTCGCCCTCGTCCACCCCGGTGACCCTGTCTCCGCCGCCGAACTCGCCGAGTTCGACGCGCGGTACACCCAGGACGGCGACGGCGTCCACGGCGCCCGGGCGATGGCCGCCGCCGTCGCCGCGGCCCTCGGCGGCGCCACGGTCGACGAGGCCGTCGAGGCGGCCCTCGCCCAACTCCCGCCCACCACCGAGATCGGCCGCAACGCCCAGCAGGCCGTGAAGATGGCCCAGGACGCGACCAGCGCCTTCGAACTCGTGCCCCTCCTGGAGCACCAGATCGTCGACCACGTCTACAGCTACGGCATCGCCGCCGCCGAGACGATCCCCGTCGCCCTGGCCCTGACCACCGCCGCGCGCGGCGAGGTCTCCGCCGCCGTACCCGCCGCCGCCTGCCTCTCGCGTGTCGCGGACTCCGCCCCGGCGCTCGCGGGCGCGCTCACCGGAGCGCTCGGCGGCGCCGACTCCATCCCCGCCACCTGGCGCGATGCCTGCCGCAGGCTCGCCGGCTGCGCGCTCCCCCGCCTCGCCGGCACGGATCTCGTCGAACTCGCCGGGCTCCTCGGAGACACGGAACTGACCACCCAGGGTGGACAATTCCGACATGACCCCCACACCCACACTGGATGACCGGATCACCGGAAGTCTCCTCGGGGCCGCCGTCGGCGACGCCCTCGGCGGCCCCGTCGAGGGCTACGCCCCCGAGCAGATCCTGGAACGCCACGGCGGCCGGGTCACCGGCATCGTCGGCCCCTGGAACGGCGACGCCTGGCGCACGGCACGCCCCATCGCGCCGTACCACAAGGGCGACGGGCACGTCACCGACGACACCTTGATGACCCACGCCCTGATCAGGGTGTACGAGAAGGTCCGCGACCACCTCGACGCGTACGCGGTGGCGGACCATCTGGTCCCCGACCTGCTCACCACGCCTCGCTGGATTCCCGAGCTCGAAACCGAGACCCTCCCCCTCCACCGCGTCTTCCTGGCGGAGAAGTGGCTGGTGGCCCGCCTCCACTACGGCCATGTCGACCCGCGCGAGGCGGGCAGCGGAAACATCGTCAACTGCGGGGCGGCGATGTACATGGCGCCGGTCGGGCTGGTCAACGCGGCGAACCCGCAGGGCGCGTACGCGGAAGCGCTGGATGTCGCCGCGCCCCATCAGTCGTCCTACGGACGGGAGGCGGCGGGCGTCTTCGCGGCGGCGGTGGCGGCGGCGTGCGTGCCCGGGGCGACGCCGGATTCCGTCGTCTCCACCGCTCTCTCCCTGGCGAAGGACGGCACGCGCGCGGCGATCGAGTCGGTGTGCGAAGTCGCGTCCGGGCACACGGACTTCGAGACCGCGCTCGCGCCCCTGCGCAGGGCGGTGGCGCCGTTCGACACGGTGGGCCCTGACTACCGCGCGCCGTCGCTGGGCGCGCGCCGCCCGTCGCGGCTGCACGCGATCGAGGAGCTCCCGATCGCGCTGGGGATGCTGCTGGTCGGGGCGGGCGACTTCCGGCGTACGGTCCTGGGCTCGGTCAACTACGGCCGGGACTGCGACTCGATCGCGACGATGGCGGGGGCGTTGGTGGGCGCGCTCCGGGGGGAATCCGCCGTCCCGTCGGACTGGGCGAAGCACGTGGCGGAGGCGAGCCGGCTGGACCTGCACGCTCCGGCGCACGCGCTGGCGGCTGTCGCGCACGAGGTCTTCGCCCGCGACACGGCCCGGCGCCGGGCGCACGAGTCGGCGTACGCGGCCCTGACGAGCGCGGCCCGATGAACCTGCGCGTCACCTGGGTCCAGCCGGAGGACCTCGTGGGCCACGAACTCCGCCAGGCGGCGGAGGACGGCCGCGACGCCTCCGCGATCGCCACGGCCTGGCACGCGGCCGGCGGCCACCCCGCGCCCCTGGCGGCCGGCGCGTCCATGCCCCCCCGCCCGGACCTCCGCGCCCTGGCGGAACGCCTCCTGGACGAGCTGTCGGCGCTCCCCAGCCCCTTGTCCCCCGAGGAACCCACGTCCTTGCCCTCCATCCGAACAGCAACGACCCCCCACACCGCCCCTCCCCGAAACCCTGACGGGACCGGGGGCTCCGCCCCCGAACCCCCGTCGCCAAGCCACGAAGCGCCAGGCGCCCCCTCTCCAGGCCACGCACACGAAGCGCTGCGACCCCCCGCCGCCTCTGGGGCCGACCGCCCCGGCCCGTCCACCACACCCGCGCGCGGAGCGCCGCGGGTCCCGGGGGATGGGGGCGGGGCCCCCGGTCCCGTCAGGGTTTCGGGGAGGGGCGGGGTGGGGGGAGCAACACCCCTCCGCGACGCGCTGCACGCCGCCTGGCTCGGGCGTGCCGCCGGGTGTCTTCTCGGTAAGCCCGTCGAGAAGCTGCCCCTCCCCGCCATCCGCGCCCTCGCCCGCGCCGCCGGCAACTGGCCCCTCTCCTCCTGGTTCACCGCCCGCGGCGTGCCGCCCGAGCTGCTCGACGCCCACCCCTGGAACCGCCGGTCCGCCGCCACCTCGCTCGCCGAGAACATCGACGGGATGCCCGAGGACGACGACCTCAACTACCCCCTCCTCAACCTGCTCCTCCTCCAGCGCTACGGCCGCGACTTCACCACCGCCGACGTCGCCCGCCTCTGGCTCGACGAACTCCCCGCCGGCCGCACCTTCACGGCCGAGCGCGTCGCCTACCGCAACCTCCTCGACGGCGTCGAACCCCCGCTGACCGCCGTCCACCGCAACCCCTTCCGCGAGTGGATCGGCGCCCAGATCCGGGCCGACGTCCACGGCTGGACGCACCCGGGCGACCCGCAGGCCGCCGCCGCGCAGGCGTACCGGGACGCGGCGCTCACCCACACCGCGAACGGCGTCTACGGCGCCATGTACGTCGCCGCGACGATCGCCACCGCCGCCACCGGCACCGCCGACGTCCATCGGGCCCTCGCCACCGGGCTCTCCGTGATCCCCCCGCACTCCCGCCTCGCCGACGCCGTCCGCCTCGGCATCGAATCCGCCCGCGCCACCCGTGACTTCGACGCGGTCGTGGACCGGCTCCACACCACCCTCGGCCGGTATCACTGGGTCCATGCCGTCCCCAACGCCGCCCTTCTCGCCGCCGCGCTCACCCATGCCGACGGCGACTTCTCCCGCTCCATCTGCGCCGCGGTCTCCGGCGGCTGGGACACCGACTCCAACGGCGCCACCGCCGGCTCCGTCGCCGGTCTGCTCGCCGGCCACCCCGACCGGCTGCCCGAGCGCTGGATCGCCCCCCTCAAGAACCGGCTCTCGACCTCGATCCCGTCCTTCGACGGCATCGGCTTCGACACCCTCGCCGAACTGACGTACCTGGAGGCAGTACGCCCATGACCAGCATCGTGGTGCTCGGCAGCACCAACATGGACCTCGTCGCCTTCGTGTCGCGGGCCCCCGCGCGCGGGGAGACCGTCACCGGCCGGGAGTTCCGTACGATCCCCGGCGGCAAGGGGGCGAACCAGGCCGTCGCCGCCGCCCGGGCCGGCGCCGACGTGGCGGTGATCGGCGCGGTCGGCACCGACGACTTCGGCGTACGGCTCCGGGCCGCCCTCGACGGCGCCGGCATCGACACCGACCTCCTGCGCACCGCCGAAGGCCCCTCCGGCACCGCCCACATCGTCGTGGACGACGAGGGCGGCAACGCGATCGTCGTCGTCCCCGGCGCCAACGGCACCGTCACCGCCCTCGACCACGGCGACGAGGCCCTCATCGCCACCGCCGACACCCTGCTCCTCCAGCTCGAACTCCCCCTCTCCGTCGTCACCGAGGGCGCCGTCACCGCCCGCCGCCTCGGCGTCCGTACGGTCCTCACACCCGCCCCCGCCCAGCCGCTGCCCCCCGAACTGCTCGCCGCCACCGATCTGTTGGTCCCCAACGAGCACGAGGCCGCCGCGCTCACCGGCATCGCCGACCCGCACGAAGCCGCCGCCGCGCTGCTCACCCACGTACCCGAGGTGGTCATCACCCTCGGCGCGGCCGGCAGCCTCCACGCCGCCCGCGGCAGCGAGCCGTTCACCGTGCCCGCCCCCCGCGTCCGCGCCGTGGACACCACCGCGGCGGGCGACACCTTCGTCGGCGCGCTCGCCGTCGCCCTCGGCGAGGGCCGGCCCGTCCGCGAGGCCCTGGCCTGGGCCTCGGCCGCCGCCGCGCTCTCCGTCCAGCACGAGGGCGCCTCGTCCTCGATGCCGTACCGCTCGGAGATCGACGCGGCCCACGACTCCCTCGACGGCCAGGAGGTCGACGCCGTATGACCCGTACCCCCGACAGCACACCGCCCCTCCACGGTCTGCGCGTCCTCGACCTCGCCACGCTCTTCGCCGGGCCTCTCGCCGCGATGATGCTCGGCGACTTCGGCGCCGACGTCATCAAGATCGAGCACCCCCGCAAGCCCGACCCGTCCCGCGGCCACGGCCCCGCCAAGGACGGCGTCGGTCTGTGGTGGAAGGTCCTGGGCCGCAACAAGCGGACCATCACCCTCGATCTCTCCACCCACGGCGGCCGCGACACCCTCCTGCGTCTCGCCGCCGACGCCGACGTGATCGTGGAGAACTTCCGCCCCGGCACCCTCGAACGCTGGGGCCTCGGCTGGGAGGAACTGTCCACCGTCAACCCGGAGCTGGTCCTGGCCCGGGTCACCGGCTTCGGCCAGTTCGGCCCGTACTCCCACCGTCCCGGCTTCGGCACCCTCGCCGAGGCGATGAGCGGCTTCGCCGCGATCACCGGCGAACCGGACGGCCCGCCCACGCTTCCCCCCTTCGGTCTGGCCGACTCGATCGCCGCCCTGGCGACGGCGTACGCGGTGATGACCGCGCTCACCGCCAGGACCACCACCGGCCGCGGCCAGGTCGTCGACATGGCGATCATCGAACCGATGCTCTCCGTCATCGGGCCCCACCCCCTCTGGTACGACCAGCTCGGTTACGTCCAGCCCCGCACCGGCAACCGCTCCCGCAACAACGCCCCCCGCAACACGTACCGCACGGCCGACGACTCCTGGGTCGCCGTGTCGACCTCCGCCCAGTCGATCGCCGAACGCGTGATGCGGCTGGTCGGACGCCCCGAGCTGATCGACGAGCCGTGGTTCGCCGACGGCACGGGCCGGGCCGCGCACGCGGACGTCCTCGACGAGGCCGTCGGCTCCTGGATCGCCCGCCACACCCGGGACGAGGCCATGGCCGCCTTCGAGAAGGCGGAGGCGGCGATCGCCCCCGTCTACGACATCCGGGACGTGATGACCGATCCGCAGTACCGCGCCCTGGACACCGTCACGAAGGTCCCCGACCCCGAACTGGGCCCGATCCGCATGCAGAACGTCCTCTTCCGGCTCTCCGAGACCCCCGGCGCGATCCGCTGGGCCGGCCGGCCGCACGGCGCGGACACGGCCGAGGTCCTCACCGAACTCGGCCTCACCCCCGCCGAGATCGGCGCCCTGCGCGGCGAAGGAGCCGTATGACCTTCCCCCTCACCTGGCTGTACGCCCCCGGGGACCGCCCCTCCGTCGTCGGCAAGGCCCTGGTCTCGGGCGCGGACGTGGTGATCGTCGATCTGGAGGACGCGGTGGCGCCGGACCGCAAGGCCTACGCCCTGGCCGCCACCGTCGACCTGCTCGCCGACCCCCCTCCCGTACCGGTCCATGTCCGTATCCACTCGGCACGCGACATCCCCTCATTGGCGCCCCTCCCCGGCCTCGGCGGATTCCGTGTCCCCAAGGTGACACACGCCACTGACATCCACCGGATCGCCGAAGCGGTCCCCGGCGTTCCGCTCTACCCCCTCCTGGAGAACGCCCTCGCCGTCGAGCGGGCGTACGCCATCGCCTCCGCCCACCCGGCGGTCCACGGCATCGCCCTCGGCGAGGCGGATCTCCGCGCCGATCTGGGCGTACGGGACGACAGCGGCCTCGACTGGCCGCGCAGCCGTCTCGTGGTCGCCGCCCGCGCGGCGGCCCTCCCGCCGCCGGCCCAGTCGGTCCACCCCGACATCCGCGACCTGGACAGTCTGGCGGCCAGCTGCGCGCGGGGCCGCGCGCTGGGCTTCCTGGGACGGGCGGCGATCCACCCCCGCCAGCTCCCGGTCATCGAGCAGGCGTATCTGCCCACGCCCGACGAGGTCGCCGCGGCCGAGGAGGTCGTCAAGGCGGCGGAGGCGCAGGAGGGCGCCCTGGCCCTCCCGGACGGCCGCTTCGTCGACGCGGCGGTGGTGGAGGGCGCCCGCCGCGTCCTGACGCTGGCGGCCAGAGCCTGACGCATGCGAAAGGGCCGCCCGGGACGATCGTCCCGGGCGGCCCTTTCGGCATCCTGGTCAGCTCTTGTCGGCACCGTTGCTGGCGGGCTGGTCAGAGCCCGTCGACGCGTCCTCGACCGCATCCGGGACGGCGTCCTCGACGGGCTCGACGGCCTCGGCCGCGGGCGCGTCGTCGCCCTCGGTCTCGGTCTCGGTCTCGGCGTCGGCGACGGCCTCGGGGGCCTTGCCCTTGCCCGTCTCCGGCTCGACGATCTCTTCCCGGCCCGGACGGACGCGCGACGAGACGACGATGTAGGTGACGGCCAGGAGGAAGACGACGATCGACGTCCAGACGTTCAGACGCAGGCCGAGCACGTGGTGCGCCTCGTCGACCCGCATGTACTCGATCCAGGCCCGGCCCGTGCAGTACGCGGCGACGTACAGCGCGAAGGCCCGCCCGTGGCCGAGCTTGAAGCGGCGGTCGGCCCAGATGACCAGGAGCGCGACGCCGACGCACCACAGCGACTCGTACAGGAAGGTCGGGTGGTAGACCCCGGCCTCGCGGTTCGCGCTCGCGGTGATCTCCAGGCCCCACGGCAGATCGGTCGGCTTGCCGTACAGCTCCTGGTTGAACCAGTTGCCCCAGCGGCCGATGGCCTGGGCGAAGGCGATGCCGGGGGCGATGGCGTCCGCGTAGGCGGGCAGCGGGATGCCGCGCCGGCGGCAGGCGATCCAGGCGCCCACCGCGCCGAGCGCGATGGCGCCCCAGATACCGAGGCCGCCCTCCCAGATCTTGAAGGCGTCGACCCAGTTCTCACCCTCGCTGAAGTACAGCTGGTAGTCGGTGATCACGTGGTAGAGCCGGCCGCCGACGAGGCCGAAGGGCACCGCCCAGACGGCGATGTCGGCCACGGTGCCGGCTTTGCCGCCCCGGGCGATCCAGCGCTTGTTGCCGTACCAGACGGCGACGAAGACACCGATGATGATGCAGAAGGCGTAGCCGCGCAGCGGAACCGGTCCGAGGTGGAGGACACCGGTCGACGGGCTGGGAATGTAGGCAAGGTCCATGGCAGGACCGACGCTACCTTGCCGGGCGGGTGAGATGGCAGCCCACCCGGCAACGTCTGCGTAACTAAGAGTGTCAGCCGGCGGCGGGAGCGGCGGCCGGAGAGGCCGTACCCGGCTTCTTGCCCTTGTTGGCCTCGGCGACCCACTTCTTCAGGTTCTCCGGGGAGATCTGCTCGTTCCCCTTGGTCGGGAAGATCGATTCTCCGTTGAGGAGCACGGACGGCGTGCCGCGGAAGTCGCCCTTCACGAAGGCCTCGTTGGACTTCCCGACCCAGCTGTCATGGGTGCCGTCCTCGACGCAGCTGCGGAAGGCGGGCGTGTCGAGCCCCGGTACCTTCGCCGCCAGCTCGATCAGCTTGCTGTTCTGACCGAAGGCGTCGTCGGTCTCCTGCGGCTGGTTGATGTACAGGACGTCGTGGTAGGCGGTGAACTTTCCGGCGTCCTGGGCGCACGCCGCCGCGTTCGCGGCGCGCAGGGAGCCGCTGCCGCCCATGTTCCTGTCGATCAGGGTGGCGAGGTGGTACTCCGCCTTGATCGCGCCCGCCGCCTCCAGCTCGTGGATGGTGTCCCGGAACGCGTTCTCGAACGAGGCGCAGGCCGGGCAGCGGAAGTCCTCCCAGATCGCGAGCGTGGACGGGGCGTCCGTCTTCCCCGTGGGGATCGCGGGCTTGTCGTCCGTGGTCGCCCCGCTCGGGGTGACGACCGGGCCCGCCTTGTCGGAGCCGCCGTCCTTGTCGCCCGTGTTGGCCGCGATCACTCCGACGACCGCGGCCAGGCCGAGGACGCCGACGACCGCGGCCGACACGATCAGGACGCGTCGCTGCTTCTCCCGCGCCTTCTCTCGCTCGCGCTGCTGCTGGAGGCGCTCCCGCGCGCTCCGATTACCGTCACTGTTCTTCTGGCTCACGCCCTCAGCAACGAACCGGGGAGGCGCCTGCGCGCCTCCCCGGTCACAGATCCACCCATTCGGGTTACGAAACGCGGCGCACGCCCTCGGCGAGTTCGCCCGCCAGTTCCCTTACGGCGGCGAGTCCGGCGGCCTCGCCGTCGGCGTCGAGCATCCGCTTGACGAACGCGGAGCCGACGATGACGCCGTCGGCGAAGCTCGCGACCTCCTTCGCCTGCTCGGCGTTGGAGACGCCGAGCCCGACGCACACGGGCAGTTCGGAGGTGGCGCGGGTGCGGCGTACGAGATCGGCGGCCTCGGCGCCGACCGACTCGCGGGTGCCCGTGACGCCCATGAGGGAGGCGGCGTAGACGAAGCCGGAGCCGGCGGCCGTGATGGTGGCGAGCCGCTCGTCCTTGCTGCTGGGCGCGACGACGAAGACGGTGGCGAGACCGTGCTTGTCGGCGTGCTCGCGCCAGGTCGCGGACTCCTGGACCGGCAGGTCGGGCAGGATGCAGCCCGCGCCGCCGGCCGCGGCCAGCTCCTCGGTGAACCGCTCGACGCCGTAGCGGTCGATCGGGTTCCAGTACGTCATGACCAGGACCGGCTTCCCGGTGGCCGCGAACGCCTCGCGCACCGTACGCATCACGTCGGCGATCTTGACGCCGCCCCGCAGGGCGATGTCGTCGGCGGTCTGGATGACGGGCCCGTCGAGGACCGGGTCGCTGTGCGGCAGGCCGACCTCGACGACGTCGGCGCCGCCGTCGAAGACGGCCTTGATCGCCTCGATGCCGCCGTCCACGGTCGGGAATCCGGCCGGGAGGTAGGCGATGAGGGCGGCGCGGTTCTCGGCCTTGGCCTTGGCCAGGGTGTCGCCCAACAGCTGGATGTTGCCACTCACTTCGCGTCCCCCTCAGCGGTGTCGTACAGCCCGAAGTAGCGGGCGGCGGTGTCCATGTCCTTGTCGCCGCGCCCGGAGAGGTTGACGACGAGCAGGCCCTCGGGGCCCAGTTCCTTGCCGACCTCCAGCGCGCCCGCGAGGGCGTGCGCCGACTCGATGGCCGGGATGATGCCCTCGGTGCGCGAGAGCAGCCGCAGCGCCTGCATGGCCGCGTCGTCGGTGACGGCGCGGTACTCGCCGCGGCCGGTGTCCTTGAGGTACGAGTGCTCCGGGCCGATGCCCGGGTAGTCCAGGCCGGCCGAGATGGAGTACGGCTCGGTGATCTGGCCCTCGTCGTCCTGGAGGACGTACGACCGAGAACCGTGCAGGATGCCGGGCTCGCCCGCGGTCAGCGTGGCGGCGTGCTCGCCGGTCTCGACGCCGTGGCCGGCCGGCTCGCAGCCGATGAGGCGGACGCCGGTGTCCGGGATGAAGGCATGGAAGAGGCCGATGGCGTTGGAGCCGCCGCCGACGCAGGCGACCGCCGCGTCGGGGAGGCGGCCGGCGCGCTCCAGGATCTGGCGGCGGGCCTCGACGCCGATGACGCGGTGGAAGTCGCGGACCATGGCGGGGAACGGGTGCGGGCCTGCGACCGTGCCGAAGAGGTAGTGGGTGCGGTCGACGTTGGCGACCCAGTCGCGGAACGCCTCGTTGATGGCGTCCTTCAGGGTGCGGCTGCCGGACGTCACCGGGATGACCTCGGCGCCGAGCATGCGCATCCGGGCGACGTTCAGCGCCTGGCGCTGGGTGTCGATCTCGCCCATGTAGATGGTGCACTCGAGCCCGAAGAGGGCGCAGGCGGTGGCGGTGGCGACGCCGTGCTGGCCGGCTCCGGTCTCGGCGATGACGCGGGTCTTGCCCATGCGCTTGGTGAGCAGCGCCTGGCCGAGCACGTTGTTGATCTTGTGCGAGCCGGTGTGGTTGAGGTCCTCGCGCTTGAGGAAGACCCGGGCACCGCCCGCGTGTTCGGCGAACCGGGGGACCTCGGTGAGGGCGCTCGGGCGGCCTGTGTAGTTGACCATGAGGTCGTTGAGCTCGCGCGCGAACTCCGGGTCGGCCTTGGCCTTGTCGTACTCGACGGCGACCTCGTCCACGGCGGCGACGAGGGCCTCCGGGATGAACTTGCCGCCGTAGGCACCGAAGTAGCCCTCGGCGGTGGGGACCTGACCCTCGGGGTCGGGAATGAAGAACTCGCTGGACATGCGGTTGCTCCTCGCGGGGCGGGTGCCCCGGTCACGTGCTGGGTGATGGTCACGGTATGCGCGCGACCCGCTCACGTAAGGCAACGCCGTGGCCGACGCCCTTGCCGGGCCCAGGCTCCCTGCGGTGCGGTGCCCACGAGGGCGCGGCGCCCTCGTAGTTGCCGAGGTGCAGGGAGCGGAGGCGCCCGCGAAGGCGCCGTCCGTTGTGCCCACCCGTCCCTCCCCCTAGGGCTTCGCCCTGGGCGGACCCCCACAGCGGGACGAATGCCCACAACGGGGGGGATGGGCCGAGCCGGCGTCGGCTAGGCGTTGCTGCTGTACGTGAGGACGCGCGCTCGGCGCGGGCGCCATCGCATGCCGTTGACCTGGCCGGGCTCGTCGCCGATCACGTACCGCACGCGGCGGCCGTGGACGCGCCGGGCGGGTGCCCGGCAGCCGCGCGGGCGGCAGCCCCGGGCCAGCGGGGCGTGCGCGGGCGCGGCGGCGGTACGGAGCCGGGTGCGCATCGCGCGGCTGGGGGCGGTCATCGCCGTCACCGCGGGCACGCCGACCGCGCCCGGGGCGGCGGGGCCCTGGGGGGTCGGCGTGGCGCGGCGAGGAGTCATGGCGCCGGTCAGCTCCGGCCGTGACGGAGGGCGGGGTGGGCGCCGGCGGCGACGAGGTCGGCGACGGCGGCCTTCGGGTCGCGGCCGGTCACGAGGGACTCGCCGACCAGGACCGCGTCGGCGCCCGCGTTGGCGTACGCGATGAGGTCGTGCGGCCCACGGACGCCGGACTCGGCGACCTTGACGATGCCGGCCGGGATCTCCGGGGCGACCCGCTCGAAGGTGGAGCGGTCGACCTTGAGGGTCTTGAGGTTCCGCGCGTTCACGCCGATGATCCGGGCGCCGGCGTCGACCGCGCGCTCGACCTCCTCCTCGTCGTGGACCTCGACCAGCGGCGTCAGGCCGATGGACTCGGCACGCTCGATGAGGGAGACCAGGGCCTCCTGCTCGAGGGCGGCGACGATCAGGAGCGCGAGATCCGCTCCGTACGCCCGCGCCTCCCACAGCTGGTACGCGGTGACGATGAAGTCCTTGCGCAGGACGGGGATGTCGACCCGGGCCCGTACGGCCTCCAGGTCGGCGAGCGAACCGCCGAAGCGGCGCTCCTCGGTCAGCACGGAGATGACGGCGGCGCCGCCCGCCTCGTAGTCCGCGGCGAGACCCGCCGGGTCGGCGATGGCGGCGAGCGCGCCCTTGGACGGGCTGGAGCGCTTGACCTCGCAGATCACCTTGACGCCCTCGCCGCGCAGTGCGGCGACGCCGTCCTTGGCCTGCGGCGCCTTGGCGGCGCGCTCCTTGAGCTCGTCGAGGGAGACCCGCGCCTGCCGCTCTGCGAGGTCGGCGCGCACGCCTTCGATGATCTCGTCGAGCACACTCACGCGAGAGGCCCCCTTCCGGGACGGTGATGGTGACGGTGGTGCAGATGAACCAGGTTCAGTCACGTCGATGGTATCCGCAGGAGGGCCCGGGACCCGCATCCGGCCGACGTGCGTCCCACCTGCTGGGACTTCGCGGGAGGGCTCATGGGGCGAGCGCGGAGCCGAAGGGAAGGTTCCGCACCAGGGTGAAAAGGGCCAGGACGGCGCCGATGCCCCACCACCACGCAGGGGAGATCGCGAGCCGCATGGGGACGCCCCGGACGGCTCGTACCAGCCAGAGGGCCATGACGACGGCGAAGAGTCCGTAGCCGACGACGGCGAGGGCGTTGGCGCCGAACGCGGTGCCGAGCTCGCCGTGGACGAAGGCGTGGGCGCTGCGCAGTCCGCCGCAGCCCGGACAGTAGACGCCCGTGAAGCGCAGCAGCGGGCAGACCGGGTAGTGGCCGGGCTCGTTGGGATCGACGGTGCCGACGTAGGCGAAGGCGGCGGCGACCCCGGCGAGCGTCCCGAGCGGGGCGACCAGACGCCGCGCGAGCGGCCGCGGAGGGGCGGGGGTGGGGGCGGGCGGCCCGGGCGGCAGGTACGGCCCACCGGCCGCTCCCAGGGCCTCGGAGGCATGGGGGGCCTGGGGGGCGTGGGGAGCCTGCAAGGCCTCCGGGGCGGCTGCTGTCCGGACCTCGGGCACGCCCGGGTCCCCAGGGGCCTGCGGGCGCGCGGAAGCGCCCGCCCATCGGGCCTCGGCCCGGCCGGGTGCGGGCTGCGGTGCGGGTGCATCGTCGGTCACGGCTCCGGCCGTCGGCTTCGCGTCCACGCGGTGATTCTCGCCCCTGACGCGCGAAGGCGCAGCACGGCACCGCCGTGCTGCGCCTTCGCGCGTGTCGTGCGTCGTGGGCGTCAGGCGCGGACCTTCGCCGTCGCCTCGTCGCGGGCGGCGACGACGGCCGCCGATTCCTTCGGCATGCCGAGGCCCGCGGCCTTCATCGCGAGGCCGACGACACCGCCGAGGGCGATGACGGCCATTCCGGCCCAGAAGCCGGCCACGTTGGCGGCCACCATGAAGACTCCGGCGACGCAGAAGCCGATGAAGGAGATGATGACACCGGTCCAGGCGGCCGGGGTGTGTCCGTGGGCGCTGCCCGCCATGAGTTGCTCCTCGTTGCTGTTGCTCGGTGGTGGCTCGATGGTGAGGTCTCGCGTGCGCGGACACTCATGGGCCATTGTCCCGCACACAGGGGCGCGGGGATGAATCGGGGGTGGCGCGACGATCACGCGTCGCGCTCAGTCCTCGCGCGTCGGGTCCTCACCGCGGTCCAGGGCCTTCCACAGGTCCTCGGGGCGGTCGGCGGCGGCGGTCGCCCTGCGCGGGGCGCGGGGCGCGCCGGCCCGCTCGTAGCGCCCGCCCATCGCCGGCCAGCTCTTGCCGAACCGCAGGGCGAGGAGGCCCGCGGCGAGGATGAGCAGCGCTCCGCCGGCGGCGACGTACGGCCAGGCGGTGTGGGTCAGGCCGGCCACCGAGGCGGCGGTGTCGCCGGTGATGCGGGCGGCCTCGGCGTCCAGGGCGTCGTTGTCGGACGCGCCCAGGAACGCGGCGACCGCCGCGCCCGCGCCGCTGAGCGCGAGCAGGCCGGAGACGAGGGTGCGTCCGGCCCGGCGGACGGCGAAGACGGCGACGAGCGCGGCGAGGCCGACGACCGCGAGCGCCGTCGGTACGCCGGTGACGGCGCCGCCGTCGGCCTCGACGGGCACGGTGCCGCCGCCGACCGACGCCGTGCCCTCGGCCCAGATCTGGCCCGCGGACAGCAGCACGACGGTGGCACCGAGGGCGCCGAGCAGGAGAGCCGCGGCCAGGCTGCGGCGGCCGCCGGACGAGGCGGCCGCGCCGCCCGCGCGTGCGGCTCGGGGCTGGGGTACGGGAACAGCACTCACGTACCCCACTATCCCTTACGCCGTCATGCGCCGTTCATCCGGTTGGCGGTGTGTACGGCGCGAAGTACCGCGGCGGCCTTGTTGCGGCATTCGTTGTCCTCGGCGACCGGGTCGGAGTCGGCGACGACACCGGCTCCGGCCTGCACGTACGCGGTGCCGTCGCGGAGCAGGGCGGTACGGATGGCGATGGCGGTGTCGGAGTCGCCGGCGAAGTCGAGATAGCCGACGCACCCGCCGTACAGCCCGCGCCGGGACGGCTCCAGCTCCTCGATGATCTGCATGGCCCGCGGCTTGGGCGCGCCGGACAGCGTGCCGGCCGGGAAGCAGGCGGTGAGGACGTCGAAGGCGGTCCTGCCCTCGGCGACGCGGCCCGTCACCGTCGAGACGATGTGCATGACGTGCGAGTACCGCTCGATCGACATGAAGTCGACGACCTCCACCGATCCCGGCTCGCAGACCCGTCCGAGGTCGTTGCGGCCGAGGTCGACGAGCATCAGGTGCTCGGCCCGCTCCTTGGGGTCGGCGAGCAGCTCCTCGGCGAGGTCGTGGTCCTCCTGCGGGGTGGCTCCGCGGTGCCGGGTGCCGGCGATGGGGTGGACCATCGCCTGCCCGTCCTCGACCTTGACCAGCGCCTCCGGGCTGGACCCGACGACGTCGAAGCCGTTCTCGAAGCGGAAGAGGTACATGTACGGGGACGGGTTGGTGGCCCGCAGCACCCGGTACACGTCGAGCGCCGAGGCGTGGCACGGGGTCTCGAAGCGCTGCGAGGGGACCACCTGGAAGGCCTCGCCGGCCCGGATCCGCTCCTTGATGTCCTCGACGGCGTCCAGAAAATTGGGCGCCGCGGAGCGGCTCGTTGAGGGGTGGTGGTCGGGCGACGGGTGGGACTTGCCGCCCCACAGGGCGGAGAACTCCGGCAGCTCGGAGGGCGGGAGCGCGGCGGGGACGGTGGCGACCGGGCGGGCCAGGTCGGCCTCCATCGCGTCGAGGCGGGTGACGGCGTCCGCGTACGCCTCGTCGACGCCGGTCTCCAGGTCGTTGTGGTTGATCGCGTTGGCGATCAGCAGCACCGAGCCGTCCCAGTGGTCCAGGACGGCGAGGTCGCTGGTGAGCAGCATGGTCAGCTCGGGGAGCTCCAGGTCGTCCCGGGTGGAGTCCCCGATGCGCTCCAGGCGGCGGACGATGTCGTAGCCGAGGTAGCCGACCATGCCGCCGGTGAAGGGCGGCATGCCGGAGGCCAGGTCGCGGGGGGTGTGGAGGGCCTCGACGGTGGCACGCAGGGCCTGGAGGGGGTCACCGTCCACGGGCACGCCGACGGGCGGGGTGCCGAGCCAGTGCGCCTGACCGTTCTCCACGGTGAGTGTGGCGTCGCTGCGGACGCCGATGAAGGAGTAGCGCGACCAGGAGCGGCCGTTCTCGGCGGATTCGAGGAGGAAGGTACCGGGGCGTTCGGCGGCGAGCTTGCGGTAGAGCCCGACCGGGGTGTCGCCGTCCGCGAGGAGCCGGCGGCTGACGGGAATCACGCGGCGGTCGGCCGCCAGCTTGCGGAAGGTCTCGAGATCCATGGCGCCAGACCCTACTTGCCGGAGGGGACGTCGAGCGGGAGAACGTCGGCGTCGAAGCATGTGCGCGCGCCGGTGTGGCAGGCGGCGCCGACCTGGTCGACCTTGACGAGCACGGTGTCGGCGTCGCAGTCGAGGGCGACGGACTTGACGTGCTGGACGTGGCCGGAGGTGTCACCCTTGACCCAGTATTCCCGGCGGCTGCGGGACCAATAGGTGCAGCGGCCGGTGGTGAGGGTGCGGTGCAGGGCCTCGTCGTCCATCCAGCCGAGCATCAGCACCTCGCCGGTGTCGTACTGCTGGGCGATGGCCGGGACGAGTCCGTCCGGGCTGCGCTTGAGGCGGGCGGCGATGGCCGGGTCGAGATTGCTGCTCATGCGGCCATTGTGCCGTGACCGGGGGGTGTGTCCGGCGGGACGTCCACTGGGCGGACCGCGGGCCGCGGTCGTACGCTGGCGGACATGTCGACCCATGCCAAGCGTGAACGCCTTCTGCTCGCCGACCTGTTGGAGGCGGCCGGGCCTGATGCCCCGACGCTCTGCGAGGGCTGGCGGACCCGTGACCTCGCGGCCCATGTGGTGGTGCGCGAGCGCCGTCCGGACGCGGCGGCCGGGACGCTCGTACCGGCGTTGAAGGCGCGTCTGGACCGGGTGCAGGCGGAGTTCACCGAGAAGCCGTACGAGGAGCTGGTCCAGCTCATCCGTACGGGTCCGCCGCGGATGTCTCCGTTCACCATCAAGCAGGTGGACGAGGGGGCGAACATCGTCGAGTTCTACGTCCACGCCGAGGACGTCCGCCGGGCGCAGCCGGACTGGTCCCCGCGCGAGCTGGACCCGGTCTTCGCCGACGCGCTCTGGTCCCGGCTCGAGAAGGGGGCCCGGCTGCTCGGCCGGAAGGCCCCCGTGGGCCTGGTGCTGCGCCGCCCGAACGGCCAGACGGCCGTGGCGCACCGGGGGACGCCGGTGGTGACGGTGTCCGGGGAGCCGGGTGAGCTGACGATGTTCGTCTTCGGCCGCCAGGACGTGGCGAAGGTGGAGGTGGACGGGGAGCAGGAGGCGATCGACCGGCTGCACGAGACGAAGCAGCTGGGGATCTAGGACAGCCCCTGGGTCCTGGTGGCGGTCCGGGGCAGTTCCGCGCGGCGCAGGGACCGTACGGAGAGTCCGTACACGCCGCCGAGCACGCAGATCGCGGCGCTGGCGGTGAAGACGGGGGCGGGTCCCCACAGGCCGACGGCGGCGCCGGTGAGCGGGAAGCTCAGGGGGGCGAAGCCGAGGCTGAAGAGCGTGGACACCGAGGTGACCCGGCCGAGGTAGGCGGGGTCGCACTCGGTCTGCGTGAGCGCGCCGCACAGGGAGCCGCTGAGGCCGGCGAGCAGGCCGACGCAGACCGCAAGGGCGACGGCCACCGGCAGCTGCGGGACGTAGGCGAGCGCGGCGATCGAGGCCGCGCCGAGCGTGATGGTCCACGCCATGACGGCGCCGGCGCGGGGAATGTGTCCTCGGACGGTGAGCAGCAGCGAGGCCGCTCCGGCGCCGGTCCCGAATCCGGCGAGGACCCAGCCGATGCCGGCGGCGCCCCAGCCGCGCGCGTCGGAAAGGAGCGCGAGGCCGACGTTGAGGGGGCCGACGAAGCCGAGGTCGCTGAGCGCGACGACGATCATCAGCGGGCCGAGGACGCGGTGGCGGCGGAGGTAGCGCAGCCCGTCGGTCAGGTCGCGCAGGGCGGTGGTCTTCTCCGGTACCGCGTCCCGTACCGCGTCCCCTACCGCGTCCCGTACCGCGTCCCGTACCGCGTCCTCGTCGGTGGCGGCCGGCAGGGGCGCGATGCGGAGCGTCAGGAGGAGGGGCAGCGAGAGCGCGAAGAGCAGCCCGGCCGCGCCGAACGCGGTGGCGGACCCCCCGAGGGCGACCGCGAGCCCGCCGAGCGGGGCGCCGACCAGCACCGAGGCACGGTGGGCGAGGCCCCGCATGCCCTGGATCCGGGCGAGCTGCGCGGGTGCGGCGATCCGGGGCGGCAGGGCGCCCACGGCGGGCATGAACAGGGCGTCCACGGCCCCGAAGACGAGGGCGACGGCGCCGAGCACCCAGAGCCCGGGCGAGGCGAGCGCGAGGGCTGCGGCGACGCCGAGGACGACGACACAGCGGACCGCGTCGGAGGAGATGACGACCCGGCGGGGTCCGAACCGGTCGGCGATCACTCCCCCGGCGAGCATCAGCAGGGCGCGCGGCACGGCGCTGACGGCGAGTACGAGCCCGGCCTGCGCGGGGCTGCCGCCGCGTACGGCGGCCCAGGAGAGGGCCAGGTAGTAGACGCTGTCCCCAGCGGCGGACGAGGCGTACGCGCCGAGCCACCGCAGGACGTTGGGGTCACGGTGGGCGGGGCGTGACGGCGGTGACGCGGCAGCGGCGACAGGCGGCGTGGTCGGCTCGGTGACGGTCACTGCGTGGGTTCCTCTCGGGCGGTCGTGGGTGGCAGCGGTACGGGGCGCGGGGGGCCGGCCCGTCAGGTCCGGTACGGGAACGCGTGGAGGTGGACGGCGACGTTCTCGCGGCCCTCGGTGTCGCCGGCCTCCTCGGCGGCGCGGGCCCGGCGGTCGTACTTGTCGAGGACCGCTTCCAGCTCCTTGCCGAGGGCGCTGAGTTCGGCGGCGGTGAGGCGGGGCAGCCACTCGGAGCTGACGGAGGCGGAGCGCCATGCGTCGGACCAGGTCAGGCGCTCGTCGAGGAAGCGCCGGTGGAGTTCGGTGCGCTGTTCGTCGATCGCACGGCCGAAGGCGTCGCTCGCGGCGACCAGCTCAGGGGCGTCGCGGACGTCCTCGTCGCGGATGCTGATGCCGTACGAGCTGGGCTGCCACCAGCGCTCGCGGCCGTCCGCGGACTGGGTCTCGGCCTCCTCGATGAGGCCGTGGTCGGCGAGCTTGCGCAGGTGGTAGCTGACCAGCGAGACGGCCTCGTCCACCTGGTCGGCGAGCTGGGAGGCGGTGGCCGTGCGGGCGACGAAGAGGGCCCGGTAGAGCCGCATGCGCAGCGGGTGGGAGATCGCCTTGAGGGTGCCGAGGTCGGTGATCCGGCGGTTGTCAGGTGTGGGCATGTCCCTGACCGTAGATGCGAAAGAAAACTTGCGCAATGAAAATTGCACAAATAATCCTGCGTATCCCGGAAAGAAAGAAGGGCCCCGAGGGGCCCTTCTTCCGCGACGGCTCAGCGGACCGGGTGGCCCGCCTCCCGCAACGCGTCCTTGACCTGCGAGATCCGCAGGTCGCCGAAGTGGAAGACGGAGGCGGCGAGGACGGCGTCCGCGCCCGCCTCGATCGCCGGCGGGAAGTCGGCGAGCTTGCCCGCTCCCCCGCTCGCGATCACCGGCACGGTCACGTGCTTGCGCACGGCCGCGATCATCTCGGTGTCGTAGCCGTCCTTCGTACCGTCCGCGTCCATCGAGTTGAGCAGGATCTCGCCCGCGCCCAGCTCGGCGGCGCGGTGCGCCCACTCGACGGCGTCGATGCCGGTGCCCCGGCGGCCGCCGTGCGTGGTGACCTCGAAGCCCGAGGGGGTGCCCGCCTCGGTACGCCGTGCGTCGACCGAGAGCACGAGCACCTGGCGGCCGAAGCGCTCCGCGATCTCGCGGAGCAGCTCGGGCCGGGCGATGGCGGCCGTGTTCACGCCGACCTTGTCGGCACCGGCGCGCAGCAGCTTGTCGACGTCGTCGGCCGAGCGCACGCCGCCGCCCACCGTCAGCGGGATGAAGACCTGCTCGGCGGTGCGCCGCACCACGTCGTAGGTCGTCTCCCGGTTGCCGGAGGAGGCGGTGATGTCGAGGAAGGTCAGCTCGTCGGCGCCCTCGGCGTCGTACAGCTTCGCCATCTCGACGGGGTCGCCGGCATCGCGCAGGTTCTGGAAGTTGACGCCCTTGACCACCCGGCCGTTGTCCACGTCCAGGCAGGGGATCACACGTACGGCGAGGCTCATGCCGCACCACTCCTGTAGGCCTCGACCTCGACCTCGACAACCAGGCGGGGGTCGACGAAGCCGGAGACGATGATCATCGCCGCGGCGGGGCGGACGGCGTCGAAGAGCTCCTTGTGGGCGCGTCCGACCTCGTCCACGTCGCGCGCGTGGGTGATGTACATCCGGGTCCGTACGACGTCCTGCGGGCCCAGGTCCAGCTGCTTCAGCGCGTCGAAGGCGACGTTGAAGGAGTTGATCGCCTGCTCGTACGGCCCGCCGTCGGCGATCTGGCCGCCGACCACCGACGTGCAGCCGGCGACCAGCACCGTGCCGTTCGGCAGCTCCACCGCGCGGGAGTAGCCGAACTGCTCCTCCCAGGGAGCGCCGGTGACGACCTTGCGGACGGAGTCGGTCATACGGATGCCACCGCCTCCAGCGCCTCCTCCAGGGTGAACGCCTTGGCGTACAGCGCCTTGCCGACGATCGCGCCCTCGACGCCCAGCGGCACGAGGCCGGACAGGGCGCGCAGGTCGTCCAGGGACGACACGCCGCCGGAGGCGACGACGGGCTTGTCGGTCGCCGCGCAGACGTTCTTCAGGAGCTCCAGGTTGGGGCCCTGCAGCGTGCCGTCCTTGGCGATGTCGGTGACGACGTAGCGGGCGCAGCCCTCGGAGTCGAGGCGGGCGAGCGTCTCGTAGAGGTCGCCGCCGTCGCGGGTCCAGCCGCGGCCGCGCAGCGTGGTGCCGCGCACGTCGAGGCCGACCGCGATCTTGTCGCCGTGCTCGGCGATGACCTTGGCGACCCACTCGGGGGTCTCCAGGGCGGCGGTGCCCAGGTTGACGCGGGTGCAGCCGGTGGCGAGGGCGGCGGCGAGCGAGGCGTCGTCGCGGATGCCGCCGGACAGCTCGACCTTGATGTCCATGGCCTTGGCGACCTCGGCGATCAGCTCGCGGTTGTCGCCGGTGCCGAAGGCGGCGTCCAGGTCGACCAGGTGCAGCCATGCGGCGCCGGAGTTCTGCCAGGCGAGGGCGGCCTCGAGCGGGGAGCCGTAGGAGGTCTCCGTACCGGACTCACCGTGCACCAGGCGGACGGCCTGGCCGTCGCGGACGTCGACGGCGGGAAGGAGTTCAAGCTTCTGAGCCATGATCAGAGGGTCTCGATCCAGTTGGTGAGCAGCTGTGCTCCGGCGTCGCCGGACTTCTCGGGGTGGAACTGGGTGGCCCACAGGGCACCGTTCTCGACGGCCGCGACGAACGGCTCGCCGTGGGTGGCCCAGGTGACCTTGGGGGCGCGGATGTTGGGGTTGCCGACCTCCAGGGACCACTCGCGCACCGCGTAGGAGTGCACGAAGTAGAACCGGGCGTCGGCGTCGAGCCCCGCGAACAGCTCGCTGTTCTCGGGCGCCTCGACGGTGTTCCAGCCCATGTGGGGCACGATCGGGGCCTTCAGCGGCTCGACCGTACCGGGCCATTCGTCCAGGCCCTCGGTCTCCACGCCGTGCTCGATGCCCCGGGCGAAGAGGATCTGCATGCCGACGCAGATGCCCATGACGGGGCGGCCGCCGGCGAGGCGACGGCCGACGATCCAGTCGCCGCGCGCCTCCTTCAGGCCCTGCATGCAGGCGGAGAAGGCTCCGACGCCGGGGACGAGGAGTCCGTCGGCGTTCATGGCCTTGTCGTAGTCGCGGGTGATCTCGACGTCGGCGCCGACGTGGGCGAGGGCGCGCTCGGCCGAACGGACGTTGCCGAAGCCGTAGTCGAAGACCACGACCTTCTTCGGTGCGCGCGAGGTGTGCGACGTGCTCGAAGTGCTCATTCCCAGATCCCCTGAATCCGCAGGACGCCGGCGACCAGGCACATCGCGGAGGCCACGGCGAGAAGGACGATCACGCCCTTGGGCAGTTCCTGCTTGGAGAAGGAGTACACACCGCCGGCGAGGAAGAGCCCGACGACGATGAGGATGGTCGACAGGCCGGTCACAGCGCGCCCTTCGTGGAGGGAAGGATGCCGGCGGCGCGCGGGTCGCGCTCGCTCGCGTAGCGCAGGGCGCGGGCGAGGGCCTTGAACTGGCACTCCACGATGTGGTGGGCGTTGCGCCCGTACGGCACGTGGACGTGCAGCGCGATCTGGGCCTGCGCGACGAAGGACTCCAGGATGTGCCGGGTCATCGTCGTGTCGTAGGAGCCGATCATCGGCGCCATGTTCTCGGGCTCGGTGTGCACCAGGTAGGGGCGGCCGGAGAGGTCGACGGTCACCTGGGCGAGCGACTCGTCCAGCGGGACGGTGCAGTTGCCGAAGCGGTAGATGCCGACCTTGTCGCCGAGGGCCTGCTTGAAGGCGGCGCCCAGGGCGAGGGCGGTGTCCTCGATGGTGTGGTGCGAGTCGATGTGCAGATCGCCGTCGGTCTTGACGGTGAGGTCGAACAGACCGTGGCGGCCGAGCTGGTCGAGCATGTGGTCGTAGAAGCCGACCCCGGTCGACACGTCGACCTTGCCGGTGCCGTCGAGGTCGATCTCGACGACGACGGAGGTCTCCTTGGTGGTGCGCTCGACCCGTCCTACGCGGCTCATGAGCTCTGCTCCTTCTTCAGTGCGCGAACCGCATCGAGGAACGCGTCGTTCTCTTCGGGGGTGCCGGCGGTGACCCGCAGCCAGCCCGGTACGCCGTTGTCCCGGACCAGGACGCCCCGGTCGAGGATCTTCTGCCAGGCCTCGTGGGAGCCCTCGGCGCCGTCGAACCGTCCGAACTGGACGAAGTTGGCGTCGGACTCGGTGACCTCGTAGCCGGCCGCCCGCAGCTCCTCGACCAGGCGGTCGCGCTCGGCCTTGAGCTGCTCGACGTACCCGAGGAGCGTATCGGTGTGCTCCAGGGCGGCGAGCGCGGTGGCCTGCGTGACGGCGGAGAGGTGGTACGGCAGCCGTACGAGCTGGACGGCGTCGACCACGGCCGCGTGGGCGGCCAGATAGCCGAGGCGCAGTCCGGCCGCGCCGAAGGCCTTGGACATGGTGCGGGAGACGACCAGGTTCGGCCGGCCCTCGATCAGCGGCAGCAGCGAGTCGCGGTGGCTGAACTCCACGTACGCCTCGTCGACCACCACGAGAGAGGGCTTGGCCTCCTGCGCCGCCTCGTACAGGGCGAGGACCGTCTCGGCCTCGACCGCCGTCCCGGTGGGGTTGTTGGGCGAGGTGATGAAGACGACGTCCGGACGGTTCTCGGCGATCGCCTTCTCGGCCGCCTCGACGTCGATGGTGAAGTCGTCGTTGCGCGGCCCGGAGATCCAGCCGGTGCCGGTGCCGCGCGCGATGAGCGCGTGCATCGAGTACGAGGGCTCGAAGCCGATCGCCGTACGGCCGGGGCCGCCGAAGGTCTGCAGCAGCTGCTGGAGGACCTCGTTGGAGCCGTTGGCCGCCCAGACGTTCTCGGTGGCGACGGGGTGCTTTCCGGTACGGGTGAGGTAGCGGGCGAGCTCGGTGCGCAGCTCGATCGCGTCCCGGTCCGGGTAGCGGTTGAGGCCGCGGGCGGCCTCGGCGACCCGCTCCGCGATCCGGGCCACGAGGGGCTCGGGCAGCGGGTAGGGGTTCTCGTTGGTGTTCAGCTGGACGGGGACGTCGAGCTGGGGCGCGCCGTACGGGGACTTGCCGCGCAGCTCGTCCCGGATGGGGAGGTCGTCGATGCCGATGCCGGTCACTGCTGGGGCACCTTCCAACCGCTGTGCTTGCCTGGTTCGGCTCCGCCGAAACGGGCCTTCAGCGCGGCGCCGTGGGCGGGCAGGTCCTCGGCCTCGGCGAGGGTGACCACGTGGTGGGTGACCTCGGCGAGGGCGTCGCGGGTGTAGTCCACGATGTGGACGCCGCGCAGGAAGGACTGCACGGACAGGCCCGAGGAGTGGCAGGCGCAACCGCCGGTGGGCAGGACGTGGTTGGAGCCCGCGCAGTAGTCGCCGAGCGAGACCGGCGCCCAGGGGCCGACGAAGATCGCGCCCGCGTTGCGGACCCGGTCGGCGCGGGCTGCGGCGTCGGCGGTCTGGATCTCCAGGTGCTCGGCGCCGTACGCGTCGACGACCTTGAGGCCGTCCTCCAGGTCGCTGACGAGGACGATCGCGGACTGCTTTCCGGCCAGGGCCGGGACGATCCGGTCGTCGATGTGCTTGGTGGCGGCGACCTGGGTCTTCAGCTCGGCCTCGGTGGCGGCGGCCAGTTCCTCGGAGTCGGTGACGAGGACGGCGGCGGCCATCGGGTCGTGCTCGGCCTGGCTGATCAGGTCGGCGGCGACGTGCACCGGGTCGGCGGTGGAGTCCGCGAGGATCGCGATCTCGGTCGGGCCGGCCTCGGCGTCGATGCCGATGCGGCCGGTGAAGTACCGCTTGGCGGCGGCGACCCAGATGTTGCCGGGGCCGGTGACCATGTTGGCGGGGGCGCAGGACTCGGTGCCGTACGCGAACATCGCGACGGCCTGGGCGCCTCCGGCGGCGTACACCTCGTCGACGCCGAGCAGCGCGCACGCGGCGAGGATCGTCGGGTGCGGCAGGCCGCCGAACTCCTTCTGCGGCGGGGAGGCGAGCGCGACGGACTCCACGCCGGCCTCCTGCGCCGGGACGATGTTCATGATCACGGAGGAGGGGTAGACGGAGCGGCCGCCGGGCGCGTAGAGCCCGACGCGCTGGACCGGGATCCACTTCTCGGTGACGGTGCCGCCGGGCACGACCTGGGTGGTGTGCGTCGAGCGGCGCTGGGCGCGGTGGACGATCCTGGTCCGCCGGATGGACTCCTCGAGGGCTTCCCGGACGGCGGGGTCCAGCTGCTCCAGGGCCTCGGCGAGCGCCTCGGCCGGCACGCGTACGTGCGTGAGCTTCACACCGTCGAACTTCTCCGCGTACTCGACCAGCGCCGCGTCGCCCCGATGATGGACGTCCTCGCAGATGGGCCGCACCTTCTCCAGGGCGGCTTCCACGTCGAACTCGGCACGGGGCAGCAGGTCGCGCAGTGCGCCACCCTCGGGGAGGGCGTCGCCGCGCAGGTCGATACGAGAGATCACGGGTCAATTCTCGCAGACGCCCCACAAGCGCCGGACGTCCGTATCACTGGCTGATACGAGCCACACTGGCGTCTTGTCGCCACAGCTGACCGTTAGCGTTCAGTCCGTCACTCAGCGGGAAGAACGGCTGTACGAATCCAGGGAAGCGGGTTCGTGGGAAGCGAGGGGGCGGCAGTGACCGAGCCGCGCGAGAACGGCATGCCGGAGGGACTCACGGGCCCGGAGCGGGCCATGTGGAGGTCCTTCCGGATCGGCAGGACCTGTGATCTGAGCGAGGGGGACGCGGCGCGGGACGACCCCTTCGGGACGCATGCGTGGGGCGAGGAGCGCAGCGTGCGCGCCGAGGTGGTGGCGCTGCTGCTGCTCGACGGACCGCCCGCGCGGTCCGGCCGGGTGTCGGCGCTCAAGCTGCGCGGGGTGCGGATCACCGGAGTGCTCAATCTGGCCGGCGGGACGATAGACCCGTACCTGGAGCTGAACCGCTGCCGTTTCGACGACGAGATCGTGCTGCCGGAGGCTCATTTCCGGACGGTGCGGATGGTGGAGTGCGCGATACCCCGCCTGGAGGCGGCGCGGCTGCACACCCAGGGCGATCTGCATCTGCCGCGCTGCCGGGTGGAGCGGGGCATCCGGCTGACGGACGCGCAGATCGGGACGGATCTGCTGATCAACCAGATCAAGGTGTGGCCGGACCGGCGGGGCCGGGCGATCACCGCGGACGGTCTCGCGGTGGCGCAGGACCTCCAGGCCGAGCTGATCGAGACGTACGGCGAGACGAGTCTGCGCGGCGCGAAGGTGGGCGTGTCGCTGAGCCTGCGGGGCAGCGTGCTGCGCGGGGCGCAGCAGCGGCGCGCGCTGAACGCTCCGCAGCTGACCGTGGAGCGCTCGCTCTATCTGAACGCGGCGTGGGTGTACGAGGGCTCGGGGAACGCCACGGCCACTCCCCCGTACGGCATCGGGTACACCCCGGTGCGGGGCGCGCTGCGCAAGCCGGTCGAGTGCCACGGCGGGGTGCGGCTGGACGACGGACGGTTCGGCGACGCGGTGGACCTGCACTACGCGCGGTTCGTGCTGGACGGGGCGCGGCGCGAGGAGGTGTCACTGCGCCGGATCGTGACGCCCGAGCTGCGGTTCAACGGGGAGCCGCCGGAGGAGGGCCGGGTGGTGCTCAACGGGGCCAAGGTCGTGACGCTGATCGACCTCTCCACCAGCTGGCCGGGTCCGGGCGGCCTGTCGATGAACGGCTTCGTCTACGAGAACCTCGTGCCGTACGGCCACTTCCCGCTGGCGCGGCGGCTCGAATGGGTGGCGGCGGCGACCCCCGAGTACGCGCCGGAGCCGTACGAGCGGCTGGCGACGGTGCTGCGGGGCAGTGGCGAGGACGCGGACGCCCGGGTGGTGCTGCTGGCCAAGCAGCGCCGGCGCCGGGAGACGCTGCCGGTGGCGGGGAAGCTGTGGGGCTACATCCAGGACTGGACGGTGGCGTACGGCTACCGCCCGGGGCGGGCGGCCCTGTGGATGGCCGTGCTGTGGGCCGCGGGGGCGCTGGCTTTCTCCCGCTACGACCCAGTGCCGATCAAGGCGGACGAGTCCCCGAAGTGGAGCGCCTCGCTGTACGCGCTGGATCTGCTGTTGCCGGTGATCAACCTGGGCCAGGACGGCTACTGGCGCCTCGAGGGCTTCTGGCAGTGGACGGCGACGGCGCTGATCCTGCTGGGATGGGTGCTGGCGACGACCGTGGCGGCGGGAGCGTCGAGGCTGCTGAGCCGCGGGTGACGGGCGGGGCGGGTGTGGCGGGTGTGGCGGGTGTGGCACAAGGGGCGGATTCTGCCGACCCCCACCCCTTTCTTTACCCTCTCTTGACCACGTGCAGGACAACTTTCCCGCCGCTACCAAAGCTTCACAGTCCCCCACTGGCGCCGCCCTCACCTGCGGTTTTCAATGGTTCGCACGATGTCAATACTCCGCGCCCTGATCGGCACCGCCCGCTCGGTCCGGCACGCTCCGCCGCTCGCCGCCGCGCTGCCGCCGGACGACGACGTGCTGCTCGACGCGCCGGACGAGCGACTCGCCCCGGCGCTGGTGGCGGCCGCCCTCTCCGACCCCGAGCCCGCCGCCAAGCTGCTCGCGACGACCCGGGACGCGGCGGAGTGGGAGAACCGGGACCGGTACGTGGCGCGCCTCGCCACGTTCGCGTACAGCCGTGACGAGTGGCTGGCCCACTGGCTGGCGGCCGCGCCCCGCGACCCGGACGCGCTGCTCCTCAAGGCGGAGCTCGCGGTGCGCAGGGCCTGGCAGTCGCCGGCCCGCGCCGAGCGGCTGCGCGAGCTCGGGCCGCTGATCGACGCGGCCGCGGAGGCCACGCCCCGCGACCCGGTGCCCTGGCGGCTCGCCCTGGACCACGCGCGCGGCACGCACGCCGGGCACACGGCCTTCGAGTCGCTGTGGGAGCAGGCGGTGCGCCGCTCCCCGCACCACTACGGCTGCCATGTCGCCGCGCTCAAGTACCTGTCGGCTCAGTGCCGTGCTCTGTGGGGGGACACCCCCCACACCCCCCGTAGCTCACACCGCGAGTGTCTCGACTTCGCCGAGCAGGCCGCCGAGGACGCGCTGCCCGGCTCGCTGGTCCAGGCGCTGCCGGTCCGCGCCGCGTTCGCGCAGTTCCTCGCCGGCTCCGGGACCTTGCAGGAGGACCGGATCGACGCGGCGGCCGACCGCGCGCTCGCGCTGTCGGCGCAGTACCCGCAGGGCGATCCATGGCCCGCCGAGGTCCGCAATCTGCTGGTGTACGTGCTGGTCAGGCGGGGGCGCTGGCAGGACGCGCTGGAGGAGTTCCGGCGTATCGGCCCGTACGCCACGTCGTTTCCGTGGGCGCTCGTCTCCGGCGATCCGCTCGGCCGTTTCCTGGACGCGCGGGACGCCGTACGGGCCGAGGTGGCCCGCACGATCCCGCTGCGCGGAGCCGTGCTCGGAGGGGGCCGCGGGGCCGGGTACGGACGGGCCGGACGGCGCGGGCCCGACGGCCATTACGCTTGACCGCTGTGACCACCGCTCGCCTGCCTCTCTTCCCGCTCAACGCGGTGCTGTTCCCGGGCCTCGTGCTGCCCCTGAACGTCTTCGAGGAGCGTTATCGCGCCATGATGCGCGAACTGCTCAAGACCGACGAGTCGGAGCCGCGCCGCTTCGCCGTCGTCGCGATCCGCGACGGCCGTGAGGTCGCGCCGACCGCGCCGGGGATGCCGGACCCGACGGCGATGCCGGAGAAGGGGCCGGCCGCGGGCTTCGGTCCCGACCCGATCCAGGCGTTCCACCGGGTCGGCTGCATCGCCGACGCGGCGACGATCCGGGAGCGCGCGGACGGCAGTTTCGAGGTGATGGCCACCGGCACGACCCGGGTGAAGCTGCTGTCGGTGGACGCGAGCGGGCCGTTCCTTGTGGCCGAGATCGAGGAGATCCCGGAGGAGCAGGGCGACGAGGCGGGCACGCTCGCCGAGGGCGTGCTGCGGGCGTTCCGGAACTACCAGAAGCGGCTGGCGGGAGCGCGGGAGCGGTCGCTGACGACGAGTGAGCTGCCGGACGATCCGTCGGTGGTGTCGTACCTGGTCGCGGCGGCGGCGGTGCTTGACACCCCGGCGAAGCAGCGGCTGCTGCAGGCGCCGGACACGGCGACGCGGCTGCGGGAGGAACTGACGCTGCTGCGTGCGGAGACGGCCGTGCTGCGGCATCTTCCGTCGCTGCCGGCGGTCGACCTGACCCGTGCGCCGACGAGCCCGAACTGACGGAGGACGTCCCTTGGCGAAGAAGCAGAAGAAGCAGGCGGGCGGCACCCCGGCGACGGTCGCGCTGACGACGTCCGGAACCCCGTTCACGCTCCACGCGTACGAGCACGACCCGGCGTCGCCCTCGTACGGCGAGGAGGCGGCGGAGGCGCTCGGCGTCTCCCCCGACCGGGTCTTCAAGACCCTCGTCGCGGACGTCGACGGCGAACTGACGGTCGCGGTCGTGCCGGTGGCCGGCCAGCTGGACCTGAAGGCCCTGGCCTCCGCGGTCGGCGGCAAGCGGGCGGCGATGGCGGACCCGGCCGCGGCGGAGCGCACCACGGGCTACGTCCGCGGCGGCATCTCGCCGCTGGGCCAGCGCAAGCGTCTCCGTACGGTCCTCGACGCGTCGGCCTCCACCCACGAGACCATCTGCATCTCGGCGGGCCGCCGCGGCCTGGAGGTCGAACTCACCCCCGCGGCCCTGACCACGCTGACCTCCGCGATCCTGGCTCCCATCGGCCGCGCGTAGCCGCACTCACGGCGCCGCGCGGCCCCGGCCCCCGCCCCGGCCCCCGCCCCGGCCCCCGCCCCGGCCCCCGCCCCGGCCCCGTCAGGCGTGCGCGGCTCAGGCCTTGGCCGTGGGAGCCGGGGGCCACTCCGGCTCGGGGTCGCGGGGCCCGAAGAGGGCCGTCAGGGCGAGGTGGACGATCATCGCCGCCAGCGGCCACGCCAGCATCGCCCCCGCCCACATCTTCAGCTTCAGCGGCGCGTCGAACGCCACGCCCGCCCCCACCGCCTTGGCATGGGCGACCACGTCGTCCGTCGGCCCCAGGTACATGCCCACGCCCCAGCCGAGCAGCGACCCCAGGGCGCCCCCGACCGCCAGCGCGAGGACCAGCGCCACACCGCCGTGCCGGTGGAACAGGAAGACGAGCGCCGCCGCCACCGCCCCGAACGCGAGCGCCAGCAGGACGAACGTTCCGTCCGCGCCGATCGCCGCCTCGCCCTCGCTGTGCCGCAGGAAGACCGCCTTGCCGTCCGAGATCAGCGAGACCCGCGGCGCGAGCCACAGCCACAACAGCCCCAGCGCCACGCCCGCGACGATCGAGACCGCGGTCACCACGGCGGCCTGCCGGAGCTCCGTCGCCACACTCGGGACGCCGTCGTGCTCGGGCAGCGGAGGATAGGGCTCGGGCCAGGCGGCTGAGTCGTGCGGCGGCGGCTGGTGAGGCGGTGTCAGGGGTGCGGTCACACCGCCATCGTGCCAGGTACGCGCACGCCTCGCCTCAGCGGACCGTCAGCGGACCGCGGCCCGCCGGTACGCCCACGTCGCCACCGCCAGCGACACGACCCCGACCGCCCCGCACACCGCGAGGTCGAGCCCGACCGCCGCCCAGTCCGGGTGCGCGTCGAACGTCCGGGCCAGGGCCTCCACCCCGTACGTCGACGGCAGCAGGTCGCGCGCCCAGCCGATCGGTCCGGGCAGCCGGTCCGCCGGCAGCACACCGAGCAGCAGCGCGGCCGACATGCCCAGCTGTCCAAGGAGCGTCGCGAGTTCCTGGCGCGGCGCGAGCAGCCCGAGCGCCGCTCCGAGCCCGGCCAGCGCGGCGCCCGCGAGCGGCACGACCGCTGCGAGGATCCACAGGTGGCCGAGCGGAAGCCCGAAGAGCAGGGAGCCGATGACCGCCGTCACGACCGTCCCGGGCACGGTGAAGGACGCGTACGCCCCGGCCGCGCCGAGCACGACCGCCGCGGGCGGCACCGGCAGCGTGGCGTAGTGGTCGAGGCCGCCGGTGGCCCGCAGCTGTCCGAAGTACTGGGCGAGCAGGTTGAGCGCGACGAAGGCGACGACGAGGACCGCGGAGCCGGCCACCACGGCCCGCGCCTCCGCGCCGCCGTCGACGACGCCCCGCATCAGGACCATGATCCCGACGGACTGGAACGTCGCCACGAAGAGCAGCGGGATACGGGAGACCCGGGCGCGCGAGAGCTGCGCGCGGTACACGGCGGCGAGGGCCGGCAGCAGCCGGGCGCGCGGCGCCAGCGGCGCGGCGGCGTCCAGGGCCGGTGTCCTTGCGGCCAGGGCCGGCGCGACCTCGGCGGGCACGATACTCACTCCGTACAGCTCCTCATGCCTTGACCAGTCCCTCGGTCTCGCCGCCCAGCGCCAGATACACGTCCTCCAGGCTCGGCGTCGCCAGCGTGAAGTCGTCCAGGGCCGCGAACGCCGCCCCGCCCGTGACCGCCGCGACCGTCGCCCGGGCCTCGTCGGGGGCCAGGCGGAGCGTCCAGCGCCGCCCCGACTCCTGCGCGAGCGCGTGCAGCGCGGCGACCTCGGGGACCTCCAGCGGGGCGCGCTCGCGCCAGACCAGATCGACCCGGACCTCGCCCGCGACGCGTTCCTTCAGCCCGGACGGGGTGTCGCAGGCGATGACCCGGCCGCGTTCGAGAACGGCGACCCGGTCCAGTACGGTCTCGGCCTCGATCACGTTGTGGGTGACGAGCAGCACGGTGGTGCCGTGCTCGGCGCGCCGCCGGTCCACGGCGGACCAGACGGCCCGCCGGGCGACCGGGTCCATGCCGGTGGTGGGTTCGTCGAGGACCAGGACCGGCCGCTCCCCGACCAGGGCGGCGGCGACGCAGGCGAGGCGCCGCTGTCCGCCCGACAGCTTCTTGAGCGGCCGCCCGGCGAGCTCCGTCAGACCCAGCTCGTCCAGTACGGCGTCCTTCTCGGCCCGTGCGTCCCGTGCGGTGAGCCCGCGCAGCCGCCCGGTGGTCTCGGCGGCGAGCGCGACCGTCAGTTCGTCGAGCGCGGTGGACTCCTGGCCGAGGTAGGCGAGCAGCCGCGCGGCGCGTTCCGGGTGGCGTACGAGGTCGTGGCCGAGGAGCTCGACCGTGCCGGAGTCGGGGCGCATCAGCCCGGTCAGCTGGCGCACGAGCGTGGACTTACCGGCGCCGTTGGGGCCGAGCAGGCCGAAGATCTCGCCGCCGTGCACGTCGAGGCTGATGCCGTCGGTGGCGCGGATCTCGGGGGTCGCGGGCGTTCCTCGCCGGGCGCGCGCGGCGGGGTACGTCTTGACCAGATCCCGCACCACGCACACCGTACTCACGAGGGATGAGCCTACGGGGTCCGTCGGTCTACTCCCCCGCGGGGGCGTGTTCCGCGGCGGCCCGGACGTCGATCTCGCGCCAGAAGCCGGCCCGGATGGCGTACCGGTCGTGCTCGTCGATCTGGTCGTCCTTGTGGGCGAGCAGGCCGAACCTGGCCGCGTACCGGAGCAGTTCGCCGTCGATGCGGTGCGGGATGCGCGGGTACATCAGGGAGAGCTTCTGGACGTGGCTCTGCTCGGGGAGCCGTTCCATCCACCGGCGGGCGAACACCTGTCCGACCTCGAAGGGGTCGCCGCCGACGGTGGTGATGTCCTCCTCTCGGTCGGCCCAGCGCTGCTCGGCGCTGGTGAGCTGGGCGAGGGTGGGCAGGGAGGCGGTCTCGGCGGGCTCGCCGAGCGTGCCGCCGCCGGGCCGCTCGATCCAGCCCTTGTCGGAGGACCAGCGGAGGGTCGCGCCGGCGGGCTGGGGTGCGGCGGCGGCCGGGGCGGCGGGTCCGCGCAGTCCCGCGAGGTCCTTGGGCGTGGGGACGCCCTTGCCGGCGGGCGGGGCGGGGGCCCCGGTCTCCGACCCGTGCGCGGTGGGCGCCGACGCGGACGCGGCGGGGGCGGGCGTTCCGTTGGTGTGTACGGAGGCGGCTGCCGCGGCCGCCGCCTCGGCGGCCCGTTCGGCGGAGGCGGCGAGCGCCGACTCGGGCAGCGGGGCGGAGAGGATCGCGGCGATCTCGGGGCGCGGGGCGGGCGGCGGGGCGCAGATGCCGGTGAGGTCCTTGGCGCGGACGGCCCGGGTGATCCAGGCCCGGTCGAGGACCCGGCGTTCGTCGGCCTCGGCGACGAGGTCCTCGGACTGGTTGTAGTCGCCGTCGGCGGCCTGGACGGCCCAGAGGTGGACGGCGACGCCGTGCTCCTTGGCGGACATCAGGCCGGGGAGGAGATCGCCGTCGCCGGTCACGAGGACCACGTCGGAGCAGGCGCGGTTTCTGGCCAGTTCGGTGAGCTCGGCGTGCATGGCCGCGTCGACGCCCTTCTGGGCCCAGCGGCCGTCGCTGCGGGTCAGGGCGCCGAGCCGGACGGTGACCCGGGGCATCACGCGCAGCCTGCGGTGTTCGGGCTGGGGCACACGGTCGGGTGCGCCGTCGAACCAGTAGATGCGCAGCAGGGGCTGCTCGGTGTCGGCCTCGGCCCGTTCGCGCAGCCCCTGGATGAGCGCGGCGTGGTCGACAGTGATCCGGGAGCGGGCCGGTTCCCCGGCGAGGAGGCTCGCGGCGGCGCCCAGCAGATAGCCGGCGTCCACCAGAACGACGCAGCGGTCCACGCGTTCCACCCTCTTTCGGGAACCTCGGGATCGGGAGTTGCTTCGGGTTCCTTCGAGTCTGCCCGACGGCCGGGAGGTTGACGGCCGGAACTGGATCATCGGCGTGGCGAATGTCACGTGACTGCCGCGCTTACCGTCCGTGATGATCCAAAATGCGGCGGTTCATACCGTATGTGAGTCTGACAGCGGCCCTGGCCCCGAGATCCCCATGAGGAGGCATCACCATGGCCAAGAATCGAAAGCAGAACCGCAGTCAGCAGCAGTCCTCGCCGGCCGAGCGCGGCGCCCAGCAGGCGCAGCAGTCGTCGATGGAGTCGCAGGCCGAGCAGCGCGCCTCGCAGGTGACTCCTGGTGACATGGCTCGTAAGGGCAGGCAGAAGCGCTTCGGTCACAACTGACCGCGCGTAACCCCGGAAGGGGCGCACCCGTGACGACGGGCGCGCCCCTTCCGCGCGTGTGGGGACCGCTCCCTCTCAGCCGGCCAGGCAGGACGGGCCGAGCAGCACCTTCAGGTCGCCGAAGAGGGCGGGGTCTGGCTGGACCCGGTGCCGGTCGAGCCGCAGGACGGTCGTCGTGCGCGGGCCCTGGAGCTTGATCCGTACCTCGGTGTTGCCCTTGTGATGCCCCAGGATCTCGCCGAGCCGGCTGATCATGGGCGGGGTGACCTTCACGGTCGGGATGGTGAGGACGACGGGCGCGTTGGTCCCGGCGTTCGACAGGTCGGGGACCATCAGCTCCATGGCGACCAGCCGGGGCACGTCCTCGCGCTTGTCGAGGCGGCCCTTGACGAAGACGACCGTGTCCTCGACGAGCTGGGTGGAGACCAGCTGGTACGTGGCGGGGAAGAACATGCACTCGATGGAGCCGGCCAGGTCCTCGACGGTGGCGATGGCCCAGGCGTTGCCCTGCTTGGTCATCTTGCGCTGGAGGCCGGAGATGATGCCGCCGATGGTGACGACCGCGCCGTCCGCGTGCTCGCCGCCGGTGAGCTGGGAGATCGCCGCGTCCGTCTTGTCGGACAGGACGTGCTCGATACCGAAGAGCGGGTGGTCGGAGACGTAGAGGCCGAGCATCTCGCGCTCCTGGGCGAGCAGGTAGGACTTCTCCCACTCGACGTCGGAGAACTCGACGTCCAGGCCGAAGCCCGGCTCGTCGCTCGCCTCGTCGCCCATGCCGCCGAAGAGGTCGAACTGCCCCTCGGCCTCCTTGCGCTTGACCGCGACCACGTTGTCGATCATCGGTTCGTGGTGGGCGACCAGGCCCTTGCGGGTGTGGCCCATCTCGTCGAAGGCGCCGGCCTTGATCAGCGACTCGACGGTCCGCTTGTTGCAGACGACGGCCTCGACCTTGTCGAGGAAGTCGGGGAAGGAGCTGTACTTCCCCTTCGCCTTGCGCGACTTGATGATCGACTCGACGACGTTCGTGCCGACGTTCCGGACGGCGGAGAGGCCGAAGAGAATCACGTCGTCGCCCTGGGCGGCGAAGTTCGACTCGGACTCGTTGACGTTCGGCGGCAGGACCTTGATGCCCATGCGCCGGCACTCGTTCAGATAGACGGCGGACTTGTCCTTGTCGTCCTTGACCGAGGTCAGCAGCCCCGCCATGTACTCGGCGGGGTGGTTGGCCTTGAGGTAGGCGGTCCAGTAGGAGACCAGGCCGTACGCGGCGGAGTGCGCCTTGTTGAAGGCGTAGCCGGCGAAGGGGACCAGGACGTCCCAGAGGGCCTGGATCGCCTCGTCGCTGTAGCCGTTCTTGCGGGCACCGGCCTGGAAGATGGTGAAGTTCTTCGCCAGCTCCTCGGGCTTCTTCTTGCCCATCACGCGGCGGAGGATGTCGGCCTCGCCGAGCGAGTACCCGGCGATGATCTGGGCGGCCTTCTGCACCTGCTCCTGGTAGACGATCAGGCCGTAGGTGACCGCGAGCACCTCTTCGAGGGGCTTCTCCAGCTCCGGGTGGATCGGGGTGATCTCCTGCTGCTTGTTCTTGCGCAGGGCGTAGTTCGTGTGCGAGTTCATGCCCATCGGGCCCGGCCGGTACAGGGCGGACACGGCGGAGATGTCTTCGAAGTTGTCGGGCTTCATCAGCCGCAGCAGGGACCGCATGGGTCCGCCGTCGAACTGGAAGACGCCGAGGGTGTCACCGCGCTGGAGCAGTTCGAAGGTCTTCGGGTCGTCCAGCGGCAGCGCGAGGAGATCGATGTCGATCCCCTTGTTGGACTTCACCATCTTGACGGCGTCGTCCATGATCGTCAGGTTGCGCAGGCCGAGGAAGTCCATCTTCAGCAGGCCGAGCGACTCACAGCTCGGGTAGTCCCACTGCGTGATGGTGACGCCGTCGGTGTGCCGCACCCAGATCGGGGCGTGGTCGACGATGGGCTCGCTGGACATGATCACGCCGGCCGCGTGCACACCCATCTGCCGGACCAGGCCCTCGACGCCCCTGGCGGTGTCGATGACCTTCTTCACGTCCGGCTCGTTCTCGTACATCGCCCGGATCTCGCCGGCCTCGCTGTAGCGCGGGTGCGAGGGGTCGGTGATGCCGTTGAGGTCGATGCCCTTGCCGAGGACGTCGGCGGGCATGGCCTTCGTGAGCCGGTCACCCATGGCGTACGGGTAGCCGAGGACGCGCGCGGAGTCCTTGATCGCGTTCTTCGCCTTGATCTTGCCGTACGTGCCGATCATGGCGACCTTGTCGGCGCCGTACTTCTCGGTCACGTACCGGATCACCTCGACGCGCCGGCGCTCGTCGAAGTCGATGTCGACATCGGGCATCGAGATGCGCTCGGGGTTGAGGAAGCGCTCGAAGATCAGGCCGTGCGGGATCGGGTCGAGGTCGGTGATGCCCATGGCGTACGCGACGATCGAGCCGGCCGCGGAGCCTCGGCCGGGGCCGACGGCGATGCCCTGCTTCTTGGCCCACATGATGAAGTCGGCGACGACGAGGAAGTAGCCGGGGAAGCCCATCGAGATGATGGTGTCCATCTCGTACTCGGCCTGCTTGAGACGGTCCTCCGGGATGCCCCCGGGGAAGCGCCGGTGCATGCCGCGCATGGTCTCCTCGCGGAACCAGGTGACCTCGGTGTAGCCCTCGGGGATCTCGAACTTCGGCATGAGGTTCTTGGCCTCGAACATGCCGGTGGTGTCGATCTGCTCGGCGACCAGGAGGGTGTTGCGGCAGCCCTCCTGCCAGGCGTCCGAGGAGTCGATGGCGTACATCTCGTCCGTGGACTTCAGGTAGTAGCCGGTGCCGTCGAACTTGAAGCGGTCCGGGTCGGAGAGGTTCTTGCCGGTCTGGATGCACAGCAGGGCGTCGTGGGCCGTGGCCTCGTGCGCGTACGTGTAGTGCGAGTCGTTGGTGACCAGCGGCGGGATGCCGAGCTTCTTGCCGATCTCCAGGAGCCCGTCGCGGACCCGGTGCTCGATCTCGATGCCGTGGTCCATCAGCTCCAGGAAGTACCGGTCCTTGCCGAAGATGTCCTGGTACTCGGAGGCGGCCTTCAGGGCCTCGTCGAACTGGCCGAGGCGCAGCCGGGTCTGCAGCTCACCGGAGGGGCAGCCGGTGGAGGCGATCAGGCCCTCGGACCACTGGGAGATGGTCTCCTTGTCCATCCGGGGCCACTTCTGCAGCCAGCCCTCGGCGTAGGCGTCGGAGGAGAGCCGGAAGAGGTTGTGCAGTCCGGTGGCGTTCGCCGCCCAGATCGTCTTGTGGGTGTAACCACCGGAACCGGAGACGTCGTCCCGCTTCTGGTGCGGCTGGCCCCACTGGATCTTCCGCTTGTTGCGCCGGGACTCGGGGGCGACGTACGCCTCGATGCCGATGATCGGCGTGACTCCGGCCTTCTTCGCGGTGTGGAAGAAGTCGTACGCCCCGTGGAGGTTGCCGTGGTCGGACATGGCGATATGGGTCATGCCCATCTCGTTGCACGCGTTGAACATGTCCTTCAGCCGCGCGGCACCGTCCAGCAGGGAGTACTGGGTGTGGACGTGGAGGTGCGTGAAGGGCGGCTTGGTCACGGTGGAAATGCCTCCGATACTGCGGTCTTCTGCTTTGGGGGGACAGCGTGGAAGTCTACGACTCCGGACTGACAGTCTGGGGTGGAACACTGCGGGGCGAAGCCCCTCGATGAGGGGTGGTGGCCGGGCGACGGGTGGGCACTCGGGGGTACCGTCGCGCGTTGAGAGACACGGAACAGCTGTCCCAATTGTCATGAACAGTCTTGCACCAGGAGGCACTCTCGATGTCGGTCCCCCAGCCCACCGCCGCCCAGCGCGGTGAGCAGATACTCGCCGTCTTCGACACCGCCTTCGGTGAGCTCCTGGCCGCCGACCCCGCCGCCTTCCGCGTCAAGTTCCGGAAGATGGCCGGTTCCGCCTTCGCCTTCTACCGGGGTACGGCGAGCCTGTTCTATGCCGACCTCGACGCCGAGAAGCACGGCGGGCCGTACCTGGACGAGCGCACCGGCCGGGTCTGGATCCACGGCGATCTGCACGCCGAGAACTTCGGCACGTACATGGACGCCAACGGCCGGCTGATCTTCAACGTCAACGACTTCGACGAGGCGTACGTCGGCCCCTTCACCTGGGACCTCAAGCGGCTCTCCGCCTCGCTCGCACTGATCGGCTACACGAAGGCGCTCAGTGACGAGCAGATCACGGAGCTGGTACGGATCTACGCCGTCGCCTACCGGGAGCGCATCCACGCCCTGGCGACCGGCGCCAAGGACGACGAGCTGCCGCCCTTCACCCTGGACACCGCCGAGGGCCCGCTCCTGGACGCCCTGCGCGACGCCCGCTCGCTGACCCGCTTCGGGCTCCTGGACTCGATGACCGAGATCCGTGACTTCGAGCGCCGGTTCTCCTCCGGCGGCGGCTCCATCGAGCTGGACGCGGCGACCCGCTACAAGGTCCTCGCGGCCTTCGACGGCTATCTGGAGACCCTGCCGGAGTCCAGCCTGGCCCGGCCGGACTCGTACCGCGTCAAGGACGTCGTCGGGCGGCGCGGGATCGGTATCGGCTCGGCCGGTCTCCCCTCGTACAACATCCTTCTGGAGGGCAACAGCGACGCCCTGGAGAACGACGTCGTGATCTATCTGAAGCAGGCGCAGACGCCGGCGGTGTCGCGCCATGTGAAGGACGCGGCGGTACGGGAGTACTTCCAGCACGAGGGCCACCGCACGGTCATCTCCCAGCGGGCCCTGCAGGCGCACGCGGACCCGTGGCTGGGCTGGACGGAGCTCGACGGCTCCGGGCAGCTGGTCGCGGAGGTCTCGCCGTACGCGGTGGACCTGGACTGGTCGGACATCGACGACCCGGAGGAGATCGCGGCGACCGTGGCCGACCTCGGCAGGGCGACGGCGACGATGCACGCGGCGGCCGACGACTCCAGCGGCCACTCGCTGGTGCCGTTCTCGACGGAGCGGGCCATCGACGCGGCGATCGCCGCCGACGAGGAGGGCTTCGCGGACCTTCTCGTCGACTTCGCGCACCGCTACGGGGCACGCGCGCGTGCCGATCACCAGATCTTCGTGGACCTGTTCCGCAACGGCCGGATCCCGGGCCTGTAGGCCGCTCACGAGAGGCCCTTAGGGGCCTCTTACAGGAAGGCGTGGCACACTCTCCAGCGCTATGGACATATCAGGGACGCGGCTCAGGGGGCTGCGGGCGGCGCTCTTCACGGCACTGGTCGTGACGCTGTCCGCCGGTTCCCATGTGCTGCTGTCCCGCGTGCCGCTGCCCCTGTTGACCGTGGGGCTGCTCGCGGCCGGCGTCTTCGCCGTCGCGTACGCGCTGGCCGGCCGCGAGCGCGGCTTCGGCCCCATCGCCGGGCTGCTCGTGCCACTGGAGCTGGCGGCCGACACGGTCTTCACCAGCGGTCAGGCCCTCTGTTACGGCCAGGCGGGCGGCCCCGTGGCCGGTTCGCTGCGCTCGGTGGGGGTGGACGTGCTCTGCGGTGGTGCCGTGGGCACGCCGCTGCCGGGGGTGGCCGCCCCCGAGAGCGGGACCGCGGCCGCCCTGCTGAACTCCCCCGCCCCGGCGCTGCCGTGGCTGCTGCTCGCCGTGCATGTGTCGGTGGGGCTGTTCGCGGCGGCCTGGCTGCGGCACGGCGAGCGGGCGCTCGCCGGGCTGCTCGGCGCGGTGGCGGCCTTGGCGTTCCGGCCGCTGCTGCTCGTCGCCGCGCTCTTCGCCGCTCCCCGCCCGGCCCGCGGCCGCGGCGGGCGGCGCCCCTCGGACCGGCCGCGCCGGTCCCGTACCCGCCTTCTCGTGCACTCCGTCGGACGGCGGGGACCGCCGCGCTCGGGCTTCGCCCTCGCCTGAGCACCGCAGCCCCTCTTCACCTTTCGACTTTTCACGGAGATCACGACCATGAGTGCACGCAACAGCCACGCCAACAAGGCGGCCGCCCGCGAGCGGATGCGTATCGAGCGCGAGCGCCAGGCCAAGAAGGACAAGGTGCGCCGCCAGGTGATCGTCGGCGTGTCGGCCGTCGCCGTCCTGGCGGTCGCCGGCGGCATCGGCTACGCCGTCGTCCAGGCCAACAAGCCGTCCCAGTGGGAGGCGGCGGCCGAGGCGTCGAACGTCACCGCGCCCAAGAACACCGAGGGCACGAACGGCACGACCGTCGTCATCGGCAAGCCGGCCGCGAAGAAGACGCTGGAGATCTACGAGGACTCGCGCTGCCCGGTCTGCGCGCAGTTCGAGCAGCAGGTGGGCGCGACGGTCGACAAGGACGTCGAGGCCGGCAAGTACAAGATCAAGTACGTCGGTGCCACCTTCATCGACAACGTCGACCAGGGCGAGGGCTCGAAGAACGCCCTGTCGGCGCTGGGCGCGGCGCTCGACGTGAGCCCCGAGGCGTTCATGAAGTACAAGGCCGCGCTCTACTCCCCGCAGTTCCACCCGGCGGAGAGCGAGGACAAGTTCGCCAAGGACTCCTACCTCCTGGAGGTCGCGGAGTCGGTCCCGGCACTGAAGGGCAACGCGGAGTTCAAGAAGAACGTGGAGAACGGCACCTTCGACGCGTGGGCGATGAAGATGTCCGCGGCGTTCGACGCGAGCGGGGTGACGGGGACGCCGACGCTGAAGATGGACGGCAAGGCGCTGACCGTCGAGGGCAGCAAGAACCCGCCCCTGACGGTGGAGCAGTTCAACGCGGCGCTCACCCCGGCGCTCAAGGGCTAGTCGCGGGGTCCGCGGGAGGCGTTCGGCTCCCGCGGGCCCGCCCCGGCCGGTCACCGCCGCCCGGTCACCGCGGGAGCCGGCCGCCCGGTCACCGCCGCCTGGTCACGACAACCCGGCGACACGCAGGCGAACTTTCCGGAATTCGCCTGCCTGTTCGTCATACTGATCAGTAATCTGACTGCCCGTGACCAGTCGACACATATCCCCCGCACCCACCCGCCGTACCGTCGTGAAGGCCGCCGCAGTCACGGCCGTCGCCGGCCCGGCTCTGGTGGGCGCCGCCTCCCCCGCTCTCGCGGACTCCGAGGCACCCGCTTTCCTGCACGGTGTCGCCTCCGGCGACCCGCTGCCCGACGGCGTCCTGCTCTGGACGCGCGTCACTCCCACCTCCGACGCCCTGCCCGGTTCCGGCAGAGGCCCCGATGTCACGGTCGGCTGGGAGGTCGCCGAGGACCGCGACTTCGCCCGGACCGTGGCCCGTGGCACCGTCACCGCGACGGCCGCGTCCGACCACACCGTGAAGGTGGACGTCCGGGGCCTGCGCCCGGCGACCGCCCACTGGTTCCGCTTCACGGCGGGCGACACCCTCTCCCCCGTCGGCCGCACCCGCACCACCCCGCCCGCCGACGCCACCACGCCCGGCGTCCGCTTCGGCGTCGTCTCCTGTGCCAACTGGGAGTCCGGCCACTTCTCCGCGTACCGCCATCTCGCGGCCCGCGCCGACCTGGACGCGATCCTCCATCTCGGCGACTACGTCTACGAGTACGCGAGCGGCGCCTACCCCGAGGCGGCGTACGTCGTGCGGCAGCACGAGCCCCGGCACGAGATCGTCTCGCTCGCCGACTACCGCGTCCGCCACGCCACGTACAAGACGGACGCCGACCTCCAGGCGCTCCACGCCGCCCATCCCGTGATCGCGATCTGGGACGACCACGAGATCGCCAACGACGCCTGGTCGGGCGGGGCGGAGAACCACACCCCGGGCGCCGAGGGCGAGTGGGCGGCCCGGGTGGCCGCCGCCAAGCAGGCGTACTTCGAGTGGATGCCGGTCCGCACCTCGACCGAGGGCACGGTCTACCGGCGGCTGCGCTTCGGCAAGCTGGCCGATCTTCACCTGCTCGACCTGCGTTCTTTCCGCTCCCAGCAGGCGAAGACCGGCAGCGGCTCGGTCGACGACCCGGAGCGTACGCTCACCGGCCGCGCCCAGCTGGACTGGCTGAAGTCGGGCCTCGCGGGCTCCGACGCGACCTGGAAGCTGGTCGGCACCTCGGTGATGATCTCGCCGGTCGCCTTCGGCGCGCTGCCGGCCCATCTGTTCGGCCCGCTCGCCGAGTTGCTGGGGCTGCCGCAGGAGGGCCTCGCGGTCAACGTCGACCAGTGGGACGGCTACACGGACGACCGCAAGGAGCTGCTCGCGCATCTGACCCAGCGGTCCATCCGGAACACCGTCTTCCTGACCGGTGACATCCACATGGCCTGGGCCAACGACGTACCGGCGAAGGCGGCGACCTACCCACTGTCGCAGTCGGCGGCGACGGAGTTCGTGGTGACCTCGGTGACCTCGGACAACCTGGACGACATCCTCCATGTGGCGCCGGGCACGGTCTCGGTGGTGGCGGCCGGGGCGATCAGGGCCGCCAACCGCCATGTGAAGTGGGTGGACATGGACCACCACGGCTACGGCGTGCTCGATGTGACCACCGAGCACTCGCAGATGGACTACTACACCGTCTCCGACAAGGCGAACGCGGACGCGACGACCGCCTGGGCGCGCTCGTACCGGACGCGGAACGGAACGCAGCGCGTCGAGCGGGTGTACCAGCCGGTGCGCTGACATGACGTCATGGTCGATTTTCGGCCATGATCTCTTGTGTTAACGGAAGATCACATCACCACGACGGGTGGTGGGTTCGGGATATCGAATCCGGACACACCACCCGCCTCCGACACCTTGTTCGTTACGTCGAGATCTCAAACTCCGGAACGGGCGCAAATTTTTCTTCCCGATGACCCGTTTTGCCCCATGGATGATTGGGCTTGATCGATGCTCATCAACGTCTGACATGGACCCGTAATCTCCCCGCGGTGGCGAGGAAGTACCTCTCCACAACCCCCCGCGAGGAGTCACCTGTGCGTGCTCTTGTCCGTATATCGCCGCGCATGTCACGTCGTATGCTCGGCACTGCCGTGATGGCCGGAACCCTGGCCCTGGCCCCCCTGTCCGCCCCGTCGGCCGCCCCGGCCGCCACCACCTCCGCCGCCGGCCTCTCCGCCGAGGAGTGCGTGGAGGACGCGGACGCCCTCTCCTCCGCCCGCAAGTCCCGTGGCGCCGACAGCCACGCCGCCGAGCCCAACGAGGTCTCGGCCGCCCAGGCCAAGGCGATGGACGCGGACCTGAAGCGGAGACTGGAGTCGGCCCGCGCCAACGGTCTGGCCTCGGCGCAGACCACGGCCGCCGTGGTGAACATCCCGGTCTACTTCCACGTCATCCACAGCGGCACGACGGGCAAGCTGAGCGCCACCGACATCAGCAACCAGATGGCGGTCCTCAACTCGGCCTTCGGCGGCCAGGGCACCGGCAACGTGAACACCAACTTCCAGTTCACCCTGGTCGAGACCGACTACACGGACAACGCGTCCTGGTACAACCTGGCCTCCGGCTCCACCGCCGAGAAGCAGATGAAGTCGACCCTCCGCAAGGGCGGCGCCGGCGCGCTGAACTTCTACACCGCCAACCTCAGCGGCGGTCTGCTCGGCTGGGCGACCTTCCCGTCCTCGTACAACTCCAACCCGTCCATGGACGGTGTCGTCGTCCTCGACGCCTCGCTGCCGGGCGGCTCCGCGACCAACTACGACGAGGGTGACACCGCCACCCACGAGGTCGGTCACTGGATGGGGCTGTACCACACCTTCCAGGGCGGCTGTAACGGCCAGGGCGACTCCGTGAGCGACACTCCGGCCGAGAAGAGCCCGGCCTACCAGTGCCCGACCGGCCGTGACTCCTGCGCACGCCAGACGGGTGTGGACCCGATCCACAACTTCATGGACTACACCTACGACGCCTGCATGTACCAGTTCACCATGGGCCAGGTCACGCGGATGAACGACGCCTGGGTCGCGTACCGCGCCGGCTGAGAATAGCCACGAGAGGGTGCGGCGGGAGAGCCCCCGCCGCACCCTCTCACGCGTCCGTCACGCGTCCGTCACGCCTCCTGGAGGCTCTCCAGGAACGCCAGGGCGATCGACCAGGTCTGCTCGGCGGCGGCCTCGTCCCAGTCCGGCAGGTCCGGGTCGGTGAACAGATGCCCGGCGCCGGGGTAGCGGTAGACCTCCACGTCCGCCCCCGCCTTCCCCATCTGCAGGTACCACGACGTCAGCCAGTCGTGCGACTCGAAGGGGTCCGGGTCGGCGATGTGCAGCTGTACGGGAAGCTCGTCGACGGCCGCGCTCTCCGCGATGTCCGACGTGCCGTGGAGCAGCAGCAGCCCGCGCGCCTTCTCGTCGCCCAGCGCCAGGGTCTGCGCGACCGAGGCGCCGAACGAGAAGCCCGCGTAGACGAGTCCGCGGTCCGAATAGGGCGCGGCAGCGAGGACCGCACGCCTCAGCAGCTCCTCCTTGCCGATCTTCTCCTTGATCGCCATCCCGTCCTCGACCGTCTCCGCGGTTTGGCCCTCGAAGAGGTCGGGCACCCGAACCTGGTGCCCGGCGGCCCGCAGCCGCTCGGCTGCGGCCTCCACCGCCGGACGCAGACCGTAGGTCGAGTGGAAAAGCATGATGTCCATGCGGTCCATCCTGCCAGCCGGGCTCACCGAGTCGGAGACACGGAGGCCTCGATCACATGGACACCGCCCTGCGCCCGTTGCCCGTCGTCGGTGGGGCGGTCCTGCTCACCCTGCTGGCCGGCTGGGTCGCCGACCTGCTGCTGCGCCGGACCGACGCCCACCACAGCGAGACCCCGCTGTGGGGGCTGCTGCGCCGCTGCCGCCCACCGCTCCAGGCGGTCCTGCTCGCGTCCGTCCTGCGCGGCACGTATCGCGAGACACGGTGGCGGACCGTCGAGGAGCACGCGGCCGGAATCGGCCAGTTCCTGTCCCTCGTCCTCATCGGCTCCGGCGCCTGGCTGGTGACCCGGATCGCCTCGGCCGTCGTCGAATCCACCTTCGCCCGGTACGCCGCCACCACCCGCGACCCGGCCCGGGTCCGCCGCGTGCGCACCCAGGTCACCCTCATCACGCGCATCGTGACGGCGATCGTCGCCGTGGTCGCCGTGGCGGCGGCGCTGCTGACCTTCCCTGCGCTCAGGACCGTCGGGACCTCGATGCTGGCCTCCGCCGGCATCATCGGGATCGTCGCGGGCATCGCCGCCCAGTCCACCCTCGGCAACCTCTTCGCCGGCTTCCAGATCGCCTTCGGCGACATGGTGCGGATCGGCGACACGGTGGTCGTGGACGGCGAGTGGGGCGTGGTCGAGGAGGTCACGCTGACCTTCCTCGCGGTACGGACCTGGGACGAGCGCCGGCTCACGATGCCGGTCTCGTACTTCACCGGCAGGCCCTTCGAGAACTGGTCCCGCGGCGGGGCGCAGATGACCGGATCGGTCTTCCTCGACCTGGACCACTCCGCGCCGCTCGACGCGATGCGCCGGAGGACGGAGGAGATCCTGGCGGACTGTCCGGCCTGGGACGGCCGCGACTGGAACCTCGCGGTCACGGACACCACGCCCAGCACGATCCGGGTACGGGCGGTGGTCACCGCCAAGGACGCGGACGACCTCTGGACGGTGCGGTGCACCGTACGGGAGCGGCTCGTCGCCTGGCTGGTGGAGCAGCACCCGCACGCCCTGCCGCGGATCGCGACCTCGCACGCGGTGCCGTCGCCGCGCGAGGCTCACGCAACCCACGCGGCGAGCAGGTACGGGGACGAGTCCGCACGTACCGGCCGCGGCTGAGAAGACCTGGGGCGGGTGGGGTGGTTGGGACAGGTCACGCATACTGCGCACGTCCGTCCGGCCGGCCGGCGCAAGGGTGGGCACGAACCACGCGGGCGGCGCCCTTGAAAGGCCCTCCGACCGGCCCGGGGCCGTAAGAGCCCCTAGAGGGCGCGGCGCATCGCCAGGTGCGGGATGCCCGCGTCCAGGAACTCCGCCCCGTACGCCTCGTACCCGAGCCGCTCGTAGAAGCCGAGCGCATGCGTCTGGGCGTGCAGGTCCACCGCCGTCAGCCCCCGCTCGCGCGCCGCGTCCTCGATGGCGCGAACCAGCGCCACACCGACCCCGAGGCCGCGAGCGGCCTTGGAGACCGCGAGCCGGCCCAGCGAACCCACGGACGTGTCGGCGCCGGTCTTGCCGACCGCGTCGTCCCCGTGCAGCAACCGGCCGGTGCCCAGCGGCAGTCCGTCCTCGCGGACCGCGAGGACGTGCACGGCGGTCTCGTCGTACCGGTCGTACTCGATCTCCTGCGGCACGTTCTGCTCGACGACGAAGACCTCACGGCGGACCGCGAAGCAGGCGTCCCGGTCGTCGTGCCCGAGCGCCTCGCGGACCGCGAACCCGACGCTCACGCGCTCTCCGCGGCGATCCGGTCCAGCGCGTTCTGGAGGTCCGCCGGGTACGTGCTCTCGAACTCGACCCACCGGCCGTCCGACGGGTGCTCGAAGCCCAGCCGCACCGCGTGCAGCCACTGCCGGGTCAGGCCGAGCCGCTTGGCCATCGTCGGGTCCGCGCCGTAGGTGAGGTCGCCGACGCACGGGTGGCGGTGGGCCGACATGTGCACGCGGATCTGGTGCGTACGGCCGGTCTCCAGCTTGATGTCGAGCAGCGAGGCCGCGCGGTACGCCTCGATGAGGTCGTAGTGCGTCACCGAGGGCTTGCCCTCGGCGGTCACGGCCCACTTGTAGTCGTGCTGGGGGTGGCGCCCGATCGGCGCGTCGATGGTGCCGCTCATCGGGTCCGGGTGCCCCTGCACCAGCGCGTGGTAGCGCTTGTCGACGACCCGCTCCTTGAACTGCGCCTTGAGGAGCGTGTACGCCCGCTCCGACTTGGCGACCACCATGAGGCCCGAGGTGCCGACGTCGAGCCGGTGCACGATCCCCTGGCGCTCGGCGGCGCCGGAGGTGGAGATGCGGTACCCGGCGGCGGCGAGGCCGCCGATGACCGTCGTCCCGGTCCAGCCGGGGCTCGGGTGGGCGGCCACTCCGATCGGCTTCATGATCACGACGATGTCGTCGTCGTCGTGGATGATCTCCATGCCCTCCACGGGCTCGGCCACGATCTGCACGGGCGCCGGGGCGCCGGGCATCTCGACCTCGAGCCACGCGCCACCGCTGACCCGCTCGGACTTGCCGACGGTGGCGCCGTCGACCAGGACCTTCCCGGCGGCGGCCAGCTCGGCCGCCTTCGTACGGGAAAACCCGAACATACGGGCGATGGCGGCGTCGACGCGCTCGCCCTCAAGGCCATCGGGAACGGGCAGCGTGCGGATCTCGGGACTCGTACTCACCCGTCGAGTATGCCTTGTCAGTCCTTGTGGACGGTGCCGTCGGGGTCCAGCCCGCGGAACGACAGGATCACGATCAGGAAGCCGCCGCACACGATCGCCGAGTCGGCGAGGTTGAAGACGGCGAAGTGCGCGGGCGCGATGAAGTCGACGACCGCGCCCTCGAAGACGCCCGGCGAGCGGAAGATCCGGTCGGTGAGATTGCCCAGCGCCCCGCCGAGGAGCAGGCCGAGCGCGATCGCCCACCACGTGCTGTAGAGCTTGCGTGCCAGCCGGATGATCACGACGATCACCGCCGCCGCGATGCACGTGAAGATGATCGTGAAGGCCTCGCCCATGCCGAAGGCCGCGCCCGGGTTCCGGATCGCCTCGAACCTCAGCAGGTCGCCGATGACCTGGATCGGCTCGTGGCCCTCCAGCTTGGCGACCACGAGCATCTTGCTGCCGAGGTCGAGCAGATACGCGACGAGGGCGACCACGAGCAGCGCGACGATCTTGCGCTTGCCCTTCGGCTGCTCGGCCGGAGCCGCAGCCTCGCCGTCCGCGCCGCCGTCCGCGCCTGAATCCGGCGTACCGATGATGCGCTCCGCCTCTGCCACGTGAGTCCCTCAACCTAGGTGCCCTGACTGTGCACGAGGGTACGGCACACCCGTACGGCTCCGGCAGGGTCGTCGGGGCATGTCAGGGCCCCCAGGAGGTCAGCCGCGGCGCTCCTGCTTCTGCTTGTCCTCCACACAGAGGGTGGCCCGCGGGAAGGCCTGCATGCGCGCCTTGCCGATCGGCTTGCCGCAGACCTCGCAGAGGCCGTACGTGCCCGCGTCGAGCCGCTCCAGGGCGTGCTCGGACTGCTGGAGCATCTCGCGGGCGTTGGCGGCCAGGGCGAGCTCGTGCTCGCGCGTGATGTTCTTGGTGCCGGTGTCGGCCTGGTCGTCGCCGGCGCCGTCCCCGGAGTCCCGCATGAGTCCGGTCAGCTCCTCCTGGGAGTGGAGCAGCTCGGCCCGGAGCCTGGTCACCTCGCTCTCAAGACCGGCGCGGGCCTCGGCGACCTCCTCGGGCGTCCAGGGGTCCTCGCCCGGGCGTACGGCGAGCTCACCGGCGCGCGCCTGCGGGACCGCGACCTCGCTCTCGGCCGTCGTCACGCCACCCGCGGTCTTCTTCGCTGCCACCGTCCTGGCTCCTGTCTGCTCCACAAGCTGCGCCGCGGACGCGGCCTTCTTCTCGACTGCGGCCTTCTTGGCCGGGGCCTTCTTCGCCGCCGGGGCCTTCTTCGCCGGCGCCTTCTTCGCCGGCGCCTTCTTCGCCGGCGCCTTCTTGGCCGGGGCTTTCTTCGCGGGGGCCTTCTTGGCCGCCGGGGCCTTCTTCTCGGCCGTCTTCACAGCCGTCTTCACAGCCGTCTTCACAGCCGTCTTCTTGACCACCTTCTTGACCGCCTTCTTGGCCGGGGCGGCCGACTTCGCCGCCGACTTCGCGGCAGTCTTCGTCGCCGACTTCGTGGCCGACTTCGTGGCCGACTTCTTCGCCGTCTTGCGTGCCGGGGCCGCCGTCGCCGCCTTCTTCGCGACCGTCGTCTTCTTGCCGGTCACGTCCTTGGCCGCCCCGCCCGTACCCGCGGAACCGGCGGTCGAGGACTTCTTCGCGGCGGTCTTCTTCGCCACCATGTCGCGGCCCCTTCACATTTTGTGATCTTGCTCGCGAATCGTGCTGGGACGATAAATCGGCCCAAGGCCCGCGGCAACGGGGCACGCCGCCGTTTCGCACCCGCCCATGCCTGCGGCATGACGAGCCTGCCTCCGTTGTGCCCAGCTCCCCGCCCCGTAATCCGCCCCGCCACGGCGACCGAAGTCCGACGGCACCCGTATGACCATTCGGGTCACGGGCGGCCGCCCCGCGCGCCGCGCGAAAAGCGGTCTGCCGACCCGCTCCCCGCCCCGTACACTGGGCGGAGCGAAAGGCTTGGATGGGGACGAGTAGCGTCGTACGCAGCCATGAGCGACCCGGGGACGGTGAGAGCCCGGGGGCGAGCCCGATGTGAAGCATCACCCCGGAGCTGCCGGAAGAAAGCCGTCAGGCGACTAGAACCGGCATCGCGACCCCAATGAGGGGGTCACGGGCGCACGCCCGGGGCCAAGGAGGGTGGTACCGCGGGAGCCGCGCAGCACGGCGCTCTCGTCCCTCCGGACGGAAACGAAGCAGTCCGCCGGAGGAAGATCGATGTCGCAGTACCGCCAGGTGCCCGCCCAGGTCGACCTGCCCGCGCTCGAGCACGCCGTGCTCGATTTCTGGCGCGAGAGCAAGGTCTTCGCCAAGACCCTGGAGCAGTCCGAGGGCCGCCCCGAGTGGGTGTTCTACGAAGGCCCGCCCACCGCGAACGGCATGCCCGGCGCCCACCACATCGAGGCCCGCGTCTTCAAGGACGTCTTCCCCCGCTTCCGGACCATGCGCGGCTACCACGTGGCCCGCAAGGCCGGCTGGGACTGCCACGGCCTGCCGGTCGAGCTCGCCGTCGAGAAGGAGCTCGGCTTCTCCGGCAAGAAGGACATCGAGGAATACGGCATCGCCGCGTTCAACGACAAGTGCCGCGAGTCCGTGACCCGCCACACCGACGCCTTCGCCGAGCTGACGACCCGCATGGGCTACTGGGTCGACCTCGACGACGCGTACCGCACGATGGACCCCGAGTACATCGAGTCGGTCTGGTGGTCGCTCAAGCAGATCTTCGACAAGGGCCTGCTGGTCCAGGACCACCGCGTCGCCCCCTGGTGCCCGCGCTGCGGCACCGGCCTCTCGGACCACGAGCTGGCGCAGGGGTACGAGACGGTCGTCGACCCCTCCGTCTTCGTCCGCTTCCCGCTGACCTCCGGCCCGCTGGCCGGCCAGGCGGCGCTCCTGGTCTGGACGACGACCCCCTGGACCCTGGTGTCCAACACGGCGGTCGCCGCCCACCCCGAGGTCACGTACGTCGTCGCCACGGATGGCGACGAGAAGCTCGTCGTCGCCGAGCCGCTGCTCGACAAGGCGCTGGGCGAGGGCTGGGTGACCACCGGCGAGTCCTTCACGGGCGCCGAGATGGAGCGCTGGACGTACCAGCGCCCCTTCGAGCTCGTCGAGTTCCCGGCCGAGGCGCACTACGTCGTCAACGCGGAGTACGTCACGACCGAGGACGGTACGGGTCTGGTCCACCAGTCCCCCGCCTTCGGTGAGGACGACCTCAAGGTCTGCCGCGCCTATGGCCTGCCGGTCGTGAACCCGGTCCGCCCCGACGGCACCTTCGAGGAGGACGTGCCGCTGGTCGGCGGCGTCTTCTTCAAGAAGGCCGACGAGGCGCTCACCGCGGACCTGGAGGCTCGCGGCCTGCTCTTCAAGCACATCCCGTACGAGCACAGCTACCCGCACTGCTGGCGCTGCCACACGGCGCTGCTCTACTACGCGCAGCCGTCCTGGTACATCCGTACGACCGCCGTGAAGGACCGCCTTCTCGAGGAGAACGAGAAGACGAACTGGTTCCCGGACTCGGTCAAGCACGGCCGCTTCGGCGACTGGCTGAACAACAACATCGACTGGGCGCTCTCCCGCAGCCGCTACTGGGGCACCCCGCTGCCGCTGTGGCGCTGCGAGGACGACCACCTGACGTGCGTGGGCTCGCGCGCCGAGCTGACCGAGCTGACGGGCACGGACCAGTCGGAGCTCGACCCGCACCGCCCGTACATCGACGACGTCACCTTCCCGTGCCCGAGCTGCTCGAAGACGGCGACGCGCGTCCCGGAGGTCATCGACGCCTGGTACGACTCGGGTTCGATGCCGTTCGCGCAGTGGGGCTACCCGTACAAGAACAAGGAACTCTTCGAGTCCCGCTACCCGGCGCAGTTCATCTCCGAGGCGATCGACCAGACCCGCGGCTGGTTCTACACGCTGATGGCGGTCGGCACGCTCGTCTTCGACAAGTCCTCGTACGAGAACGTGGTCTGCCTGGGCCACATCCTCGCCGAGGACGGCCGCAAGATGTCCAAGCACCTGGGCAACATCCTGCAGCCGATCCCGCTGATGGACCAGCACGGCGCCGACGCGGTCCGCTGGTTCATGGCGGCCGGCGGCTCGCCGTGGGCGGCGCGCCGGGTGGGCCACGGCACGATCCAGGAGGTCGTCCGCAAGACGCTCCTGACGTACTGGAACACGGTCGCCTTCCAGGCGCTGTACGCCCGTACGTCGGGCTGGGCGCCGAGCGCGGCGGACCCGGCGCCGGCCGAGCGCACGGTCCTGGACCGCTGGCTCCTGGGCGAGCTGAACGCGCTCGTGGACCAGGTGACGCAGGCGCTGGAGTCGTACGACACGCAGCGCGCGGGCAAGCTCGTCTCCGCCTTCGTGGACGACCTGTCGAACTGGTACGTGCGTCGTTCGCGGCGCCGGTTCTGGCAGGGCGACAAGGCGGCGCTGCGGACGCTGCACGACGTGATCGAGACGGTCACCCGCCTCATGGCGCCGCTGACCCCGTTCATCACGGAGCGGGTCTGGCAGGACCTGGTGGTTCCGGTGACGCCGGACGCCCCGGAGTCCGTCCACCTGTCGACGTGGCCGGAGCCGGACCTGGCCGCCGTCGACCCGGCGCTGTCCCGGCAGATGCTGCTGGTCCGCCGCCTGGTCGAGCTCGGCCGCGCCACGCGCGCCGAGTCGGGCGTCAAGACCCGCCAGCCGCTCTCCCGGGCGCTGGTGGCGGCGACGGGCTTCTCGGAGCTCTCGCCCGAGCTCCAGGCGCAGATCACGGAGGAGCTGAACGTCTCCTCGCTGGCGTCGCTGTCGGAGGTCGGCGGTTCTCTCGTGGACACCACCGCGAAGGCGAACTTCCGCGCCCTGGGCAAGCGCTTCGGCAAGGGCGTCCAGGACGTGGCGAAGGCGGTGGCGGCGGCGGACGCGGCGGCGCTGTCGCTGGCGCTGCGCTCCGGCGAGGCCACGCTGGAGGTGAACGGCGAGAAGATCACGCTCACCCCGGAGGAGGTCATCATCACGGAGACCCCGCGCGAGGGCTGGTCGGTCGCCTCGGACGCGGGCGCGACGGTCGCGCTGGACCTGGAGATCACTCCGGAGCTCCGGCGGGCGGGCCTGGCGCGTGACGCGATCCGTCTGATCCAGGAGGCCCGCAAGAACAGCGGCCTCGACGTGGCGGACCGTATCGCCCTGCGCTGGACCTCGGACTCGGCGGAGACGACGGAGGCCCTGACGGCCCACGCGGACCTGATCGCGGACGAGGTCCTCTCGACGGACTACGCGACGGGCCCGGCCGACGACACCTACGGCACCCCCTTCACGGACGAGGCCCTCGCCCTGACGTTCCGCCTCCGCAAGGCGTAACACCACCCTCCAAGGCCCGGCACCCGAAGCGGTGCCGGGCCTTCCCGTTCCCCCACCCCACCCCTCCCCGAAACTCTGACGAGACCGGGGGGCTGCCGCCCCCTCCCCCCGACTGCGCCCGCCCCGCGGCGCGAAGCCGCCGCACCCCACCAGCGCCTGCGGCCAGAGCCCCACGACGCAAAGCCACCGCACCCACCGGGGCCTGGGGCCAGAGCCCCCGCGGCGCCGCCGAGCCTGCCCGCCCCCTGCCGAGGCAAGGCTGCCGCACCCCGCCAAGCCCTGCGGGCGCAGAGCTGAGCCCCCAAGGCGCGAAGCCCCCCAGCGCAACGCCGCCCCACCCACCGGAGCGGGTACGGAACCCAACGGCGCGAAGCCGCCCCACCTCGCCCGGGCGAGGGCCAGAGCCCCGCGGCGCGAAGCTGCCCCATCTCGCCGGGGCGAGGGCCAGAGCCCCGCGGCGCGAAGCCGCCGCGCACCCGCCAGGCACGCAGCCCCGCAGCGCGAAACTCCCCCACCCGCCAAGGCCTGGGGCCGGAGCCTCGCCAGCGCGAAGCCACCGCACCCCACCAGCGCCTGCGGCCAGAGCCCCACGACGCAAAGCCACCGCACCCACCGGGGCCTGGGGCCAGAGCCCCTGCGGCGCGAACCTGCCGCGCCCGCCCGGGGCCTGGGGGCGGAGCCCTCGCGGCGCGAAGCTGCCGCGCCCACCGGGGCCTGGGGGCGGAGCCCTCGCGGCGCGAAGCTGCCGCGCCCGCCGGGGTGTGGGGGCGGAGCCCCGCACCAACCTCCCCCGGGGTCTGGGGCGGAGCCCCGGTTCGGGAAGGGGCGGGGTGGGGGAGGAGCCCGCCGCAGGCGCCGCCCACCCGCCACCGCCCACGGCAAAGGGCCGGGCCCCCGGTTTCCCGGGGGCCCGGCCCTTTAGCCTGCCGACGGCTACGCGCTCATCGCGCGACCTGCCGCCGTCAGTTGTCGTCCTCGTCGATCAGGAAGCCACGCATCGGCGCCGGCGCCTGCTGCATCGGCTGCGGCGCCTGCGGCCGGACCGGTGCCATCGGCTGGGTCATCGCCGGGGACATCTGCTGCTGGCCGCCGTAGGACGGGGCACCGCCCATCGACGGGCCGCCGCCCATCGTGCCGTTGCCGCCGTACGACGGGGCGCCCGCGCCCGCCGAGGCCATCGAGGGCGCCGGCGGCAGGGAGGCCGTGGCCGGCGTCCGCGGCGGAGCCAGCGAGTCGTCGGCCTGGGTCTCCAGCTGGCGCAGCTGCGACTCGAGGTAGGACTTCAGACGCGTGCGGTACTCGCGCTCGAAGCCGCGCAGGTCCTCGACCTTGCGCTCCAGCGTCGCGCGCGCGGACTCCAGCGAGCCCATCGCGACGCGGTGCTTCTCCTGCGCGTCCCGCTCCAGCGCGTCGGCCTTGGCGCGGGCGTCCCGCTCCAGGCCCTCGGCGCGCGAGCGCGCCTCGCCGACGATCTTGTTGGCCTCGGAACGGGCCTCCGCGATCGCCTGGTCGGCCGTCTGCTGGGCCAGCGAGAGCACGCGCGCGGCGCTGTCCCCGCCCGGGCCCTGCTGCTGCATCGGCTGCTGCATCTGCTGCTGCGGGTGCCCCATGGGGCCGCCCATCGGCTGACCCATGGGGCCGCCCTGCATCTGGCCGGGGCCGGGGCCCATCGGGCCACCCTGCATCGGGCCGGGGCCGTGGCCACCAGGACCGGCGGGAAGCTGCGGCGCACCGGACGGCAGCTGCGGCGGACCCATCTGCGGGGGCTGCTGCTGGACCGGCGGTCCGGATATGGCGGCGGGCACGGGGGCGCCGGGACCGACGGGACGATCCTGCGGCTCCGGGGGCTTGCGCATGCCCTGCTGCTGGTTCTGCGCGGCGGCACGCGTCGCGGCGGCCAGCTTGGCGCGCAGGTCCTCGTTCTCGCGGAGCAGGCGGGTCAGTTCGGCTTCGACCTCGTCGAGGAAGGCATCGACCTCGTCCTCGTCATAGCCTTCTCGAAGGCGGACGGTCGTGAACTGCTTGTTCCGCACGTCCTCGGGGGTCAGCGGCATCTCTTCTTCACCTCTACGTAGTCGTCGGCAGTCGGCAAGACCGTATCGTCCACATTCACCTCGCGAAGCTGCTCACGACGGAGATCAGGATGTAGACGATGATCATCAGAACGAAGAAGGACAGGTCGAGTGCCACGCCCCCGAGACGCAACGGCGGGATGAACCGCCGCAGAAGCTTGAGCGGTGGATCGGTGACAGTGTAGGTGGCCTCCAGAACGACCACCATCGCCTTACCGGGTTGCCATGAACGGGCGAACTGGAAGACGTAGTCCATGACCAACCGGAAGATCAACACGATGAGGAAGCACATCAGCGCGATGTAGACCACCTGTAGTGCGACGCCCATCCCGCGCTTCCCTCTCCCCTGGCTCTCGTGCTCTTGCTTGACCGGCCTTGCGGCCGGGCCGTCCGGTCTTCGTGTTCTCAGCTCTGGTTGAAGAATCCGCCCTCTGCGATCCGGGCCTTGTCCTCCGCCGTGACATCGACGTTAGCAGGCGACAACAGGAACACCTTCTGCGTCACGCGCTCAATGCTGCCATGGAGCCCGAAGACGAGTCCGGCGGCAAAGTCGACAAGTCGCTTCGCATCGGTGTCGTCCATCTCCGTGAGGTTCATGATCACCGGGGTGCCCTCACGGAAGTGTTCCCCGATGGTACGGGCCTCGTTGTAGGTCCTGGGGTGCAGAGTCGTGATGCGGTAGGGCTCCCGCTCGGACACAACCTTGGGCATGATCACCGGTGCGTTCTTCTCCAGGCTCGGACGTTCGGGTGTGATGGATGCCACGGGGGCAATTCGGGCCGGACGTCCACTCTCGGCGAGTACCGGGACAGATCGGGCGGCGACCGGTTCACGCGGTGCGGGCGGCTGCACCGCCCGCACCGGCTCCTCGCGCTCGATCTGCCGCGGGGGCTGGTGGCGCCGCTCGCGCTCGGGTTCCGGTTCCAGCTCGGGTTCGAAGTCGTCGTCGGGGTCGAACCCCCGGCCGTCGTACCCATCGTCCTCCACGAGGCCGAGGTAGACCGCCATCTTGCGCATCGCGCCGGCCATTCTCTGAGTCCTCCGCTCTGTGGTGGATCGGCCTCGTCACCAAGCCCGTGATCCACGTGGTCTGCCCGCCCATCGGCGGGAATGACCATATTTTCTGCTGTGGTCCGACTTGCTTCGCGACGTTACCCGAGCCTGGGACGGACACCCAGTACCGCCGTACCGATGCGCACATGTGTCGCTCCGGCCGCCACGGCCTCCTCGAGGTCCGCACTCATCCCCGCCGACACCATGTTCGCAGCCGGACGGGTCGCGCGCAGGGCAGTCGACAAATCCATCAGGCGGTCGAACGCCGCACGTTGCCGCCCCGCGTACGGGCCGGCGAGCGGCGCGACGGTCATCAGTCCGTCGAGCCGCAGTCCTGGCGCCGCGTCCACGGCGGCGGCCAACTCCTCGATGCCGTCCGGCGCCACGCCACCTCTCTCGCCCCGCTCGCCCGACTCGGCGTCGAGCGCGACCTGGACGAGGCAGCCGAGTTCGCGCCCGGCCTTCTCCGCCGCCGCCGAGAGCGCGGTGACGAGCTTCAAACGGTCGACAGACTGCACGATGTCCGCATAACTCGTCACAGATCGGACCTTGTTGGTCTGCAACTGACCGACGAAGTGCCAGCGAAGGTCCAGATCCGCGCAGGCCGCGGCCTTGGGAGCCGCGTCCTGGTCCCGGTTCTCGGCGACGTCCCGCACGCCGAGTTCGTGCAGAAGTCGCACATCGCTCGCGGGGTAGGTCTTGGTGACCACGATCAGGGTCACGTCCGACCGCTTGCGCCCGGCGGCGGCGCAGGCGGCAGAGATACGTTCCTCCACCCGCGCCAGGTTCTCGGCGAGTTCCGACTTACGGTCCGTCATATCAGTCCAACCAGACATATCCCGCGAGTCGCCCCGTGGTGCGATCGCGGCGGTACGAGTAGTGGTCGCCCGACTCGCGGGTGCAGATCCCACTGGCCTGCCGGTCGGAGATCCCGAGCCGCTCCAGCTGCGCGTGCACTCCGGCGGCGACGTCCACGGCCGGGGTCCCCCAGCTCGTCTCGGCGGAGGCGGCCGGTTCGACCGCCGCGACCTCGTCCCGCATCCCGGCGGGCACTTCGTAGCAGCGACCGCAGACGGCGGGGCCGGTACGGGCGACGACACGGCCGGGGTCGGCGCCGAGTTCGATCATGGCCTTCACGGCGGCCGGTACGACTCCGGCGACCATCCCGGGCCGCCCGGCGTGGGCGGCGGCCACGACCCCGGCGACGGGGTCGGCGAGGAGGACCGGGACGCAGTCGGCGGTCAGGACCGCGAGGGCGAGACCGCGCCGGGTCGTCACGATCGCGTCGACGGACGGGATGTCCGTTCCGGCGGCCCACGGTCCGTCGACCACCGCGACGTCCGCGCCGTGGACCTGGTTCATCCAGACCACCAGCGCCGGATCGAGCCCGAGCGCCTCCGCGACGCGGGTCCGGTTGGTCCGTACGGCCTCGGGGTCGTCCCCCACCGCGCCGCCGAGGTTGAGCTCCTCGTACGGAACGGCGCTCACCCCGCCCCACCTGTCGGTGAAGGCGAAGTGCGCGCCGCTCACGTGATCGTGCTGCCCTATCACTTCAGGAAGTCCGGGACATCCAGCTCTTCGGCCTGCGTGTCCGGGTACGGGCGGGCCGGCGGGACCACCGGCGGGGCGGCCGGCGACAGCGGGGTCTCACTGACCGCCGGGGCCGGCTCGGCCGGCGCGGCGGCCGGCTCGTCGCGCGGGGCGACGGTGCCGAGGCCGCCGAGCGGGCGCTCGGTGGCGCGCGGCGCCGGGGCCGGCTCCTCGCGCTTGGCGGAGGCCGAGCTGAGGATGTTGTCCCGGCGGGTCGGCGGCTGGCCGCCGTCGAAGCCGGCCGCGATGACCGTGACCCGGACCTCGTCGCCCAGGGCGTCGTCGATGACGGCGCCGAAGATGATGTTGGCCTCGGGGTGGGCGGCCTCGCTCACCAGCTGCGCGGCCTCGTTGATCTCGAAGAGACCGAGGTCCGAGCCGCCGGAGATGGAGAGCAGCACGCCGCGGGCGCCGTCGATGGACGCCTCCAGGAGCGGCGAGGAGATCGCCATCTCGGCGGCGGCCACGGCGCGGTCGTCGCCGCGGGCGGAGCCGATGCCCATGAGGGCGGAACCGGCCTCGGACATGACCGACTTGACGTCGGCGAAGTCGAGGTTGATCAGGCCGGGGGTGGTGATGAGGTCGGTGATGCCCTGCACACCGCTCAGCAGCACCTGGTCGGCCGACTTGAAGGCGTCGAGCACGGAGACCTGGCGGTCCGAGATCGAGAGCAGCCGGTCGTTCGGGATGACGATGAGGGTGTCGACCTCTTCGCGGAGCTCGGCGATGCCGTCCTCCGCCTGGTTGGCGCGACGGCGACCCTCGAAGGTGAACGGCCGGGTGACCACACCGATCGTCAGGGCGCCGAGCGAGCGCGCGATGTTGGCGACGACGGGTGCGCCGCCGGTGCCGGTGCCGCCACCTTCGCCGGCGGTGACGAAGACCATGTCGGCCCCCTTGAGGACCTCCTCGATCTCCTCACGGTGGTCCTCTGCCGCCTTGCGACCGACTGCCGGGTTGGCCCCGGCCCCGAGGCCGCGGGTGAGTTCACGGCCGACGTCGAGCTTGACGTCGGCGTCGCTCATCAACAGCGCTTGCGCGTCGGTGTTGATCGCGATGAACTCGACGCCCTTGAGACCGACCTCGATCATTCGGTTGATGGCATTGACACCACCGCCGCCGACACCGATGACCTTGATGACTGCGAGGTAGTTCTGCGGTGCTGCCACGTCGAAGGCCTCTCGCCTCGAGTTACGTGTCGCCGCTTCGCGGTGGTAGTCGCGCTGCGACGACGGATGCCGATGGGACGGTCCGAAACGCCGACCCAAACCCTAACGTTGAAGTTTAGGGTTACCAGTGTCTCTGTTCGCTGGACTCTTCCGAACAGGACACTAAGTCGACAAGTGGCGCACGTTCAACGAACACGCCGAACCTCCCGTTTTTCTTTTCACCCTATGTGATCACCCATAGCGCTGGCCAACCAGGGCGCTGGCCAGCGGCGATGAGCGTCAACTGCCCGATGATGCAGGGGCGGTGGGGGCGCTTACATCGAAGTGCCCCGCTTTGGGCGTCGCTTTCATCAGCGCGGTGAGGACGCGGGCCTTGACGGCACCGTCCTCACCGCTGCCCCAGAAGACCGTGCGGCCCCCGCCGAGCTCCAGGGTGATGGAGTCGTACGAGGCGACCTTGACGACACGTGTGTCCCGGGCGATCTTCTCGGGGAGTTCGGTGGTCACGCCCACGGCCTCGAGGAGCAGCCGGTCCGCGTCGAAGCGGCGCAGGCTCGGCGAGGAGGCGATGTCCAGAACGAGTTCCGGTACGCCGGCGGGCGCCTTGTCGACGGTGGCGAACCGGGTTCCGACGGAGTCCACTTCGGTGAACTTTCCGCCCTTTTCCACCAGCAGAACCGGCTTCCGTTCCGTCACTTTCAGACCGATTCCATGCGGCCAGGAGCGGACGACCTCCACCGTGTCGATTCGGGGCAGTTTCTGCAGAAGTCGCGCCTCGATCGCATCGGTATCGATGGAAACGAGCGGAGATCCGATCGGTACGGCGGCAGCCGCCTCCACTTCACGAACCGTCAGAACCTGGGTGCCGGAAGTCTTCACACGTTCCACACGGAGCCAGGTGGAGCCGTAGAGCGCCCAGAGTCCGCCGGCCACGATCGCGACCAGGGCGAGCGCGATCAGCAGGACACGCGGGCCGGGCCCCCGCAACCGCGATTCCCGGCCCGGCTCGCCTCCTGCCCGGGACTGCCGTTCCGACGACCCCTTCGGCTTCTTCTCACCGCTCTTCTCGGCGGTCGTCGGTCCGGCTGCCACGTGGCGTCTCCTGCCTTCCGCTTATTGCCGCCCTAGGCCTTCCGGCGGGCCGCGATCGCCTCGTACACCATGCCGACGAGCAGGTCGTCGGCGTCCCGGCGGCCGAACTCGGCGGCGGCGCGGGACATCTCGTACAGGCGGTGCGGATCGGCGAGTACGGGCAGGACATTGGCCTGCACCCACTGCGGCGAAAGCTCCGCGTCGTCGACGAGCAGTCCACCGCCGGCCTTGACCACCGGCTGGGCGTTGAGCCGCTGTTCTCCGTTGCCGATCGGCAGCGGGACGTAGGCGGCGGGCAGCCCGACGGCGGAGAGCTCGGCGACGGTCATCGCACCCGCGCGGCAGAGCATCATGTCGGCCGCGGCGTACGCGAGATCCATCCGGTCCACGTACGGTACCGGGACGTACGGCGGCATCCCGGGCATGTTGTCGACACGCGGCAGCTCGTTCTTCGGGCCGACCGCGTGCAGGATCTGGATGCCGGAGCGCTGGAGCACCGGGGCGATCTGCTGGACGACCTCGTTGAGCCGGCGCGCCCCCTGCGAGCCGCCGGAGACGAGCAGGGTCGGCAGATTCGGGTCGAGACCGAAGGCGGCGCGCGCCTCGGGCCGGACCCGGGCCCGGTCGAGGGTGGCGATGGTGTGCCGCAGCGGGATGCCGATGTAGCGGGCGCCCCGGAGCTTGGAGTCCGGCGTGGCGACGGCCACGCCCTCCGCGTACCGCGAGCCGATCTTGTTGGCCAGGCCCGGCCGAGCGTTGGCCTCGTGGACCACGATCGGCACCCCGAGGCGCTTGGCCGCGAGATAGCCGGGCAGCGCCACGTAGCCGCCGAAGCCGACCACGCAGTCCGCCTTGGTGCGCTCCAGGATCTGCTCGGCGGCCTTGATGGTGCCGCGCAGCCGCCCGGGGACGGTGATCAGCTCAGGGGTGGGCTTGCGCGGCAGGGGCACGGCGGGGATGAGGGCCAGCTCGTAGCCCCGCTCGGGCACGAGCCTGGTCTCCAGGCCCTTCTCCGTGCCGAGCGCCGTGATTCCCACGCTCGGGTCCTGCCTGCGCAGGGCGTCCGCGAGGGCGAGCGCGGGCTCGATGTGGCCGGCGGTCCCCCCACCGGCGAGTACGACATGCACCGAAATTCACCGCTCTCCGGACGGACGCTTCTTGACGCGCCGTCGCATCGACTTCCATCTCACTCCGGCCCGCCTACCCCAGCCGGGGCGCCGCATGGCCAGAGCCGCTTTCGCGGCGGGTTCCTGTCGCGCGAAGGCGATGAGGAGCCCGACGGCGAACATGGTCGGCAGCAGGGCGGACCCTCCGTAGGAGAACAGCGGGAGCGGGACTCCGGCGATCGGCAGCAGGCCGAGCACCGCACCGATGTTGATCACGGCCTGCGCCGTGATCCAGGTGGTCACGCCTCCCGCGGCGTACCTCACGAAGGGGTCCTCCGTGCGTCCGGCCACGCGGATACCCGCATAGCCTAGAGCCGCGAACAGGGCGAGTACCGACAGCGTCCCCGCCAGACCCAGTTCCTCCCCGGTGACGGCGAAGATGAAGTCGGTGTGCGCTTCGGGTAGTTGGCCCCATTTTTCCACACTTGCACCCAGGCCGGAACCGAACCATCCGCCCGAGGCCAGAGCATAGATCCCGTGCGCGGCCTGGAGACAGGGGGCGCCCTCTCCCCCGGGGTCGGTGGCGCCGATGCAGGCGAATCGCTTCATCCGGTTGCTGCTGGTCCTGATCAGCAGGAAGCCGATCGTCCCCGCGACGGAGAGCACCCCGACGAAGAGCCTGGTGGGGGCTCCGGCGGTCCACAGCAGCCCGAAGAGGATCGCGGTGAGCACGATCGCCGTGCCCATGTCCCCGCCGAGCATGATCAGCCCGAGCAGCAGAAAGGCGCCGGGAACCAGCGGCACCAGCATGTGCTTCCACTGGGTGAGCAGTTTCATGTCCTGCTTGCGGGCGAGCAGATCGGCGCCCCACAGGATCAGCGCCAGCTTGCCGAACTCGCTGGGCTGCAGCATGAACGGTCCGCCCAGCGAGATCCAGTTCTGGTTGCCGCCGACCGCACGCCCTATCCCCGGCACCTGGACGAGCACCATCAGGAAGACCGCGCCGACCAGGATCGGGTACGCGAGCGCCCGGTGCAGCTTGACCGGCATCCGGGAGGCGGCCAGGAGCAGGGCCGCGCCGAGGACCGCGGCGAAGAACTGCTTGCGGAAGAAGTACGAGGGCACGAGGTCGTACCGCAGCGCCGTGATCATCGAGGCGGAGTAGACCATCACCAGGCCGAGGGCGGTGATGAGCAGCGCGGCGCCGAGGATCACGTAGTACGCGGTCAGCGGACGGTCCCAGGCGCGCCGCGCCTGCTCGTACATCCGCCGTACGCCGCCGCCGCGGGGCCGCCGCGGAGGCGCGGGAGCACGGCCCCCGCCGCGGACGGCGGAGGGCCGGCGGGTCCCGGCGGTTCTGCTCGGCATGGTCGCTGTCCCCTCCAGTCGTGCCCGGCGGCGCCGGACCTCCTTGCTGGTCAGGTCAGACGCGCCCGGTGGCGGCAAGGGTGCGGACCGCGTCCGCGAACGCCTCGCCCCGCTTGTTGTAGTTGGCGAACATGTCCATCGAGGCGCAGGCCGGGGCCAGCAGAACCGTGTCTCCCGGCCGGGCGAGCCGGGCCGCCTCCTGGACCGCCGCGGACATCGCCCCAGTGTCGGTCCGGTCGAGGTCCACCACCGGGACCTCGGGGGCGTGTCGCGCCAGGGCTTCGCTGATCAGCGCGCGGTCCGCGCCGATCAGCACGACCCCGCGCAGCCGCTTCGCCGACTTCGCGACGAGCTCGTCGAAGGTCGCGCCCTTGGCGAGGCCGCCGGCGATCCAGACGATCGGGTCGTAGGCCGCCAACGAGGCTTCCGCGGCGTGGGTGTTGGTCGCCTTGGAATCGTCGACGTACACGACGCCCTCGACGTCCTCGACCAGCTCGATGCGGTGCGGGTCGGGCCGGAAGGCCCGCAGTCCGTCGCGTACGGCTCTCGGCTCGACGCCGAAGGCGCGGGCCAGGGCCGCCGCGGCGAGCGCGTTGGCGATGTTGTGCGGGGCCGGCGGGTTCACGTCCGCGACCTCGGCCAGCTCCTGCGCCTGCTTCTGCCGGTTCTCGACGAAGGCCCGGTCGACGAGGATGCCCTCGACGACGCCGAGCTGGGACGGGCCGGGCGTGCCGAGGGTGAAGCCGATCGCGCGGCAGCCTTCCTCGACGTCGGCCTCACGGACCAGGTCCTCGGTGGCCTTGTCCGCGACGTTGTAGACGCAGGCGACGGTGTTGCCCTCGTAGATCCGGCCCTTGTCGGCGGCGTACGCCTCCATGGAGCCGTGCCAGTCGAGGTGGTCGGGCGCCAGGTTGAGCACGGCGGCCGAGTGGGCGCGCACGCTGGGCGCCCAGTGGAGCTGGTAGCTGGAGAGCTCGACGGCGAGGACGTCGTACGTCTCCTCGCCGAGGACGGCGTCGAGGAGCGAGACGCCGATGTTGCCGACGGCCGCGGTCCGCAGGCCCGCCGCCTCCAGGATCGAGGCGAGCATCCGTACGGTCGTGGTCTTGCCGTTGGTGCCGGTCACGGCGAGCCAGGGAGCCGCGTCGGGGCCCCGGAGGCGCCAAGCGAGCTCGACGTCGCCCCAGATCTCCACGCCCGCCTCGGCGGCGGCCGCGAAGAGCGGCTTGTCGGGCCGCCAGCCGGGGGTGGTGACGATCAGCTCGGTGCCCTCGGGCAGGGTCGCGCCGTCGCCGAGGCGGACGGTGATCCCCTCGGCCTCCAGCTCGGCGGCCTGCGCCCGGGAACGCTCGTCGTCGCCGTCGTTGACGACGGTCACGACCGCGCCGAGGCCGCGCAGGACGCGGGCGGCCGGGATGCCGGAGACCCCGAGCCCCGCGACGGTGACCCTCTTGCCGTTCCAGCTCACTTTTCGGATGCCCATCCCGCGTAGAAGAGGCCCAGGCCCACGATCACGCACATGCCCTGGATGATCCAGAACCGGACGACGACCAGGACCTCGGACCACCCCTTGAGTTCGAAGTGGTGCTGGAGCGGGGCCATCCGGAAGACGCGCTTGCCGGTCATCTTGAAGGAGCCGACCTGGATGACCACCGACATGGTGATCAGCACGAAGAGGCCGCCGAGCAGGGCGAGCAGCAGCTCGGTACGGGAGCAGATGGCGAGGCCGGCGAGCGCACCGCCGAGGGCCAGCGAGCCGGTGTCGCCCATGAAGATCTTGGCGGGTGAGGTGTTCCACCACAGGAAGCCGAAGCAGGAGCCCATCAGGGCGGAGGCGACGACGGCGAGGTCCAGCGGGTCGCGGACCTCGAAGCAGGCGTTGGGGTTGGTCAGGGTCATCGCGTTGGCGCAGGACTCCTGGAACTGCCACAGCCCGATGAACGTGTACGCGCCGAAGACCATCACCGACGCGCCGGTGGCCAGGCCGTCCAGACCGTCCGTCAGGTTCACGCCGTTGGACATGGCCAGGATCATGAAGAGCGCCCAGACCACGAACAGCACCGGCCCGATGGACCAGCCGAAGTCGGTGATGAAGGACAGCTTCTCGGAGGCCGGGGTGAGTCCGCGCAGGTCGGCGAATTGCAGCGCGAGTACCGCGAAGGCGATGCCGACGATCAGCTGGCCCAGCATCTTGGCCTTGGCCCGCAGACCCAGCGAACGCTGCTTGACGATCTTGATGTAGTCGTCGAGGAAGCCGACCAGGCCCATGCCCGCGGTCAGGAAGAGGACGAGGACACCCGAGAAGGTCGGGTCCTCGCCCGTGATGACCTTGGTGAGGGCGTACGCGATCAACGTGGCCAGGATGAAGGCGATGCCGCCCATGGTGGGCGTGCCCTTCTTGCCGGCGTGGCCGCGCGGGCCGTCGTCCCGGATGAACTGCCCGTACCCCTTGCGCGCAAGGAGCTTGATGAGCAGCGGAGTGCCGATCAGGGTCAGGAAGAGCCCGATGGCTCCCGCGAAGAGGATCTGCCTCATCGGCCGGTGACCTCGCTCTCGGAGTCAAGGAGGGCCAGGGCGACCTGCTCGAGCCCGACCGACCTCGAAGCCTTCACCAGCACGACGTCTCCCGGGCGCAGCTCACTGCGCAACAGGTCGACCGCCGCCCGCGCGTCGGACACGTGCACCGACTCCTCACCCCACGAACCCTCGTTATATGCGCCCAGTTGCAGCCAGGACGCTTCCCTGTCCCCGACCGCCACGAGCTTGCTGACGTTGAGCCGGACGGCGAGCCGTCCGACCGCGTCGTGCTCGGCGAGCGATGCGTCACCGAGCTCGGCCATCTTGCCGAGCACCGCCCACGTACGGCCCCCCTGGGCCTGTGCGGCCCTGCCCATGGCCGCGAGCGCGCGCAGAGCGGCTCGCATGGACTCGGGGTTCGCGTTGTAGGCGTCGTTGACGATCGTCACGCCGTCCGGACGCTCGGTGACCTCCATGCGCCAGCGCGACAGGGTGCCTGCCTCGGAGAGCGCGGTGGCGATCTCCTCGACGGGCATGCCCAGCTCATGGGCGACGGCGGCCGCGGCGAGCGCGTTCGACACGTGGTGCTCACCGTACAGGCGCAAGGTCACGTCACTGCACCCGGTGGGTGTGTGAAGCCTGAAAGAGGGCTGTCCGTTCTCTGTGAGCCGGACATTCTCGGCACGTACGTCGGATTCGTCGGCCTCTCCGAACAGGGTCACGCGCGCGTGGGTCCGCGCGGCCATGGCCCGTACGAGCGGGTCGTCGGCGTTGAGGACGGCCACCCCGCCCTTCTCGGCCGGGGGCAGGGCCTCGACGAGCTCGCCCTTGGCCTCGGCGATCTGCTCGCGTCCGCCGAACTCGCCGATGTGGGCGGTGCCCACGTTCAGGACGAGTCCGATGCGCGGCGGGGTCAGTCCGGTGAGGTAGCGGATGTGGCCGATGCCGCGGGCGCCCATCTCGAGGACCAGGTGCTGGGTCTCGTCGCTCGCGCGCAGCGCCGTGAGCGGCAGCCCGATCTCGTTGTTGAGCGAGCCCGGCGTCCACACGGTGGGCGCGTGGCGCTGCAGGACCTGGGCGATCAGGTCCTTGGTGGAGGTCTTTCCGGCGGAGCCGGTGAGCGCGACGACATCGGTGCCGAGGCGTTCGACGACGGCGCGGGCGAGGGCGCCGAGCGCCGTCTGGACGTCGTCCACGACGATGGCGGGCACGCCGACGGGGCGGGCCGCCAGGACGGCCGCGGCGCCCGCCTCGACGGCGCGTTCCGCGTAGTCGTGGCCGTCGACCTGTTCGCCGGCGAAGGCGGCGAACAGGCTGCCGGGCTTCACCTCACGGGAGTCGATGACGACGGGGCCGGTGACCTGGACGGCCGGATCCGGTATGTCGTACGACTGCCCGCCGACGATTTCGGCGATCTCGGCGAGGGAGAGGGCGATCACAACTTATCCCTGACTGTTCTTGAGGCTGCGTTCAATCGCTTCGTGCAGGACCTGGCGGTCGTCGAAGGGGCGGACCACTCCCGCGATGTCCTGACCCTGTTCGTGGCCCTTGCCGGCGACGAGCACGGTGTCGCCCGGCTGGGCGCGGGCCACGGCCGCGGCGATGGCGGCGGCCCGGTCGGCGTCGACCAGGACGTCGCCGCGCTCGTGGATCGGCACCTCCGCGGCGCCCGCGAGCATGGCGGCGAGGATCGCGAGAGGGTCCTCGGAGCGGGGGTTGTCGGAGGTCAGTACGGCGGTGTCGGCCAGGCGCGCCGCGGCGGCGCCCATCGGTCCGCGCTTGGTGGTGTCCCGGTCGCCGCCGCAGCCAAGGACGATGTGCAGCTTGCCCTCGGTGACCTTGCGCAGCGAGCGCAGGACCGATTCGACAGCGTCCGTCTTGTGGGCGTAGTCGACGACCGCGAGGTACGGCTGGCCGGCGTCGACGCGCTCCAGGCGGCCGGGGACGCCGGGGACGGCGGCGACTCCGTCGGCGGCGGTCTGCGGGTCGAGCCCGGCGACGGCGAGGCTGACGATCGCGGCCAGGGTGTTGGCGACGTTGAACGGTCCGGGCAGCGGGGCAGTGGCGGAGATCCGCTCGCCCTGGGGGCCGACGACCGTGAACGTGGAGTCGTGGGAGCCGATCCGGACGTCCTCGGCGCGCCAGTCGGCGTCGGGGTCGCCCTCGGCGGAGAAGGTGACGACCGGGACGGTCGCCTCCGCGGCCAGCCTGCGCCCGTACGGGTCGTCGAGGTTCACCACGCCCCGCTTGCTGCGCTCCGGCGTGAACAGCCGCGCCTTCGCCCCGAAGTAGTCCTCCATGTCGGAGTGGAACTCCATGTGCTCCGGGCTGAGGTTGTTGAAGACGGCGACGTCGAAGACGCAGCCGTCGACCCGGCCGAGCACGAGGGCGTGGCTGGAGACCTCCATGGCGACCGACTCGACCCCGCGCTCGCGCATGACCGCGAACAGGGCCTGGAGGTCGGTGGCCTCGGGGGTCGTACGTTCCGACTTGATGCGCTCGTCGCCGATCCGCATCTCGACGGTGCCGATGAGGCCGGTCTTCCGGCCGCCCGCCCGCAGTCCTCCCTCGACGAGGTAGGCCGTGGTGGTCTTGCCGGAGGTGCCGGTGATGCCGATCTGGAGCAGGTCCGCGCCCGGGCGGCCGTAGATCTCGGCGGCGAGCTCGCCCATCCGTCCGCGCGGGTTCTCGACGACCAGGACCGGCAGACCGGTCGCGGCGGCGCGCTCGGCGCCCGCCGGGTCGGTGAGGATCGCGGCGGCGCCGAGTCCGGCGGCCTGGCCGGCGAAGTCGGCGCCGTGCAGCCGGGCGCCTGGGAGGGCCGCGTAGACGTCGCCGGGGCGTACCGCGCGCGAGTCGTGGGTGATGCCCGTGACGTCGGTGCTGCCGGGCGTCGCGATGCCGAGCCGGGCGGCCAGGTCACCCAGGGGTGTCGGGCGGGCCTGCTCCGGGCGGGGCGGGGTGGTTCGGTACTGATCAGCGTGTGGCACGGCGGTGAGCGTACCGGGCCCACCCGTCGCGGGGCCAAAAGAGGGCCGGGCGTCGTCGGAGTTCGATTTCCGGTTGCCGGAATCGGGGGTGATCGTGGTCACTGGTGCTCCCGGGGTGTCACTCGCTGTCCTTGAAGGTCACCGGCATCCGGGCGGGCTCGCTGCCCGTCGGCGGGACGTGGAGGGTCTTGAGGGCGAACTCCATGACCTTCTTGTAGATGGGTCCGCAGATCTGGCCGCCGAAGTAGTCGCCCTTGGTGGGGTTCTGGATGGCGCAGTAGACGGTGATCTGCGGGTCGTCCGCGGGTGCGAAGCCCGCGAACGAGGAGGTGTAGCCCTTGTAGCGGCCGAGCTCGGGGTCGACGCGGTTGGCGGTTCCGGTCTTGCCCGCGACGCGGTAGCCGGGGATACGGGCCCTGGTGCCGGTGCCTTCCTCGTCGCCGACCACGGACTCCAGCATCTGCGCGAGGGTCTTGGCGGTCTTCTCGCTGATCACCCGGGTCTGCTCCGGGGCGGGCGCGGGCGTGAACCGGCCGTCGGGTCCCTTGGTGCCGCGGACGAGCGTGGGCTCGATCCGTACGCCTCCGTTGGCGATGGTCGAGTAGACGGAGGCGGCCTGCATGGCGTTGATGGAGAGGCCCTGGCCGAACGGGATCGTGTACTGCTGCGAGGTCGACCATTTCTCCGGCTTGGCGAGGATGCCGGGGGTCTCGCCCGGGTAGCCGAGCCCGGTGGGCCTGCCGATGCCGAACTTGCGCAGGTAGGAGTAGAGGACCTGGTTGGCCTCGGCCTGGGTCTTCCCGAGCTGGCCGGTGGCCAGGATCGTGCCGATGTTGCTGGACTTGGCGAGGACGCCGTTGAGGGTCAGGTACCAGGTGCGGTGGTCGATGTCGTCCTTGAAGAGCCGGTCGCCGCGGTGCAGCCGGTTGGGCACGGTGACATGGGTGTCGGGGGCGGCGACGCCCTCCTCCAGGACGGCGGCCATGGACATGACCTTGCTGGTGGAGCCGGGCTCGTAGGCGTCCTGGAGGGCCGCGTTGCCCATCGAGGCCGCGTTGGCCGCGGACAGGTCGTTGGGGTCGAAGCCGGGGGCGTTGGCCATGGCCAGGACCTCGCCGGTCTTCGTGTTCTGCACTATCACGTAGCCGCGGTCGGCCTTGGACTTCTTCACCTGCGCGGTGATGGCCTGCTGGGCGGCCCACTGGATGTCCCGGTCGATGGTCAGCTCGATGTCGGAGCCGGGCACGGCCGGGGTTCCCTGGGAGCCCGCGGTGGGCACCTGACGGCCGCCGGACTGGGCGAACCTGATCTTGCCGTCCGTGCCCGCGAGCTCCTTGTCGAGCATGGACTCCAGGCCGCCGGCGCCGCGGCCCTCGGCGTTGACATACCCCAGTATCCCGGCGGCGAGTTCGCCGTTGGGGTAGACGCGCTTGGTGCTGGGCTCGCTGAGGATGCCGCCGAGGAGGTTGATCCCGTTGCCGCCCTCGGAGCGCTTGGCCTTCTTCTCGTAGACCTTCTTGAGGTCCTTGATCTGGTTCCAGACCTGCGGGGTCTGCTTGCGGGCGAGCAGGGTGTAGCGGGACTTGGGGGTGCGGAGCTTCTTGGCGAGGTCCGCGGGTTCCTTGCCCAGGAGCGGCGCGAGGAGCGCGGCTGCCTGCTCCGGGGCGTCCTGGATCCTGCTCTCCTCGGGGGTGAAGAGCTTGGGGTCGGCGGTGATGTCGTACGCGTCGACGCTGGCGGCCAGCGCGATCCCGGAGCGGTCGGTGATCTCGCCGCGGTCCGCGGAGAGCGTGTACTCCTGGTAGCGGTGCGCCTCCGCCTTGGCGGCCAGCGCGCCGGCGTCGACGGCCTGCACCTGGAGCAGCCGGACGACGAACACCAGCATCACGAGCGTCAGGCCGAGGGAGACAAGCCGCAGCCGGGGCTTGGGGCTGCCGAGCCGGATGGTGCGCGGCCGCGCCGGGGGCCGGGGCGCGGGCCTGCGCGGGGCGGCGGAGCGCGGGGCGGGGCGGGCGGGCCGGGTCTGCCTGCCGTCGGAGGACCGGGGGCGTGCGGGCCGGGCGGGGCCGGGCACGCGGCGGCGCGGGGGCTCCTTGGGGGGCACTGCGGTCACCTGCCGGAGTTCGTCGGGGCGGGCGCGGTCGTGGTCGGCGCTTCGGGTGCCGTCGCGGGCGTCGTGGCCGGGGGTGTGGCCGGGGGCGTACCCGCGGCCGGGTCCGGGGACGGCGAGGCGGAGCCGGAGGGTGCCACCTGCGGCGGTCCGGCCGGAAGCCGCGTCGCGGGCGGAGGGGCGGTCACGGTCGGGGTCGGATCGGGCTTCGGCGCGGAGGCCTTGGAGGGCTTGCCGCGGACCGTGCCGTCCGGGTCGAGGAACGCGGGGCTGCCGCCCGGGACCATGCCGAGCTCCCTGGCCCGCCGCTCCAGCGCGTCGGGCGCGGAGTAGTCGTCCACGTCCCGCTGGAGGGCCTGCTCCTCGTCGGTGAGCTCGGTGGTCCGGTTCTTGAGGTCGCGCAGCTTGAAGGAGCCCTGGTTGAGGGCGGAGTTCAGCAGCAGGAGGGTGATGAGCCCGCCGCCGAGGAGGAGCACCACGAGCAGGACGAAGGGGGTACGGGCTGCGGTGCTGGGCCCCGACGGCATGAGCCGCCCCAGCCGCGCGGCCCGCCCTTTGAGCGGCCCCTTCGTCGTCACCGTTCGCCCCTGTTCTCCCCCGGTGCTGACGCCCGGGCGGTACGCCCGTCTCCGCCCGCGAGGCGCGGAGGTGCGGGCATCGTCGTCGTCTGCGGCCCGGCGGCCTCGCGTGCGTCGCTCACGCCGATTCGTCCTCCCGGATGCGCTGTGCCCCCCTCAGACGCGCGGGGGCCGCGCGGCGGTTCTCGGCGATCTCCTCCTCCGTGGGGAGCTCGGCGCCGCGGGTGAGCAGCTTCAGGCGGGGCTGGTACTTCTCCGGGACCACCGGCAGGCCGGGCGGGGCGGTGGTCGCCGCGCCCGCCGCGAAGACCTGCTTGACCAGCCGGTCCTCCAGGGAGTGGTACGACAGGACCGCGATCCGGCCGCCCACCGCGAGCGCCTTCACCGCGGCCGGGATCGCCCGCTCAAGGACGGACAGCTCGCCGTTGACCTCGATGCGCAGGGCCTGGAAGGTGCGCTTGGCCGGGTTGCCGCCGGTGCGCTTGGCCGCCTGCGGGAGGGAGTCGCGGATCAGCTCGACCAGGCGGGCGCTGTTGGTGAACGGCTCCTTCTCGCGCTCGCGCACGATCGCGGAGACGATCCGCTTGGCCTGCTTCTCCTCCCCGTACGCCCGCAGGATGCGGACCAGCTCGCCGGCCGGGTAGGTGTTGAGGACCTCCGCCGCGCTGATCCCGGTCGTCTGGTCCATGCGCATGTCGAGCGGCGCGTCCTGCGCGTAGGCGAAGCCGCGGTCGGCCTCGTCGAGCTGCATGGAGGAGACGCCCAGGTCGAAGAGGATGCCGTCGACGCGCGGGATGCCGAGCCGGTCGAGGACCTCGGGCAGCTCGTCGTACACGGCGTGGACGAGCGTGGCGCGCTCCCCGTACGGGGCGAGTCGCTCGCCGGAGAGCCGCAGCGCCTCCTTGTCCCGGTCGAGGGCGACGAGCCGCGCCTCGGGGAACCGCCGCAGCAGCGCCTCGCTGTGGCCACCGAGGCCGAGGGTGCAGTCGACGACGATCGCGCCGGGGCGTTCCAGGGCCGGGGCCAACATGTCCAGGCACCGCTGGAGCATCACCGGGACGTGTCGGTCGTTGCTCAATGCGCCCTCTCAGATTCGGCTCAGATTCGGCGCGGCCGCTACGCATCCGCCGCACACGCGGGGGAGAAACTGCGGAAATCGCTCAATGTCTCCGTGAACTTCGCGTCACTTTAGTCCACTGGCCGTGGCGGTCAATCAACCGGCTGGCGCGTCGCGCGGGCCGGCGACGGGAGTGGGACATTTCCGGCGACTCACCCGTACGGGCGCGGTCTTCTCACGCGTGTGGGTTACCTCACAACAAGGCTCATTGACGTTCTTTGTCCGCTCTCACAGCGGGCCACGATCGCCTGTGACCACTACCGTCATAGACATGTCGACCTCCGCTCACCCCTCCGCCGACGCCGCCGCCGCGACTCGCACCGGCGGGACGGTCACCGACCGACTCGTCGAGGCGAACGAGCGCTACGCCTCCGACTTCACCGACCCGGGCATGGACGCCCGGCCCGTCCTGAACGTCGCCGTGGTCGCCTGCATGGACGCCCGTCTCGACCTGCACGCCGCGCTCGGCCTGGAGCTTGGCGACTGTCACACCATCCGCAACGCGGGCGGCGTGGTCACCGACGACGTGATCCGCTCCCTCACGATCAGCCAGCGCGCCCTCGGCACCCGCAGCGTGATGCTCGTGCACCACACGAACTGCGGTCTGGAGTCGCTGACCGAGGACTTCCGGCACGAGCTGGAGGACGAGGTCGGCCAGCGGCCGGCGTGGGCGGTCGAGGCCTTCCGCGATGTCGACCAGGACGTCCGGCAGTCGATGCAGCGCGTGCGGACCTCGCCGTTCCTGCTGCACACCGACGACGTCCGGGGCTTCGTCTTCGACGTGACGACGGGTCTGCTGCGCGAGATCGACCCGGCGTAACACGGCAAACCCCGGCATATCGCTCGCAGTTGTCCACAGGCAAGTGACACCGGGCGCCACAGGCAACAACAATGCTCGGGTGACACCCTCCGGAAACCTTCCGGCAGGGGTGTCCGTGTTCCGGGGTTGGGCCGCGCATCGGCCCGGGAAAGGGCCGAGGAGGGCCGGGTGACGACCTATGACGATCGAGCGAGCCTCACAGATCTGACCACCACAGCGGAGCGTGTCCGCAGGTCGGTGGAGGGTGTGATCGAGGGCAAGCCTGAGGTCGTACGGCTTTCGCTGACCGTGCTGCTCGCCGAGGGGCATCTTCTGATCGAGGATGTCCCGGGCGTCGGCAAGACGATGCTGGCCAAGACGCTGGCCCGGTCCATCGACTGCTCGGTGCGCCGCATCCAGTTCACGCCCGACCTGCTGCCTTCGGACATCACCGGCGTGTCGATCTTCGACCAGCAGCGGCGGGACTTCGAGTTCAAGCCGGGCGCGATCTTCGCCCAGATCGTGATCGGCGACGAGATCAACCGCGCCTCGCCGAAGACCCAGTCCGCACTCCTGGAGTCCATGGAGGAGCGGCAGGTCACCGTCGACGGGCAGACCTACGAGCTGCCGAGCCCCTTCATGGTGGTGGCCACGCAGAACCCGGTGGAGATGGAGGGCACGTACCCGCTCCCCGAGGCCCAGCGCGACCGCTTCATGGCGCGCGTCTCGATCGGCTACCCCAGCCCCGAGGCCGAGCTCCAGATGCTCGACATCCACGGCGCGGTCAACCCGCTCGACGATCTGCAGCCGGTCGCGCACGCTCATGACATCGTCAAGCTGATCGACGCGGTACGCGGCGTCCATGTCGCCGACTCCGTGCGCCGGTACGCCGTGGACATCGTCGCCGCGACCCGCAGCCACCCGGATCTGCGCCTGGGCGCCTCGCCGCGTGCCACGCTGCACCTGCTGCGCGCCGCCAAGGCCTCCGCCGCGCTCAGCGGCCGCGAGTACGTCCTGCCGGACGACCTCCAGGCCCTGGCCGTGCCGGTCCTCGCGCACCGGCTGCTGCCGACGGCGCAGGCCCAGCTGAACCGGCGTACGTCGGAGCAGGTCGTCCTCGACATCCTGCAGCGCACGCCCGTCCCGGCCGCGGCGCCGCCCGCCGGCCCGCACTACGGCCAGCAGCCCGGCGTTCGGCCGCTGTGATGACGACCGCTGCCACGCCGGAGGGGCAGCGGGGCGAGGACCGGGGCGGCCGCCCGGGTGACGACCGGGGCGGTCTGCGGGCCGCCCTCGGCGGTCTCACCACACGCGGCCGGTCCTTCCTCGCCGCCGGTGTCGCCGCCGCGATCTGCGCCTACGTCCTCGGCCAGGGCGATCTTCTGCGCGTCGGACTGCTGCTCGCGATCCTGCCGTTGATCTGCGCCGGGGTGCTCTACCGCACCCGGTACCGGGTCGCCGGCAGCCGCCGGCTCTCCCCGCGGCGAGTGCCCGTCGGCTCCGAGGCGCGGGTCCATCTGCGGATGGACAACGTCTCCCGGATGCCCACCGGGCTGCTCATGCTCCAGGACCACGTCCCGTACATGCTCGGGCCGCGGCCCCGGTTCGTCCTGGACCGGGTCGAGGCGGGCGGGCGGCGCGAGGTCTCGTACCGGGTCCGCTCCGATCTGCGCGGCCGCTTTCCGCTGGGCCCGCTCCAGCTGCGGCTGAACGACCCGTTCGGGATGTGCGAACTGACCCGCTCCTTCAGCGCGTACGACACCCTCACCGTCGTCCCCCGGACCGAGCCGCTGCCGCCGGTGAAGCTCACCGGCGAGGCGGCCGGGTACGGCGACGGCAGGCAGCGTTCCCTGGCCCTGGCCGGAGACGACGACGTGATCCCGCGCACCTACCGGCACGGCGACGATCTGCGCCGGGTCCACTGGCGTTCCACCGCGCGCTACGGCGAGCTGATGGTCCGCCGCGAGGAGCAGCCGCAGCGGGCCCGCTGCACGGTGCTGCTCGACACCCGCCGGATCGCCTTCCAGGGCGCCGGGCCCGACTCGGCCTTCGAGTGGGCGGTCTCGGGCGCGGCCTCCGCCCTGGTGCACATGCTGGAGCGCGGCTATGCGGTACGCCTCCTCACCGACACGGGCACCGCGGTGCCCGGTGAGGGCGCCGAGGGCTTCGCCGGCACGTCTCAGGACGCGGCCGAGGCGGCGGGTCTGATGATGGACACGCTCGCCGTCGTCGACCACTCCGACGGGGCCGGTCTCTCGCGCGCGTACGACGTGCTGCGCAGCGGCAACGAGGGCCTGCTGGTCGCCTTCGTCGGCGACATCGACGAGGAGCAGGCGGCGCTGGCCGCCCGGATGCGGCACCGCAGCGGCGCGGCCGTCGCCTTCGTCCTGGACAGCGGCACCTGGCTGACCGGCGGCGCGGTGACCGGTGCGGTCGACGAGCGGCTGCGGCAGCTGCGGGAGGCCGGCTGGACGGCGCTGGCCGTGCCGCCCGGTGCCCGGCTCGCCGAGCTGTGGCAGCAGGCGGGCGGCATGCGCGCGGAGAGCACCGCGGGTGAGACGTACGGAGGTTGGTCATGAGCGGCCGCGGGCGGCTGACACTGGGCGCCTTCGCCGCCACGCTGATGGCGGCGGGCGCGCTCCTTCCGCTGGTGAAGCCGGCGACCTGGATCTTCCCGGCCGCGATCCTGCTGGCGGTGCAGAGCGGGGTCGGCGTGCTGACCCGGCGGGTGCCGCTGGCCAGGGCGCTGACGATCGGGGCGCAGGCGCTCGTGAGCCTGCTGGCGCTCACGCTCGTCTTCGCCCGGGAGCAGGCGCTGTTCGGCTTCCTGCCCGGGCCGCAGGCGTTCGGGCAGTTCGCCGCGCTGTTCCGGGCGGGCGCCGACGACGTGAGTACGTACGCGATCCCGGCCCCCGACACCGAGGGCATCCGGCTCATGGTGGTCGGCGGTGTGCTGGTCATCGGTCTCCTGGTGGACGCGCTCGCGGTGACCTTCCGCAGCGCGGCCCCGGCCGGTCTGCCGCTGCTCGCGCTGTACTCGGTGGCCGCGGGGCTCTCCGACGGCGGCGCGAGCTGGCTGTGGTTCCTGGTGGCCGCCTCCGGCTACCTGCTGCTCCTGCTCGCGGAGAGCCGTGACCGGCTCTCGCAGTGGGGACGGGTCTTCGGCGGCGCGCCGCGGGCCGGGGGCGGAGGGACGGGCCTGTCCGGGAGCGGGCAGGCGCTCGCACCTGTGCGGACCGGCCGGCGGATCGGCGTGGTCGCCATGGGCATCGCGCTGGCGGTGCCGGCCGCGCTGCCCGCGCTCTCCGGCGGCCTGTTCGGCAACAACGGCGACGGGTCGGGCGAGAGCGGCAAGGGCGGCACGATCTCGGCGGTGAACCCGCTGGTCTCGCTCCAGGACAACCTCCGGCAGCCCGAGGACCGCGAGGTGCTCCGCTACCGGACCAACGCGACCGACACCAGCGGCATGTATCTGCGGCTCGTGGCGCTCGACCAGTTCGACGGCACCTCGTGGAAGTCCTCGGTCCGCCCGATCCAGGACGTGCCCGAGCGGCTGCCGCGACCGGACGGCCTGAGTGAGCAGGTCCGCACGACCGAGGTGACGGGCAACTTCGTGGCCTCCACGACGTACGAGCAGAAGTGGCTGCCGATGCCCTACCCGGCGGCCCGGGTCGAGATCGGCGGCCGCTGGCGGTACGAGCCGGCCGGGCGGATGCTCGTCGGCGACGACGGGCAGAACACCCGCGGCGCCCGGTACACGGTGACCAGCCTGGACGTGCAGCCGACGGGCGAGCAGCTGGCGGCGGCCACCCCGGCGCCGGCCCAGCTCGTCTCGGAGTACACCAAGGTCCCCGCCTCGCTGCCGGCCGACGTGAAGTCGACGGCGCTGCAGGTCACCAAGGACGCCCGCAACGACTACGAGCGGGCGGTGAAGCTCCAGGACTGGTTCGCGTCCGACGGCGGCTTCCGCTACGACGTCGAGGTCGAGTCGGGTACGGGGGTCCAGGCGATCTCCCGCTTCCTCGAGCGGAAGGAGGGCTTCTGCGTCCACTTCTCGTTCTCGATGGCGGCGATGGCGCGCTCCCTGGGCATCCCGGCCCGCGTGGCGGTCGGCTTCATGCCGGGCACTCCGCAGTCCGACGGCACGATCTCGGTGGGCATACGGGACGCCCACGCCTGGCCCGAGCTGTACTTCGAGGGCGCGGGCTGGACCCGGTTCGAGCCGACGCCGACGCGGGGCTCCACGCCCGAGTACACGCGGGAGCAGACCCCGACGGGCCGGCCGACCGGGTCGGCGCAGCCGGAGACCAGCGCCTCGGCGCTGCCGTCCGCCGCGCCGAGCGCCTCGGAGAGCTGCCCGGCGCAGCTGCGGCGCCTCGGCGAGTGCGGCCCCGACGCGGCGGCGGGCGACACCTCGTCCGGCGGCGGCGGGCCGGATGCGCTGTCGGTGGTGCTGGTGTGCCTGGGGGTGGCGGTGATCCTTCTGCTGCCGCTGACACCGCTGTTGTGGCGTACGCGGGTACGGGCCAGGCGGCTCGGTTCCTCGGGCCGCACCGTGGAGGAGGCGGTGGCCAGGACCCTGGACGCCTGGCGGGAGATCATCGACCTGGCGTGGGACCACGGGGTCCTGCCGGACGAGTCGCAGACGCCCCGGAAGACCGCGGCGCGGATCGTCCGCCTGGGCTCCCTGGAGGGCGAGCCGGCCAACGCGGTGCACCGGGTGGCCCGCGCGGTCGAGCAGGTGCTCTACGCCCCTGAGCCCCGCCCGGGGACGGGCCTCGTGGACGAGGTCGCCCTGGTCAGGTCGGGCTTCGCCGCGTCGTCGGCCCGCAAGGTGCGGCTGCGGGCCCTGCTGGCACCGCGCTCGGCCGTCCGGGTGGTGTGGTCGGTCTCCGACCGCTGGTCGACCCTGACAAACCGCTGGTCGGCCCGCCGCGAGGCCGTGACGACCCGCGCGACGACGCTCTTCCGCCGGGCCTGAGCCGGGAGGGGCCGCTCACCCACGAGGTGGGCGGCCCCCACGCCCCACCTCGGCTGCGGGCAAGCGTCCCGCCGCTCCCCCCACCCCGTCGTGCACATCGCGCCGCCCCCACCCCACCCCGTTGCGGGCATTCGTTCCGCTGGGGCGGAACGGGTGGGCACAACGGACGGCGCCCTTGCAGGCGCCTCTGCCCCGACCGGCCCGCACCCCGAGGGGCGTGCGGCGACCAAGACCTTGTGCGTGCGGGCCCTTGGGGTGCACGGGGCCCAGGGAGCGGACGCGCCCGCAAGGGCGCCGTCCCGTGTGCCCACCCGTCCCGCCCTGCGGGACGATTGCCCACACAGGGCTGGGGTGCGGTGGGCGCTGGAACGTGACGAGCCCCGCGGTGCGACGCGCTGATGCGCGGGCCCGCGGGGCTCGGGGTCGTGTAGGGGGCCAGGGGCCCTCAGGGCGCCGTCAGTGGCCGCCGCCCTGCTGCTCGTCGCGGCGGCGCTGCCACCGTTCCTCGATCCGGTTCATCATCGAGCGGCGCTGTCGGGTCTGACGGCCTCCGGCCGCCGCCCCGCCCTTCACCTGCTGCTCACCCGGCTTGGGCGCCTTGCGCCATCCGGTGACCGCGAGCACCGCGCAGCCCAGCATGACGAGGAACCCCACCACGCTGATCCAGATCTGCTGAGCGACCATTCCAGCCATGAGGAGCGCGATTCCCACCAGGAAGCCGGCGACCGCCTGGTAGACCCGTCGCCGGGTGTACGTACGCAGCCCGCTTCCCTCGAGCGCTGTCGCGAACTTGGGATCTTCGGCGTACAGCGCTCGCTCCATCTGCTCGAGCATTCGCTGCTCGTGCTCCGAGAGCGGCACGGAGTCCTCCTAGTCGTCGGTCGCGGGGGCGACCGGGATGCGGCCCTTTCAGGATAGGCAGGGAATCGCCCCCGTGAAACCCGCCCTCAACGCCAATCGCCAATCCGGGCCGCCATGCGGTTCGGGTTGCTGAGGCGTTGATTCCCCAGCGCCTTGCCTGTCATGCCGGATGGTGTCCCCCGATCATACGGGGCGAACGCCCCGATCGGGCGTCCTGTGGCGTACTCCATGTGCGGTTGCGTCGCTGATCAGCACACCCGGCGGCATGTCCGGAGCGGGCCCCGGACGTGCCGCCGACCGCGTTTCAGGCGCGCTTCTCGCCCAGGACGTGCAGCTGGGTGGCGATGGCGTGGAAGGAAGGCAGCTCCGCCGCGGCCACCTCCAGCTTGAGCAGGGACTCCGCGGCGCCGGGCTCGGTGTCGACCAGGACGCCGGGAACCAGGTCGGCGAAGACCCGTACGCCGTGCACCGCGCCCACATCCAGACCGGCCCCGCCCGCCAGCTCGGTGAGCTGGTCCGCGGTGAAGCGGCGGGGCACCGGGTCGCCGTCGCCCCAGCGTCCGGCCGGGTCGCTCAGGGCCGTGCGGGCCTCGGTGAAGTGGCCGGCCAGCGCGCGGGCGAGGACGGCGCCGCCGACGCCCGCGGCGAGCAGGCTGAGCGCGCCTCCGGCCCGCAGCGCCTCGACCGCGTTGCGTACGCCCTCGGCCGGGTCGTCCACGTACTCCAGGACGCCGTGGCAGAGCACCACGTCGTAGCCCTCGCGTCCGACGACGTCGAAGAGGCCGTGGATGTCGCCCTGGACCCCACTGACCCGCTCGGCGACGCCGGCCTCGGCGGCCCTGCGCTCCAGCGCGAACAGGGCGTTGGGGCTGGGGTCGACGACCGTGACGCGGTGTCCGAGGCGGGCCACCGGCACCGCGAAGTTCCCGGAGCCGCCGCCCGTGTCGAGGACATCGAGGCTGTCCTTCCCGGTGGCCTTGACCCGGCGGTCGAGGGCGTCCTTGAGGACGTCCCAGACGACGGCCGTGCGAAGGGAGGCGCGCGACGGGCGCGACGACGCCTCTCGACCGAAGACAGGGGAAGGGTCCGACACGGCTGTTGACTCCTCGATGACGGTGCACGAACGCTGCCCACCCTATGGCCTCGGGTGCGCTTCCCCGTTCTTCCCCGTCATCCCGCCACCTCGTCGGCGCCGGTCTGGCGGGGCAGCACCGGCTGGAGGACGAGGAGCCGCTCGACCAGGCGCAGGAACATCGCGGCGTCGCGGATCAGGTCGTCGGCGTCCCGGCGGCTCGCCGCCCCCGGTATGCCCGCCTCGGCCCGCGCCCGGCGGCCGGCTCCGGAGGCGAACAGGGCGCTCCACTCGGTGAGCTCGGGCGCTATCTCGGGCAGCACCTCCCAGGCGCTGCGGATCCGGGCCCGCTTGCGCGGATCGGTCTCGGGCCTGCCCCGGGCGGCGAGCACGGCCGCGGCGGTGCGCAGCGCGGCGAGGTGGGCGGTGGCGTACCGCTCGTTGGGGACGTCGAAGGCGGCGGCCTCGTCGAGGCCGGCGCGGGCCTGGGCGAGCAGGTCGAGTGCGGCGGGCGGCGCGGTGGAACGGCGCAGCACGGGGTGGATGTCGGACGGGGGTCCGGACAGTGCGGGGGCAGGGCGGCCGGCGGCGCGGCGCCGGGGTGCGGCTGCTGCGGAGGAGCTGGTCATGACGAGCCTCCTGTCGTCGTGTGACGGCTCTGTGTCCGTATGTGTCCATCGTGAAGGGCCCCACTGACAATCACGCTGACCTGGCCTTTTGCCTGGATCGACATCGCGGGGGTAAGTTTTTGCACTGACTGGTCAGTTCAAAAATGGGGAATGTGGGGGTGGACCGGTGGAAGCGAACCCGGAGGAGCCGCACGGCGCCGCCGTCGTCGCGGACGGATTCGGGCTGAAGGGGCCGCGCGGCTGGGCGTTCCGCGAGGTGGCTTTCCGGGCCGACCCCGGCTCGCTCGTGGCGATCGAGGGACCGTCCGGCTCGGGCCGCACCTGCCTGCTGCTCGCGCTCACCGGCCGGATGAAGCCCCAGGAGGGCCACGCCGAGGTCGCCGGGCTGCGCCTGCCCCGCAAGATGGCCGCCGTGCGCCGCATCAGCGCGCTCGGCCCGGTGCCCGGGGTCAGCGATCTCGACCCCGCCTTCACCGTCGCCGAGCACCTGCGCGAGCGCGCGCTGCTCCAGCGCCGCTACGACGGCGCCGTCCGGGCCCTGATCCGTCCGCCCGCCGAGCGGGCCGCCGCCACCCGTGCCCGGATCGAGGAGGCCCTGGAGGCGTCCGGGCTCGACCTGGACGCCCTGCCGAAGGCCGAGCGGACCTCCGTACGGGATCTGGAGCGCCTGGAGGCCCTGCGCCTGTCGGTCGCCCTCGCCCTGATCGGCAGGCCCCGGCTGCTCGCGCTCGACGACACCGACCTCAAACTCTCGGACGCCGACCGGGCCGAGGCCTGGGCCCTGCTTCGTTCGATCGCCGACGCCGGGACGACCGTGCTCGCGGTGTGCAGCGAGGCCCCCGAGGACGCCCTGCGCGTCACCACCCGGACCACGGACGGCGACGCGCAAACCGACGCCGAGCCCGAGTCCGAGCCCGAGTCTGAGCCCGAGCCCGAGTCCGAGCCCGAGTCCGAAGACGACATCGCAAACGAAGAGGACACCACCGAGGAGGGGGCAGCCGATGCGCTCGCCGAAACTGGCCGCGCTTGAGCTGAAGCGGTTCGGCAGGGGGAAGCTGCCGCGGGCCGCGCTCGTCGCGATCCTGCTGCTGCCGCTGCTGTACGGCGCGCTGTACCTGTGGTCCTTCTGGGACCCGTACAGCAGGCTCGACCGGATACCCGTCGCACTCGTCAACGACGACAAGGGCGCCACCACCGACGGCAAGAAGATCAACGCCGGTGACGACATCACCAAGGGCCTGCTGGACAGCAAGGTCTTCGCGTGGCACGAGGTGAGCGACGCCGAGGCCCGCAAGGGCGTGGAGGACGGGACGTACTACCTCTCGCTGACCATGCCGGGCGACTTCAGCGCCCGCATCGCCTCCAGCTCCGGCGACTCCCCCGAGACGGGCGCGCTGCAGGTCCGCACGAACGACGCCAACAACTACATCGTCGGGCAGATCTCCCGGACGGTCTTCTCCGAGGTCCGCACCGCCGCCTCCACCAAGTCCTCCCGCGGCTTCCTCGACAAGATCTTCATCTCCTTCTCGGACATCCACGACGCCACCGCCGAGGCGGCCAAGGGCGCGGGAGACCTCAAGCAGGGCGTGGACAAGGCCAAGCAGGGCTCCAAGAACCTGGCCGACGGGCTGAAGGACGCCAAGAGCGGCAGTGGCGACCTGGCCTCCGGTCTGAAGAAGCTCGACAAGGGCGCGGGCGAGCTGGAGACCGGCTCCCGGCAGGTCGCCGACGGCACCCAGGCGCTCGCCGACAAGGTGAACCAGAAGGCCGCGCAGGTCCGCCCGTACCTGAAGAACAACGGCAAGTCGATCGGCGACACCGCCCGGCTCGTCTCCCACTCCGCCGCGGCCGTCCGCCACAACCTGGAAGACCTGGCCAGGCGCGCGCCGGTCGCGCGCGCCGCCGCGCATCTGGCCGACGACAAGCTGGAGGAGATCCACCGGCAGGAGTGCGTGGACAACCCGCTGCCGGACCTCAAGGCCTGCCCCGCCCTCAAGGAGGCCAAGGTCACGGCCGACGACGTGGCGAAGATCGCCGACGACCTGCACGAGCTGACCAAGGACAGCAAGGGCGATCTGAAGACGCTGGACACCCGGCTCATCGACCTCCAGAAGAAGGCGGACGATCTGGCCAAGGCGGCCCCGCACCTGGACGAGGACCTCGAGAGCGCCGTCAAGAAGATCAACGACCTCAACGCCGGGGCCCAGAAGGTCGCCAAGGGCGCCGACGAGCTGCACACGGGCCTCACCAGCGCCAAGACCGGTTCCGCGACGCTCGACACCGGTGTCGGCAAGCTCAAGAAGGGCGCAGGGGACCTCGACGGCGGTCTGTTCAAGCTGGCCGACGGCTCGGGTGAGCTGGCCACCGGCCTCAAGGACGGCGTCGCCAAGATCCCCGACTACGACAAGCCCGAGCGCGACCGGCGTACGGAGGTCATGGCCGACCCCGTCGAGCTCGCCTCCCAGTCGCTCCACAAGGCGCCCAACTACGGCACGGGCTTCGCCCCGTACTTCATCCCGCTGTCCCTCTGGGTCGGCGCGATGGTGGCGTACATGCTGATCCAGCCGCTCAACCGGCGCGCCCTCGCCGCCGGCGCCTCCGCCTGGCGGATCGCCCTGGCAGGCTGGCTGCCGGTCGCGGCCATCGGGCTGCTTCAGGTCGCCGCGCTGATGTCCGTCCTGCACTGGGGACTCGGGCTCCAGATGACCAGGGCGGCCGGCACGGTCGGCTTCCTGGCGCTGGTGACCTGCTGCTTCGCCGCGATCATCCAGTGGCTCAACGCCCGCTTCGGCGCGGCGGGCCGGATCCTGGTGCTCGCCGTGCTCATGCTCCAGCTGACCTCGGCGGGCGGTACGTACCCCGTGCAGACCAGTCCGGGCTTCTTCAACGCGATCCACCCCTTCCTGCCGATGAGTTACGTGGTCGAGTCGCTGCGCCGGCTGATCACGGGCGGCGGGATCGGGCCGGTCTGGCAGGCGGTCGCGGTGCTGACCGCGTTCACGGTGGGCGCGCTGGCGCTGACGGCCGTCTCCGCCCGGCGCAAGCAGGTGTGGACCCTGGACCGGCTCCACCCCGACCTGTCCCTGTGACACCCTCTCCTGCGACCACCGCCCCACCCGCGACACCCGCGAGACCTGTGAGAATCGAGCCCATGGACAGCAGCAGCACCAGACGCCAGGCCACGCGCGCGAAGCTCTACGAGGCCGCCGTCACCCTCATCGCCGAGCAGGGCTTCTCGGCGACCACGGTGGACGAGATCGCCGAGCGCGCGGGCGTCGCCAAGGGCACGGTCTACTACAACTTCAAGAGCAAGACCGAGCTCTTCGAGGAGCTGCTGCGGCACGGCGTCGGACTGCTCACCGCCTCCCTTCGGGAGGCGGCCGAGGAGACGGCGAAGCGGGGCGGCAGCCGGGTCGACGCGCTGGACGCGATGATCCGGGCCGGCCTGGTCTTCATCGACCGCTATCCGGCCTTCACCCAGCTGTACGTGGCCGAGCTGTGGCGCACCAACCGGGCCTGGAACTCGACCCTCCTGGTGGTCCGTCAGCAGGCGGTCGCGGTGGTGGAGGGCGTGCTGCGCGAGGGAGTCGAGGACGGCGAGCTGAGCGAGGAGATCGACATCCCGCTGACCGCGGCGGCGCTGGTCGGGATGGTCCTGGTGGCCGCCCTGGACTGGCAGGCCTTCCAGCGGGAGCGGTCGATCGACGACGTTCACAGCGCGCTGTCCCGGCTGCTGCACGGGCGCGTGAGCGGCCGTTAGCTGCCGTCAGTGGCCGTCAGCGGCCGCAGAGACGCACAACGCCGGACGGCGAGGCTCGATCCCCCCGAGCCTCGCCGTCCGGCGTTTTCGCACCCCCGTGCACCCCCGTGCACCCCCGTGCCCCCGTGCACCCCCGTACCGGCAGGCGCGCGGCCCCGATCCGCCGCCCCGTGTCGGCGGTTGCGGAGCCGCGCCCCTTCCGTGCCCCCTACTCTTCCGTCTTCGCAGGTCGGGGCCTATCCGCGCACCTACTTATCTCGTCCCCTAGGTACGGGTACTCAGGCCTGGTTACGATCACGGGCGTGTCCGTACTCCCCTTGGTCTTCACCAGCGGCTGGGCGAGCGGGATCAACGCGTACGCGGTGGTCCTGCTGTTCGGCATCTTCGGCGCGACCGGCCTCACCGACGAGGTGCCCGAGTCGCTGCAGCGCACCGACGTCCTGATCGCGGCCGGCGTGCTCTTCCTCTGCGAGGCGGTGGCGGACAAGATCCCCTATGTCGACTCCGTCTGGGACTCCGCCCATACGGTGATCCGGCCGATCGCCGGCGCGGTCGTCGGCGCTCTGCTCGCCGGGCAGTCCGGTTCGCTGCCGGAGCTGGCCGCGGGCGCGGTGGGCGGCTCGACCGCGCTGTTGAGCCACTTCGTCAAGGCCGGGACGCGGATGGCGATCAACACCTCGCCGGAGCCGTTCTCCAACGTCGCCATGAGCCTGGCCGAGGATCTCGGGGTCGCCGGGATCATCACCTTCGCGATCTTCAACCCGGTGGCGGCGGCCGTCGTCGCGGCGGCCCTGCTCGGGCTCGGCCTGGTGATACTGGTCTTCCTCGCCCGCAGCATCCGCCGCTTCCTGCGCCGAAGGGCGCAGCGCCGCGAGGAAAGACGGCTGGCGACCGCCGGGGCGACAGCCCAGGGCCCGCCCGACTGACGGGGGTGTCGGTGGCGGCCGATAAGGTCGCTGACATGGCACGGATTGTGGTGATCGGCGCCGGCATGGGCGCCATGGCGGCGGCCGCCCGGCTGGCCGTGGCGGGCCACCGGGTGACGGTGTACGAGCGCGGCGGGACGTACGGCGGTGCGGTGCGCCGGTTCGCGTGGGACGGGTTCGCCTTCGACACCGGCCCCGGGCTGCTGCACCTGCCCGCGGTCTACCGCGATCTGTTCGTCAAGACCGGCAAGCAGCCCTTGGAGGAGCGCGTCGAGCTGACGCAGGTCGACCCGGCGAGCCGCCATGTCTTCGCCGACGGCACCCGCGTGGACCTGCCCAACGCCTCGCGCGCGGGGACCGTTTCGGCCCTGGACGCGGCGCTCGGCGCGGGCGCCGGCGAGCGCTGGGGCGACTTCCTGGTCCGGGCGCGTGAGGCGTGGGACCGCACGCGGCGCCCGCTCCTGGAGGAGCCGCAGCCGGCGGACACCTCGCCGCTCGCCCGGGAGCCGTACCCGGCCCTGAAGGCGGGGATCCTGCGGCACCCCACGAACACGCTGGCCAAGATCGGCGCGCGGGAGCTGGGCGACCCCCGGCTCACGGCGCTCCTCGACTCGTACGCCTGGTCCTACGGCTTCGACCCGGCCACCGCCCCCGCGTCGGCCGCCGTCCTGCCGTACATGGAGCAGACCTTCGGCACCTGGTACGTGAAGGGCGGCATCCGGGCGCTCGCGGACGCGGTGTACGAGCGGTGCCGGGAGCGTCGGGTGGAGTTCGTCTTCGACACCCCCGTCGTCGAGGTGGTGGAGAAGGACGGCTGGGCGACGGGCGTCCTTCTGGAGGGGGGCGAGGTCGTCGAGGCGGACCATGTCGTGGCGGGCGCGCCCGTCCCCGCGCTCTACCGGGACCAGGTGGCGGCCCTGGGAGAAGAGCGGGACCTGACGGGCCGTATGACGGTCTGTCTGGCCCTTCGCGGGGCCCGGGAGCCGGACGCGGCGCACCGCACGGTCGTCCACGCGAGCGGGGACCGGCCCACCGTGACCGTGCTGCGGCCGGACGATCCGGCGCTGCGTCCCGACGACGCGCACGAGTCGGTGACGGTCTCCGCGACGGTGCGGCTCCGCCCCGAGCACGACTGGGCGGAGATCGCCGAGGAGATGATCGCGGCGGCGGAGTCGGCCGTTCCAGGGCTCCGGGAGCGGCTGCTCCGGCAGGAGGTCCGCACCCCGGAGGACACCCTGCGGGAGACGGGCACCGCCGAGGTCCCCGGCCCCGCGCTCGCGGGCGGCCGGGGCGTGTTCCTCCCCGCGGCCAACCGCTCACCGCTCCCCGGCCTCTACTTCGCCGGCGGCTGGTCCCACCCCGGGGGCGGGCTGGCCCACGCGGGCATGTCGGGCGCGCTGGTCGCGGGCCTGATCGTGGAGGGCGACGACTTCCGCGGCTCGCGGTAGAGGCCCGTCCCGCGGTCAGTACCGGTACTGCTGGTCGTTGCCGTAGCCGTAGTACTCCTGGCCCTGCTGCTGCGGATGCTCGGCGGGCTGCTCGCTGTCGCGCTGCTGCGGCACCCACACGCCGCCCGGCGGGGTGTCGTAGGTGTACGAGGGCGCGTAGGGGTCCGCGTACTGCTGCTGGCCGCCGGTGCCGTAGTCGTACGAGGTGTACTGCTGGCCGTCGGTGCCCGGGCCGATGTACGGGTCGGAGTAGGCGGCGTACTGCTGCTGGCCGGTGCCGTAGTCGTAGGCGGGCTGCTCATACCCCTGCTGCGGGTAGGCCGGCTGCTCGTACCCCTGCGTGTAGCCGTCGTAGCCGCCGTACGCGGGCTGCGGCTCGGGCTGGGCCTGCGCGTGGTCGTAGGAGGTGTCGTAGACGCCGTACTGGCCGGTGTCGTCGGGCATCGGCTCGGGCGCGTAGACCGCGGTCGTCTCGGCGGGCGAGGGCTCCACCGGCTCGTAGGCGAGGTCGGTGACCTCCAGGGTGGGGCCGGCCTCGGCGGCCGGCGGGCCGGACCTGCGGCGCCGGCTCGCGCCCGGGCTCCCGCCGATCGCCCAGCCGGTGGAGAAGCCGCGGCGGAAGGACAGGGTCACATAGGTCTGGCCCACGGCGAAGGCGGCCGCCCCGACGATGATCACCAGAACGGAGGGCAGCAGGACGCCCAGGACCACCCCGAGGAAGCCGCAGAAGGCGAGCATGCGCCAGCGCAGCCGCGCCTTGTACTGCAGGAGCACCTCACCCAGCAGCCACAACGCCACGACACCGAACGCGATGTAGAGGACCGTCCACCCCATGCCCGCCCCTCTCCTACGGCCACCGCCGCGGGTCTGGGGCGGGTACGCCGGTCACGACTGCACGTGCAGTCCGAGATTCTCGTAGATCTCCAGCGTCGCGGTGGAGTTGTTCAGCGTGATGAAGTGCAGTCCGGGGACACCCTCGGAGAGCAGACGCGCGCAGAACTCCGTCGCGAACTCGATGCCAATGGAGCGTACAGCGGCCGGATCGTCCTTGACGGCGAGGATGCGCTCTTTCACATCCGTGGGGAAGAGCGCGTTGCTCAGCTGGGGCAGCCGGTCGAGGGTCTTCACGTTCACCACGGGCATGACTTCGGGGATGATCGGCGTGTCGCAGCCGGCCTTCGCCACGCTGTCGCGCATCCGCAGATAGTTCTCGGGATCGAAGAACATCTGGGTGATGGCGTAGTCCGCGCCCGCGCGGCACTTGTCCACGAAGTGACGGATGTCCGTGTCCCAGTCATCGGAGCGCGGGTGCATCTCGGGGAAGGCGGCGACGCCCACGCAGAAGTCGCCGGACTCCTTGATCAGCCGGACCAGGTCGGCGGCGTACCGCACGCCCTCGGGGTGCTCGACCCACTCCCCCAGCGGGTCGCCCGGCGGGTCGCCGCGCAGCGCGAGCATGTTCCGGATGCCGGCGTCGGCGTACTGGCCGAGGACGTTGCGCAGTTCGGCGACCGAGTGGTCGACGGCGGTGAGGTGGGCGACCGGGGTGAGCGTGGTGTCACCGGCGATCTTCTGGGTCGCCTTGACCGTCCCGCCGCGGGTGGAGCCGCCGGCCCCGTAGGTCACCGAGACGAAGCTCGGCCCGACCGCCTCGACCCTGCGCAGGGCGTTCCAGAGGCTCCGCTCGCCCTTCTCGGTCCGGGGCGCGAAGAACTCGAACGAGTACGAGGGCTTGCCGGAGGCGAGAATGTCGCGGACCGTGCGGGCGCGGTCCGAGCGGGTGGAAGCGGTACCAAGGGCCATATCGGCAGGTTAGACGGGGGGCTGCTGCCGATGAAGCGGTGTCCGAGTAATGGACACGTTTTTGGACAACCTCCAAGAGGGCGCACCGGGCCCTCGGACGTTATGCCAGGCGCTCGCGGACCCGCTTGGCCAGCCGGGCCGTCGCCGCGGCCGGGTCGTCGGCCTCGGTGATCGCCCGGACGACGACGATCCGGCGCGCGCCGGCGTCCAGGACCTCGTCGAGGTTGGTCTCGTCGATGCCGCCGATGGCGAACCAGGGCCGGTCCTGCTCCAGCGCGGCCGCGTAGCGCACGAGGCCGAGCCCCGGCGCGTACCGACCCGGCTTGGTGGGGGTGGGCCAGCAGGGGCCGGTGCAGAAGTAGTCCACGCCCGGCTCGGCGGCGGCCGCGGCGGCCTCGGACTCGGCGTGGCAGGAACGGCCGATCAGCACCTCGTCGCCGAGGATCGCCCGGGCTGCGGGCACGGGAAGGTCGCCCTGGCCCAGGTGCAGCACGTCGGAGCCGATGGCGTGGGCGACGTCGGCCCGGTCGTTCACGGCGAGCAGCTTGCCGTGGCGACGGCACGCGTCGGCGAACACGGCGAGGTGCTCCAGCTCCTCGCCGGCCTCCATGCCCTTGTCCCGCAGCTGCACGATGTCCACGCCGGAGGAGAGCACGGCGTCCAGGAAGGCGGGCAGGTCTCCCTGGCGCCTGCGGGCGTCCGTGCACAGGTAGAGCCGGGCGTCGGCGAGCTGCTCGCGAGGCGTGGACATGGGTGCTTCCCCCCGTTGGGTGCGGCGGTCCGTGGGGGCCGGGCGGGCCCGGTCCCCACGGAACCTCCTGTGGTGTCTTCGGTGCGTCAGACGGCGAGCGCCTGGGCGCGGCGCTTCACCTCCGTGCCGCGATTCTCGCTCAGCGCCTGCGCGGGCGTGCCCGGCAGGGTCGGGTCGGGAGTGAAGAGCCACTCCAGCATCTCTTCGTCGGTGAAGCCGTCGTCCTTCAGGAGCGTCAGGGTCCCGGAGAGACCCTTGACCACCTTGTCGCCGTCGATGAAGGCGGCGGGCACCTGAAGCGCCCGGTTCTCACCACGGCGCACGGCGATGAGCTGGCCCTCCTTGACCAGCTGCCGGACGCGCGTCACCTCGACATCGAGCATTTCCGCGATGTCGGGGAGGTAGAGCCAGGCGGGGACGAGAGCATCGATTCTTGCGTCAATCTCGGTCACGTGGACAAGCCTGCCATCCCGGACTGACAGTCGGTAGTCGGGCCCTACAGGACTGCCGCCTTCAGGGGGACGGACGGGTCCGCGGCGCGCTCCGGGTCGATCCGGGTGCCGGACTCGATCAGCTTGCGGCCCTGGGCCAGGTCGCGGGGGCGTCCGACGGCGAGCAGGGCGACCAGGACGCCGTCGCGCAGCCAGAGCGCGGACCAGGAGGGCCCGGCCGAATCACCGCGATGGACCAGTTCGGCGGCGCCCGTGTGGTGTCCGGCGTACTGGACGAAGCGGCCGAACTGCTCGGACCAGAAGTAGGGCACCGGGTCGTAGACCTGGGGGGCCGCGTCGACCTGGGGGGCGGCGCCGATGATGTCGGCCGCGACGGTGCGCGGGCCCTGCAGGGCGTTGTCCCAGTGGTGGACCAGGAGCCGTTCGCCGTAGCGGGCGGAGGGGAAGGAGGCGCAGTCGCCGACGGCGTACACATCGGGCAGGGAGGTGCGCAGCCGGTCGTCGGCGGTGACGGAGCCGCCCGCGTCGAGGGCGATGCCGGAGCCGGCGAGCCAGCCGGTGGCGGGCCGGGCGCCGATGCCGACGACGACCGCGTCGGCGGGCAGCCGCCGGCCGTCGGCCAGGACGACCGTGCCGGGTTCGATCCGGTCCACGCGCGCGTGGGTGAGGAGTTCGGCGCCGCTCTCCTCGTACCACCGCACCATCGGGGCGGTGACCTCGGCGGGCAGCGCGCCGGCGAGCGGGCGGTCGGCGGCCTCGACGACGGTGACCGCGCACCCCGCCTCGCGCGCGGCGGTGGCGAACTCGGCGCCGATCCAGCCGGCGCCGACCACCACGATGTCGTGGCGCCGTTCCAGGACGGGCTTGAGGCGGGCGGCGTCGTCGAGGGTGCGCAGCAGATGGACTCCGGGCACGCCCTCGGTGCCGGGCAGGGTGACCGGCTCGGCGCCGGTCGCGAGGACCAGGACGCCGTACGGAACGGGCCCGGCCTCCGTGTCGATCTCGTGGTCGTCGGGGCGCAGGCCGGTCACGTCGAGACCGAGGCGCAGATCGACGGAGAGCGCCTCGAAGTCGACGTCGAAGGCCGAGTCCTCGGCCTTGCCGAGGAGGACCGCCTTGGACAGGGGCGGCCGGTCGTAGGGCTGGTGCGGCTCGGCCCCGATGAGAACGACCGGGCCGGTGAAGCCCTGTTCGCGCAGGGCGACGGCGGTCTGTACCCCCGCCATCCCGGCGCCGACGATCACGACCCGCTGCTGTGCCTGCTTCTGCTCGCTCACCCGATCACCTTACGCACCTGACGAATCGTCAGGAAGCCGGTTGCCGCATCCCGGACTCGACGCCGACAGGCTCCCTTACTGGGCGTCGGGGGCTGGGGATAGTCTGACCGTCAACGTAGAGCACTCGCGGGAGCCCGGACGCACCGGGCTGAGAGGGAGGCTGGCCGGCCTCCGACCGTACGAACCTGATCCGGGTCATGCCGGCGAAGGGAGGGGCTGGACGCCCATGTCGCGTACATGCAGTACATCCGACGTCCTCGTCATCGGGGGCGGAATCATCGGCCTGGTCACGGCCTGGCGGGCCGCGCAGCGCGGGCTGCGCACCGCGGTCGTGGACCCCGAGCCGGGCGGCGGGGCCGCCCAGGTGGCTGCCGGCATGCTCGCCGCCGTCACCGAACTCCACTACGGCGAGGAGACCCTCCTCGCTCTCAACCTGGCCTCCGCGCGCCGCTATCCCGGCTTCGTCGCCGAGCTCGAGGACGCCACGGGACAGGACGTGGGCTACCGGGCCTGCGGCACGCTCGCCGTCGCGCTCGACTCCGACGACCGGGCGCATCTGCGTGAGCTGCACGCCCTGCAGACGCGCTGCGGCCTGGAGTCGGAATGGCTCAGCGGACGCGAGTGCCGCCGCCTGGAGCCGATGCTGGCGCCGGGGGTACGCGGCGGACTGCGGGTCGACGGCGACCACCAGGTCGATCCGCGCCGGCTCGCGGCCGCGCTCGTCACCGCCTGCGAACGGGCCGGGGTGGTCTTCCACCGGGTACTCGCGGAGCGGCTGACGGTGGTACGGGACCGGGCGGCGGGCGTGCTGCTCGCGGACGGCGACGCGCTCGACGCGGACCAGGTCGTGCTGGCCGCGGGCAGCCTGAGCGGCCGGCTGGCCGGCGTACCGGACGAGGTCCTGCCTCCCGTACGCCCGGTCAAGGGACAGGTCCTGCGGCTGAGCGTGCCGCGCGCGTACGCGCCGTTCCTGTCCCGCACCGTCCGGGCCGTCGTGCGCGGCAGCCACGTCTACCTGGTGCCGCGCGCGAACGGCGAGCTGGTGGTCGGCGCGACCAGCGAGGAGCTGGGCTGGGACACCACCGTCACGGCGGGCGGGGTCTACGAGCTGCTGCGCGACGCCCACGAGCTCGTGCCCGGCCTCACCGAGCTGCCGCTCACCGAGACCCGGGCGGGTCTGCGGCCCGCCTCGCCGGACAACGCGCCGCTGCTCGGCCCGACCGCGCTGCCCGGCCTCCAGCTGGCCACCGGCCACTACCGCAACGGGGTCCTGCTCACTCCCGTGACCGGCGACGTGATGGCCGACGCCCTCGCCACCGGCGTGCTTCCGGACGAGGCCCGCCCCTTCACCCCCCGCCGCTTCTCCCCCGCTCACGTACGTCAGGAGCAGCCCGCATGAACGTCTGCGTCAACGGCGAGGCACGCGTCCTCACCGCGCCCACGACCCTCGACTCCCTGGTCGCGACGCTGACGGCGGCGCCGTCGGGCGTGGCCGCGGCCGTCAACGAGACGGTCGTGCCGCGCAGCCAGTGGTCCGCGACCGTCCTCGGCGAGGGCGACCGGGTCGAGGTCCTCACCGCGGTGCAGGGGGGCTGAGCGCGATGTCCGACGACACCTTCCTCCTCGGGGGTACGGAGTTCTCGTCCCGCCTGATCATGGGCACGGGCGGCGCGCCGAGCCTGGACGTCCTCGAACGTTCGCTGGTCGCCAGCGGTACGGAGCTGACGACCGTCGCCATGCGGCGTCTCGACCCGACCGTGCAGGGCTCCGTGCTGTCCGTCCTGAACCGGCTCTCCATCCGGGTCCTGCCGAACACGGCGGGCTGCTTCACGGCGGGCGAGGCGGTCCTGACCGCACGCCTCGCGCGGGAGGCGCTGGGCACCGACTGGATCAAGCTGGAGGTCGTCGCCGACGAGCGGACCCTGCTGCCGGATCCGGTCGAGCTGCTCGACGCGGCGGAGACGCTGGTGGACGACGGATTCACGGTCCTGCCGTACACGAACGACGACCCGGTCCTCGCGCGGAAGCTGGAGGACGTGGGGTGCGCCGCGGTCATGCCGCTGGGCTCGCCGATCGGCTCGGGGCTCGGGATCCGCAACCCGCACAACTTCCAGCTGATCGTCGAGCGGGCGGGGGTGCCGGTGATCCTGGACGCGGGGGCGGGCACGGCCTCGGACGCCGCGCTGGCGATGGAGCTGGGCTGCGCGGCGGTCATGCTGGCCTCCGCGGTCACGCGGGCGCAGGAGCCGGTGCTGATGGCCGAGGGGATGCGGCACGCGGTCGAGGCGGGCCGCCTGGCGTGGCGGGCGGGCCGGATCCCGCGCCGCCACTTCGCCGAGGCCTCCTCGCCGACGGAGGGCCGCGCGGCCCTGGACCCGGAACGCCCGGCGTTCTGAGCGCCCGGGAACCCGTTCCGCACGTCACAGGTGTGCTGCGGTCACGGCCGGTGGGGACGGGGTGTCCTCACCGGCTCGTAAACTCGGGGCCGTGGACACGACCCTTCAGGACCCCCTCGTCGGGCAGCTGCTCGACGGCCGCTACCGCGTCGACGCGCGCGTCGCCGTCGGCGGGATGGCCACGGTCTACCGGGCCGTCGACATCCGCCTCGACCGGGTGCTCGCGCTCAAGGTGATGCATCCGGCGCTCGCCACGGACGCCACCTTCGTCGAGCGGTTCATCCGCGAGGCGAAGTCCGTCGCCCGGCTCTCGCACCCCAATGTCGTGGGGGTCTTCGACCAGGGCGCGGACGGCGCGTACGTCTATCTCGCCATGGAGTACGTCGCCGGGTGCACCCTGCGCGACGTGCTGCGCGAGCGCGGGGCCCTGCAGCCGCGGGCGGCGCTCGACATCCTGGAGCCGGTGCTCGCCGCGCTGGGGGCCGCGCACCGGGCCGGGTTCGTGCACCGGGACATGAAGCCGGAGAACGTCCTGATAGGGGACGACGGCCGGGTCAAGGTCGCCGACTTCGGTCTCGTACGGGCCGTCGGCTCGGCCACGAACACCACCGGCTCCGTCCTCGGCACCGTCTCGTACCTGGCGCCCGAGCAGATCGAGCACGGCACCGCGGACACCCGCGCCGACGTGTACGCCTGCGGTGTCGTCCTGTACGAGATGCTGACCGGCGGCAAGCCGCATGCCGGGGAGACCCCCGCGCAGGTCCTCTACCAGCACCTGAACACCGACGTCCCGGCCCCGTCCGCCGCCGTCCCGGGGCTCGCCCTCGAACTGGACGAGCTGGTGGCGAGCGCCACGGCCCGCAACCCCGAGGTCCGCCCGTACGACGCCGTCGCGCTCCTGGCCCTGACCCGGGAGGCCCGCGCCACGCTCGGGGACGAGCAGCTGGACGCCGTACCGCCGCAGGCGCACTCCCAGGCGCACTCCCAGGACGAGGTCGCCGGGGCGGGCCCCGAGGAGCGCACCAGCGTCATCCCCCGGGCCACGCTGCCTCCCGAGGCGCAGCCGGTCCAGCACACCAGCCGGCTGCCCATGCCACCGCCCGAGCCCCGCCCGGAGCCCCGGCGCGGGACGCGCCGTCCCCGCGGCCCGCTGCTCGTGATCGCCGCCGTCCTGCTGGCTCTCGGGATCGGCGCGGGCGTCTGGTACATCAATTCCGGCCAGTTCACGCGTGTCCCTGCCGTCCTCGGCCAGACCGAGGCCCAGGCCACGAAGCGGCTCACCGACGCCGGTCTCGACGTCGGCGCGTCCAAGCGCGCGTTCAGCGACGTCTACGAGCGCGGCACGGTCATGGCCAGCGACCCCGCCTCCGGCGAGCGGATCCGTGGCAACGGCACGGTCACGCTCACGGTCTCCCGGGGGCCCCGGATCGTGAAGGTGCCGAACCTCAAGGGGAAGCCGCTCGCGGAGGCCAAGCGGCTCCTGGCGAAGGAGGGCCTGGCCGCCGGCGTCGTCACCACCTCGTTCAGCCAGGACATCGCGCAGGGCGCCGTGATCAGCTCCGACCCGGAGCCCGGCACGGAGCGCAGCCCGGACTCGGCCGTCGCCCTCGTCGTGAGCAAGGGCGTCCCGATCGACGTCCCGGACGTGACCGGGGATTCGGTGGCCGAGGCCACCGGCACGCTCCAGGACGCCGGTCTCACCGTGCGGGTCGCGACCGAGCGGATCCACTCGCCCGAGGCGGCCGGCACGGTCGCCGCCCAGTCCCTCGCGGAGGGCAGCCGCGCCGCGAAGGGCGACACGATCACCCTCACCGTCTCCAAGGGCCCTCGGATGATCGAGGTCCCCGACGTCGTGGGCGACTCGACCGACACCGCGCGCGGGAAGCTGGAGGCGGCGGGCTTCGACGTGAAGGTCGAGAAGACCTTCCCCTTCCTCGGCGACACGGTCTCCGGCCAGTCCGCCGAGGGCGGCTCCACCGCTCCCGAGGGCTCCACCATCACCCTCACGATCAAGGGACTGTAGGCACTCATGCGCAACCCCGTCGGCGGTCATGTCCCCGTGGCCGGCGGCCTCGCCACGGTCGGTCTCGGCTACGCCCGCGGGCTGGGCGCCGAGACCGTCCAGGTCTTCGTGGCCAACCCGCGCGGCTGGGCCACGCCCGCCGGGAACCCGGCGCAGGACGAGCTGTTCCGCGCGGCGTGCGAGGCCGAGTCCCTGTCGGCCTGGGTCCACGCCCCGTACCTGATCAACTTCGGCTCCCACACCGAGGCCACCGTCGACAGGTCGGTCGAGTCACTGCGCCACTCGCTGCGCCGCGGCCGGGAGATCGGGGCGAAGGGCGTCGTGGTGCACACCGGTTCGGCGACCGGAGGCCGACCGCGCGAGGAGGCGCTGGCGCAGGTACGGGAGCGGATGCGGCCGCTGCTCGACGAGCTGACGCACCCGGACGACCCGTTCCTGCTGCTCGAGTCGACGGCCGGGCAGGGTTTCTCGCTCTGCTCGCGCGCCGAGGACTTCGGCCCGTACTTCGACGCGCTTGACCGCCACCCGAAGCTCGGGATCTGTCTCGACACCTGCCACATCTTCGCCGCGGGCCACGATCTGACCGGCCCGTACGGGATGACGCGGACGCTCGACGAGTTGGTGGCGACCGTGGGCGAGGGGCGGCTGAAGCTGATCCACGCCAATGACTCCAAGGACGTCGTCGGTGCGCACAAGGACCGGCACGCGAACATCGGGGCCGGTCACATCGGCGAGGAGCCGTTCCGGGAGCTGATGCGTCACCCGGCGACCGAAGGGGTGCCGCTGATCATCGAGACCCCGGGCGGGAAGGACGGGCACACGGCGGACGTGGAGCGGCTGAAGAAACTCCGAGGCTGAGATTTCCGTTGAGGAATACCCCTGGGGGGTATACGGTTCCTGTCAAGAGAGAGACGGGAACCGCTATCCGGCATTGGGGGCCCTCATGCAGCACGAAGCGCACGCACACGAGCAGCAGCACACCGGACACGAGAACCACCAGGGCCACGAGGGCCACGAGGGCCACGCCGGTCACCATGAGCACCACGGCCGGCACGAGCCCCACGGCCGGCACGAGCCCCACGGCCGGCACGGTCAGCACGACCACCAGGGACACGCCACCGGTGCGGTCAGCTGGTCCATGGCGATGAAGGCCACCCTCCACTGCCTCACGGGATGCGCCATCGGCGAGGTCCTCGGCATGATCATCGGCACCTCGCTCGGCTGGGGCAACGCCCCGACGATGGTCCTCGCCATCGTCCTGGCCTTCTTCTTCGGCTACTCGCTCACCCTGTGGGCGGTCGTCCGCGCCGGACTGAGCCTGAAGGCCGCCATCGGCGTCGCGCTCGCCGCCGACACCCTCTCCATCACCGTGATGGAGATCGTCGACAACGGCGTCCTGCTGCTCGTGCCCGGCGCGATGGACGCGCATCTGTCGGACGCGCTGTTCTGGGGCGCCCTCGCCTTCGCCTTCCTCGTCGCCTTCCTGATCACCACACCCGTCAACAAGTGGATGATCGGCCGCGGCAAGGGCCATGCGGTGGTCCACCAGTACCACCACTGATCAGGGCTCCGGGGTCAGAGCTCCGGGCCGTCCCCCGGCTCCTCCTGGTACGAGTACCGCTGCTCCCGCCAGGGATCGCCGATGTTGTGATAGCCGCGCTCCTCCCAGAAGCCCCGGCGATCGGCGGTCATGTACTCCACACCCCGGACCCACTTGGGCCCCTTCCAGGCGTACAGGTGGGGCACCACGAGCCGCAGCGGGAAGCCGTGCTCGGCGGTGAGCAGCTCGCCGTCCTTGTGGGTGGCGAAGATCGTGCGCTCGGAGGCGAAGTCGGAGAGGCGCATGTTGGCGCTGAAGCCGTACTCGGCCCAGACCATCACATGCGTGACGCCGGCGGCCGGCGGGGCCAGCTCCAGGATCGTCCGGGCGGGCACACCCCCCCATTCGGCCCCGAGCATGCTGAATTTCGTGACGCAGTGCAGATCGGCCACGACGGTCGAGAACGGCAGCGCCGAGAACTCCTCGTGATTCCAGCACCGCTTCTCGCCGTCCGCGGTCGCCCCGAAGACCCGGAACTCCCAGCGGTCGGGCTTGAACTTGGGGACGGGGCCGTAGTGGGTGACAGGCCAGCCGCGCTGCAGCCGCTGCCCCGGAGGAAGATCCGACTGCCCTGCTTCCCGGTGTACTCCGCTCTCCGGCTGACCCATGTCATCCATGGTGACAGACCGCGAGGGGTGGTCATGACCAGCCAACCTCACATCGCACGCGGATTCGGGCAACTCCCACTAAGCCTGCACTTACTGGACGCTCCCCACTCGTGGTGCAAGGATGCGGCCATCCTGCCCAGTCACGGCGTACCTATGCGTGGAAGGAGCCTCTGCGATGCAGGGCGACCCCGAGGTCCTCGAGTTCCTCAACGAGCAGCTGACCGGCGAGCTGACGGCCGTCAACCAGTACTGGCTGCACTACCGCATCCAGGACAACAAGGGCTGGACCAAGCTCGCCAAGTACACCCGCGAAGAGTCCATCGATGAGATGAAGCACGCGGACAAGCTCACCGAACGCATCCTGATGCTGGACGGTCTGCCCAACTACCAGCGGCTCTTCCATGTCCGGGTCGGCCAGACGGTCAAGGAGATGTTCGAGGCGGACCGCCAGGTGGAGGTGGAGGCGATCGACCGCCTCAAGCGCGGCATCGAGGTCATGCGCGCCAAGAACGACATCACGTCGGCGAACCTCTTCGAGGAGATCCTGGCCGACGAGGAGCACCACATCGACTACCTCGACACCCAGCTGGAGCTGATCGAGAACCTCGGCGAGGCGCTCTACATCTCGACGCTGATCGAGCAGCCGAGCTAAGCCGCCTCGGAGAGGTCTTCAGGGACGGAGGTCAGCGCGGGCATCCCCTGGTCGACGAGCTCCCGCCGGGGGCAGTTGCCGCGCCCGAGGATGGCCTGGATACGCCGGACGCACGAGCCGCAGTCCGTGCCCGCCTTGCAGGCCGAGGCGATCTGGCGAGGCGTACAGGCGCCGGCATCCGCGTGCTCCTTGACCTGCTTCTCCGTAACGCCGAAGCATGAGCAGACGTACACGCGGTTCACCTCCCGCCGAGATCGATAAGGCGAACCTAACCTTACCCGGCACCTATCAGGTGTAAAGCCCTGGATATGACTGTGGGGCGCGGATCACATGGATCCGCGCCCCACAGTCGTAGGAACGTCCTTACTGATCGCGGTACATCTCCGCCACCAGGAACGCCAGGTCGAGCGACTGGCTGCGGTTGAGCCGCGGGTCGCAGGCCGTCTCGTAGCGCTGGTGCAGGTCGTCGACGAAGATCTCGTCGCCGCCGCCCACGCACTCGGTGACGTCGTCACCGGTGAGCTCGACGTGGATGCCGCCCGGGTGCGTGCCGAGGCCCTTGTGGACCTCGAAGAAGCCCTTGACCTCGTCGAGCACGTCGTCGAAGCGGCGGGTCTTGTGGCCGGAGGCCGCCTCGAACGTGTTGCCGTGCATCGGGTCGGTGACCCAGGCGACGGTCGCGCCGGAGGCGGTGACCTTCTCGACCAGCTCCGGGAGCTTGTCCCGGACCTTGTCGGCGCCCATGCGGACGATGAAGGTCAGCCGGCCGGGCTCGCGGTCCGGGTCCAGGCGGTCGATGTACGTCAGCGCCTCGTCGACCGTGGTCGTCGGGCCGAGCTTGATGCCGATCGGGTTCGCGATCCGCGAGGCGAACTCGATGTGGGCGTGGTCGAGCTGGCGGGTGCGCTCACCGATCCAGACCATGTGGCCGGAGGTGTCGTACAGCTTGCCGGTACGCGAGTCGGTACGGGTGAGGGCACCCTCGTAGTCGAGCAGCAGCGCCTCGTGGGAGGCGTAGAACTCGACGGCCTTGAACTCGGCCGGGTCGGTGCCACAGGCCTTCATGAAGTTCAGCGCGTTGTCGATCTCGCGCGCCAGCTGCTCGTAGCGCTGGCCCGACGGGGACGACTTCACGAAGTCCTGGTTCCAGGCGTGCACCTGGCGCAGGTCGGCGTAACCGCCGGTGGTGAAGGCGCGGACCAGGTTGAGCGTGGAGGCGGAGGCGTTGTACATCCGCTTCAGGCGCTCGGGGTCCGGGATCCGGGCCTTCTCGTTGAAGTCGAAGCCGTTGACCGAGTCGCCGCGGTACGTCGGCAGGGTCACGCCGTCGCGGGTCTCGGTGCCCTTGGAGCGGGGCTTGGAGTACTGCCCGGCGATACGGCCGACCTTGACGACGGGCACGGAGGCCGCGTACGTCAGGACGGCGCTCATCTGGAGCAGGGTCTTGAGCTTGGCACGGATGTGGTCGGCGGACACGGCGTCGAAGGCCTCGGCGCAGTCGCCGCCCTGGAGCAGGAACGCCTCGCCCCGGGCGACGGCTCCCATGCGGGCGCGCAGCTGATCGCACTCGCCTGCGAAGACGAGCGGCGGATACGACTCGAGGTCCGCGATCACATCGCGCAGAGCCTCGGCATCGGGGTACTCAGGCTGCTGCGCCGCGGGAAGGTCTCGCCAGGTGTTGCCACCGGCGGCGGGGGTCTTAGCGTTCACGGTCACAACCACCACATTACGGGGTTTGGCGCCCTGTCCAGCGCGACGCCCAATGGCTGAGACGCGCGCCCGAAATGTCCCTCGGTGATCGTCACGCCATCGGGCGGTGTTACTCTCACGCGCGTTTAAACATCAACTAAAGACCAATCACAGGGGTGGGCGTGAGCCAAGGGCACCGCAAGGACCGCAAGAAGAAACGGCTGCTTTACGGTGCGGCGGCGGCGGTCGTCGCCACCGCCACGATCGGCACCATCGCCGTGGCCTCGCCCGGCGTGCTGGGCTCCGAGGACGGCAAGAACAGCGGAAACGCTTCTCTGCAGTCGCAGTTCGCGGACGCGGCGCGGGAGTTCGACGTGCCGCAGAGCGTGCTGATGGCGGTGTCGTACCGGCAGACGCGGTGGGAGTCGCACGACGGCGAGCCGAGTGTGACCGGCGCGTACAACGTCATGGGCCTGACGGACGTCGACCCGGAGGACATCGAGTCCGGAGAGGCCGACGAGGAGGCCATCTCCCACTTCAACGGCAGCGGCAAGCCGGAGATCGAGAAGACCTTCGACCCCGCCAAGGTCCGGGCCATCCTGGACAAGGCCGCCGTCGACACCACCGACCCGCGGCTGCACACCCTGGACAAGGCCGCCGAGCTGATCGACAGCTCCGCCGAGGCGGTCCAGAACGACACCGCCGAGTCCATCCGGGCCGGCGCGGCGCTGCTCGCCGAGTACCAGAAGCAGGCCGGCGCCGAGCTGTCCGACGACCCGGGCGCCTGGTATCCGGCCGTCGCGCGCTACAGCGAGTCGCCCGACAAGAAGGGCGCCGACCTCTTCGCGAAGCGCGTCTTCGAGTCCATCAGGACCGGTGAGCGTGAGCTGACCCTGGACGGCGAGCAGGTCTCCCTGCCGGCCGACCCGTCGGTCGAGCCGGTCAAGCCGTCGAACGTGCCGCTGGCGGCGAGCTTCGCCTCCACGACGGCGACGCCGACGCCCGAGTGCCCCGCCGGCCTGAACTGCAACTTCGTGCCGGTCCGGACGGATCCCGCGAACCCCAGCAAGCGCAACTACACGCTCGGCGACCGCCCGAACCAGGGCGTGGACATCCGGCAGATCATCATCCACGACACCGAGGGCGGCTACGACGGCTCGCTCGCGGCGCTCACCAATCCGGCGGTCCCGGGCAGCGCCCACTACCTGATCCGCGCCTCGGACGGTCTGGTCACCCAGATGCTCGAGAACAAGCACCTGGCGTGGCACGCGGGCAACTGGACCCACAACATGCACGCGATCGGCGTGGAGCACGAGGGCTACGCGATCAAGGAGGGCAGCTGGTACACCGAGTCCCAGTACCAGTCCTCCGCCGATCTGGTGAAGTTCCTGGCCGCCAAGTACGGCGTGCCGCTGGACCGCGAGCACATCATCGGCCACGACGAGGTGGCGCTCCAGACGGACGCCGGCCTCAGCAAGCTCCACTGGGACGCGGGCCCGTACTGGGACTGGAACCACTACATGTCCCTCCTGGGCGCCCCGCAGGGCGACAAGGGCGCCGGCGGCCTGCTCAAGGCCGGCCAGGTGGTCCGTGTGGTGCCGCCGTTCACCACGGCGAACCAGCCGAAGCTGACCACCGGTGGCAACGCGGTCCCCGCGCGCCCGTCCAACTTCGGCTACCTGTACACGTCGCCCTCGACGAGCGCGACCACGCTGAAGGACCCGTACTTCTCCTCTCTCTGGTCCGAGGGCTCGAACTACGGGAACAAGGTCCGCGCCGGTGGCAGCTACGTCGTCGCCGATGCCCAGTACAACTGGACCGCGATCTGGTACGCGGGCCAGAAGGCATGGTTCTACAACCCGGGCGGCCAGTACACCGTCCCGGTGACCGGTGCCACGACCGTGAAGGTGAAGTCGGGGCTGACCTCGGCCAAGATCTACGGGCGCTCCTTCCCAGAGACCGCCGCGTACACCGCCGCGGGCCTGGAGGCGCCGGGCGACGAGAACGCCTCCCTGACGAAGTTCTCCCTGGCCGCCGGTCACGCCTATGTGAAGGCCGGCCCGGCGGTGAAGGGCGACGACTGGTTCGGCGGCGCCCAGAAGAACGTCATCGGCAGCACGATGTTCGTGCCGATCCGCTTCCACCACAAGGTCACCTGGGTGAAGCAGAGCGACATCGTGGAGGCGCCCGGTGTCGCGGCCGACACCGGCGCCGGTCGCTACAACCTCCTCGCCCGTGACGGTTCCGGCGTCCTCTGGCAGTACCAGGGCACCGGCAGCGGCACCACGCCCTTCCTGACCCGCTACCGGGTCGGCGCCGGCTGGCAGATCTACAACACCGTCACGGCCATGACCGCCCTGCACGCCAACGGCACCGGTGACGCCGTCGCCCGGGACGGTTCCGGTGTGCTCTGGTACTACCAGGGCAGCGGCAACCCGTCCGCGCCGTTCAAGGCACGGCTCAAGACCGGGGCCGGATGGGGGATCTACGACCAGATCATCGGCGCCCGTGACCTCACCGGGGACGGCAAGGCGGACCTGATCGCCCGCGAGAAGTCCGGCGCGCTGTACCTCTACCAGGGCACCGGCAACCCGTCCGTGCCGTTCGCACCGCGGGCGAAGATCGGTACCGGCTGGCAGATCTACAACATGATCGTCAGCACCGGCGATCTGTCCGGTGACGGCAAGCCGGACTTCATCGGCCGCGACGCCTCCGGCGTCCTGTGGTTCTACGCGGGCACCGGCAACGCCGCCGCCCCGTACGGCGCCCGCGTCAAGGTCGGCACCGGCTGGCAGATCTACAACAGCATCGTCGGGCCGAGCGACCTCGACCGCGACGGCAAGGTGGACTTCATCGGCCGCGACGGTTCCGGCGTCCTGTGGTTCTACAAGGGCACCGGCAACGCCACAGCCCCGTACGCCGCGCGCGTGCAGGTCGGTCCGGGCTGGCAGATCTACAACATGATCTTCTGATCGGGTAGTTCAGCGGGTCCCCGGGGCCCGGCTCGCACCGTCCACGGTGCGGACCGGGCCCCGTTTCCGTGCCCGGCTGGGTTATGGTGCTCGCATGTTCGCGCCGCAGATCCAGAACTGGTGGTGGACCGCTCATCCGGCGGCCCACTGACTGCGCGTACACCGACGACACGCGAAGGCCGCCCGAGGGGCGGCCTTTCCCGTACCCGGGGCCGTTCCTCTCCCACCCGGAAGGAACGACGTATCCGTATGGAACTCTCCCGTCTCCTGGACGACTCCTGCCCGCCCTTCGCCCTGCTCCGCAGGCGCACCCCGGGCCGTGACCACGACACCGTCGAGGTGCTGATCGGCGCGGTCCACGAGGCCGAGCGGCTCGCCGAGCTGCCCGTCGGCCCGCTGCCGACCCTCGCGCTCGTACCGTTCCGGCAGATCCGCGAGCGCGGCTTCGACGTACGCTACGACGGCACCCCGCTCTCCGTGCTGGTCGCCGAGGAGGCGTACGAACTGCCGCTCGCCGCCGCGCTCGAGCAGCTGCCCGCCCATGACGTACGGGTGGAGGGCGGCGGGTTCGACGTGTCGGACGAGGCGTACGCCGAGACCGTACGGCGGGTCATCGACGAGGAGATCGGCGCCGGCGAGGGCGCCAACTTCGTCATCCGGCGCACCTACACCGGGGAGATCCCGGGCTTCGGGCGCGCCGACGCGCTCGCGCTGTTCCGGCGGCTCCTCACGGGCGAGCGGGGCGCGTACTGGACGTTCGTCGTCCACACCGGTGACCGGGTCCTGGTGGGCGCGAGCCCCGAGGTGCACGTCCGGATGACGAGCGGGAGGGGCGAGCGCGAAGCGCTCTCGTCTGGGGGTGGTGGTGGGAGACGGGTGGGCGGCACCGTCGTCATGAACCCGATCAGCGGCACGTACCGCTACCCGGCCGGCGCCGCACCGACCGCCGAGGACCTGCTGGCGTTCCTGGCCGACCGCAAGGAGACCGAGGAGCTCTCCATGGTGGTCGACGAGGAGCTGAAGATGATGTGCACGGTCGGCGACATGGGCGGGGTGGTGATCGGTCCGCGGCTCAAGGAGATGGCGCATCTCGCCCACACCGAGTACGAGCTGCGCGGCCGCTCGTCCCTCGACGTACGGGAGGTGCTGCGGGAGACGATGTTCGCGGCGACGGTCACCGGCTCCCCGGTGCAGAACGCCTGCCGCGTCATCGAGCGCCACGAGGCCGGGGGCCGGGGCTACTACGCGGGGGCGCTGGCCCTGCTCGGCACGGACGAGAACGGCCTCCAGACGCTGGACTCCCCCATCCTCATCCGTACCGCCGACATCTCGGCGGACGGGCGGCTGCGGGTGCCGGTCGGCGCGACCCTGGTCCGCCACTCCGACCCGGCGGGCGAGGTCGCCGAGACGCACGCCAAGGCGGCGGGGGTCCTCGCGGCGCTGGGCGTACGGGAGGGGCGGCCGCGGGACGAGTCGCCGGTGGCGCCGCGGCTCGCGGACGATCCGCGGGTGCGGGCGGCACTGGACGCCCGGCGGGCCGACCTGGCGCCGTTCTGGCTGCGGATGCAGGTGCGGTCGGCGGAGCTGAACGGGCACGCGCTGGTGATCGACGCCGAGGACACCTTCACGGCGATGCTCGCCCACCTGCTGCGCTCCTCCGGTCTGGAGGTCTCGGTCGTGCGCTACGACGAGCCGGGGCTGCGGGAGCTCGCCCTCGCCCACGAGGGCCCGGTGGTGCTCGGGCCGGGGCCGGGCGACCCGGGGGACGCTGCCGACCCCAAGATGCGTTTCCTGCGCGGGCTCACGGCCGAACTCGTACGGGACCACCGGCACGGTCTCCTCGGCGTCTGCCTGGGCCATGAGCTGATCGCGGCCGAGCTCGGCCTGGAGATCGTCCGCAAGCGGACCCCGTTCCAGGGGGCGCAGGTGCGGATCGATCTCTTCGGGCAGGAGCAGACCGTCGGCTTCTACAACAGCTTCACGGCCCGCTGCGACGACCAGGCCGCCACCGAACTGGCGCTGCACCGCATCGAGGTGAGCCGCGACGAGGACACGGGCGAGGTCCACGCGCTGCGCGGGCCGGGCTTCGCCGGGGTCCAGTTCCACCCGGAGTCGGTCCTGACGATGGAGGGGGCGGCGCTGACCGCCTCGCTCCTCGCGGGGGTACTCGTCTAGGGGGCGTCCTGGGAGGCGGCCGGGACCAGGACGTTCTCGCCGCGGCGGCCCGCGAGGTAGTCGAGGACGTTCTGGACGGTCGTGTCGACGATCTGGCCGACCGCCTCGACGGTGTAGTACGCCTGGTGGGAGGTGACCACCACGTTGGGGAAGGTCACCAGGCGGGCCAGGGTGTCGTCCTCGACGACCTCCAGGGACTTGTCGAGGAAGAAGAGCCCGGCCTCCGCCTCGTACACGTCGAGTCCCACCCCGGTGAAGCGGCCCGCGCGGAGTTCGGAGACGAGGGCCTCGGTGTCGACGAGACCGCCGCGGCTGGAGTTGACCAGGACGGCGTCGTCCTTCATCGCCTTGAGGGCGGCGGCGTCGATGAGGTGCCAGGTCGCCGGGAGCAGCGGTACGTGCAGGCTGATCAGGTCGGACTCGGCGAGGAGCCGCTCCTTGTCGACGTACTTCATGCCGAGTTCGACGCAGGCGGGGTTCTCGGCGACGTCCCAGCCGAGGAGGTTCATGCCGAAGCCGTGGGCGATCCGGGTGAACGCCTCGCCGATCTTTCCGGTGCCGAGGACACCGACCGTACGGCCGCGCATGTCGCGGCCCATGAGTCCGTCGAGCCGGAAGTCGAAGTCGCGGGTCCGGTTGGAGGCGCGGACGATCCGCCGGTTGACGGCCATCGCGAGGGTCCAGGCGAACTCGGCGACGGCGTACGGGGAGTAGTACGAGACCCGGGCGACGGTGAGGCCCAGCTCGGCGGCCACATCGAGGTCGATGTTGTTGAAGCCGGTGGAGCGCTGGGCGATGAGCCTCGTTCCGCCGGCGGCCAGGGCCCTCAGGACCGGGCCGCCGAGTTCGGCGTTGACGCTGGTGGACACGATCTCGTAGCCGGCCGCGATGGGCGCGGTGTCCTCGGTGAGGAAGACATCCAGGCAGCGGACCTCGTGGTGTCCTTCGAAGGCCTTCTCGATCAGCGGCTTCTCGTCGGCCTGTACACCGAATGCCAGGATTTCCACGGGTCCCCTCCGGGGGTAGGCCGGAATTGTCTGGTACCGGCGAATATACGACCCCCCGGGGGCGGCCCGCGTGACCACGGGCCGGGGTCGTCAGCCGAAGAAGACCCCGACCTCCTCGTACAGCGCCGGTTCGACCGTCTTGAGCCGTGCCGTGGCCTCGGAGAGGGGGACGCGGACGATGTCGGTGCCACGCAGCGCGACCATCGAGCCGAAGTCGCCGTCGCGGACCGCGTCGATGGCGTGCAGACCGAAGCGGGTGGCGAGCCAGCGGTCGAAGGCGCTGGGGGTGCCGCCGCGCTGCACATGGCCGAGCACGGTGGTCCGCGCCTCGTTGCCCGTCCGCCGCTCGATCTCCTCGGCGAGCCACTCGCCCACGCCCGAGGGCCGGGCCGGCTCGCCGTCCCTGGGCCTGGCGCCCTCGGCGACGACCACTATCGGGGCGTACGTGGCCTTGAACCGCGAGGTGACCCACGCGCAGACCTGGTCGAGGTCGAAGCGCTGCTCGGGGATGAGGATGACGTTGGCGCCGCCCGCGAGTCCGGAGTGGAGGGCGATCCAGCCGGCGTGCCGGCCCATCACCTCCACCACCAGGACCCGCTTGTGGGACTCGGCGGTGGTGTGGAGGCGGTCGATGGCCTCGGTGGCGATGCCGACGGCGGTGTCGAACCCGAAGGTGTAGTCGGTGGCGGAGAGGTCGTTGTCGATGGTCTTGGGCACCCCGACGCAGGGGACGCCGTACTCGTCGACCAGCCGGGCGGCCACCCTGAGGGTGCCCGCGCCGCCGATCGCGATCAGGGCGTCGATCTCGCTCTTGGCGAGGTTCTCCTTGATCCGGCGGATGCCGCTCTCCACCGTGAGCGGATCGGTGCGCGAGGAGCCGAGGATCGTGCCGCCGCGGGGCAGGATGCCGCGGACGGCGGGGATGTCGAGCCGTACGGTGTCGCCGTCCAGGGGTCCGCGCCAGCCGTCGCGGAAGCCGGTGAACTCGTAGCCGTACTCCTGGACGCCCTTGCGGACGATGCCGCGGATGACCGCGTTGAGACCGGGGCAGTCGCCGCCTCCGGTCAGTACGCCGACCCGCATGGAGGTCTCCTTCGCCGTGTCGGACGGGATGTGCGACCCACGCTAGTAGTGGCGTGGGTCACTCCGACACGGCATGGAGAGTGAATTGCCCGTGGATCCTCAGGCGTCGTCGAGGCCGCGCTCGATGGCGTACCGGACCAGCTCCACCCGGTTGTGCAGCTGAAGCTTGCCGAGCGTGTTCTGGACGTGGTTCTGCACGGTCCGGTGCGAGATGACCAGCCGCTCGGCGATCTGCTTGTAGCTCAGGCCCTTGGCGACGAGCCGCAGCACCTCGGTCTCGCGCTCGGTGAGCTGCGGGGCCTTGGGCTCGTCGGCGCCGGACGCCGGGGCGGGCTCGGAGGCGAGGCGGCGGTACTCGCCGAGGACCAGGCCCGCGAGACCGGGCGTGAAGACGGGGTCGCCGGCGGCCGTGCGGCGTACCGCGTCGATCAGTTCGGCCGTGCTGGCCGACTTCAGCAGATAGCCGGTGGCACCGGACTTGACCGCCTCAAGGACGTCGGCGTGCTCGCCGCTCGCGGAGAGCACGAGGACCCGCAGCCTGGGGTTGGCGCCGACCAGCTCCTTGCAGACCTGGACGCCCGGCTTCGCGGGCAGGTTGAGGTCCAGGACGAGGACGTCCGGGTTCACGGCGCCGGCGCGGCGCACGGCCTGCTCGCCGTCGCCGGCGGTGGCCGCCACGTCGAAGCCGGCCTCGGCGAGGTCGCGGGCGACCGCGTCCCGCCACATCGGATGGTCGTCGACGACCATCACTCTGATCTGCTCCTGCTGCTCGCTCATCTCGTTCCTGCCTTCCCCCGTGGTTCCCGCGGGACCTTCAGTTCGACTTCCGTGCCCTGTCCCGGGACCGAGATCAGCTCGGCCGACCCCCCGAGATCCCGCAGCCTGCCCCGGATGGAGAGGGCGACCCCCATCCGGCCCTCGCCCTCCGCCTGGGCGAGCCGTCCCTCCGGGATGCCGGGACCGTCGTCCCGTACCGTCACGATCACCTCGTCCGGCCAGTCCTCGACCAGGATCCACGCCCGGGCGCTGTCGCCCGCGTGCACCCGGACGTTGTCCAGGGCGGCGCCGACGGCGGCGGTCAGCTCGCGGGCGGCCTCCGGCGGGAGCAGCACGGGCGCTCCCGGGTCGGAGAGCGTGACCCGCGCCCCGGCGCGCGGGGTGAGGAGGGCCCGCAGATCGACCGGGGAGCCGGCCGCGTCGGCCGGGTTGTCCTCGTCGGGGTAGTCGGCCATCCGGACGACCGCCCCCTTGGACTCGTCCTCGGAGACCAGCGACGGACGGCTCGGCCCGCCGGCGACCAGGGTCCGCAGCGCGACCTCCTGCTCCCCCGCCATCCGGCCCAGCTCGGCGGCCTCGCCGCCCAGGGCCGTGCCGCGCCGCTGCACCATCGCCAGGACCTGCAGGACGCTGTCGTGGATGTCCCGGGCCAGCCGCTCCCGCTCCCGGGTCGCGGCCTCGATCTCCAGGGCGCGGGCGAGGGTGCGCTCCGAGGCGCGGGCGACCTCGACGACGTAACCGATGGCGATCGACGCCACCCACACCAGCAGGACGTTGTGGAGGGTGTCCCGGGTGGGGTGGCCGCGCTCGATGATGTTGGCGACGGCGACCAGCGAGGAGGCGAAGCCGGCCCAGCGCCAGCCGCCCTTGATCGCGTACGCGAGGACGGCGCCCGCGGTCCATATCGTCGGCAGGGTCGGGCCGTCGACCGACTGCGCGTGCTCGTCGGCGAGCGGGGTGAGCAGGATGCCGGTGAGGGCGACGGTGAGGTCGGCGACGAGGAAGCGCTTGGTGCAGCCGACCGCGTTCGCCACCTTGGGGAGGGTGACCAGGGTCCAGACGCACAGGACGGCGAGGAACGCGATGGCGACCCAGGGCCGTTCGTAGCGTTCACGGCCGAAGACGAAGATCAGGACGGCGTAGATCATCGTCCCGACGCGGTACGCGGTGAGCGCGCGCCACAACGGCTGCTCGACCGACATCCGCACGACACGCTCGCGCTTGGCCATCTCCCCCACCCCCCGGGCGCCCCTACGAGAGGGTCAGGCGCCGGACTCTTCCCGTGCCGCGATCTCTTCCTTCACGGCCTCCTTGGCCGCCTTCTCCGCGTCGGCGATCTGCCGCTTGGCGGCGGTCGCGTAGATGTCGACGTACTCCTGGCCGGACAGCTTCATGATCTCGTACATGACCTCGTCGGTCACCGAGCGCAGGATGAAGCGGTCCCCCTCCATGCCGTGGTAGCGGGAGAAGTCCAGCGGCTTGCCGATCCGGATCCCCGGGCGCATCAGCTTGGGGACGACCTTGCCGGGCGGCTGGATCTTCTCGGTGTCGATCATGGCGACCGGGATCACGGGCGCGCCGGTGGCCAGGGCCACGCGCGCGAGGCCACCGGGCTTGCCGCGGTAGAGGCGACCGTCGGGCGAGCGGGTGCCCTCGGGGTAGATCCCGAAGAGTCCGCCCTTCTCGATGACCTCGATACCGGCCTTGATCGCGGCCTCGCCCGCGCCGCGCGCGCCGGAGCGGTCCACCGGGAGCTGGCCGACGCCCTTGAAGAAGGCGGCGGTGAGCTTGCCCTTCACACCGGGCGAGGTGAAGTACTCGGCCTTGGCGATGAAGGTGACCTTGCGGTCGAGGACGGCGGGCAGGAAGAAGGAGTCCGAGAAGGACAGGTGGTTGCTCGCGAGGATCGCCGGCCCCTCGGCGGGAATGTTCTCGAGGCCCTCCACCCACGGCCTGAAGGCGAGCTTCAGTGACCCCCCGATGGAGAACTTCATTGCGCCGTAGATCAACTCGAGTACCTTCCGTGTGCTGTCGGACTGACCTTATCCCGCCTTTTCCCGCCTGCCCGCGCGGGTGCGGCCGAGCAAGGAGCACCTTCGTGCGAACGGCCCTGGTCGGTGTCGGTCCGGTCGCGTACGGTGAAGGTCCTTCCCCTTGTCGTTGCTTCGTCGAACCCCCGAACAGGAGACCCCGGTGCCGGTCCTTCCTGGAGCCGAGCCGTACCGCCACGAGGGCGGAAAGGTCGGCGTCCTTCTCTGTCACGGATTCACCGGTTCCCCGCAGTCGCTGCGCCCGTGGGCCGAGTATCTGGCCGAGCGCGGACTGACCGTGTCGCTGCCGCTCCTGCCCGGGCACGGCACCCGCTGGGAGGACTTGCAGCTCACCAGCTGGCAGGACTGGTACGCGGAGGTGGACCGGGCTCTGCGGGAGCTGCTGGCCACCTGCGAGGAGGTCTTCGTCTTCGGTCTGTCCATGGGCGGGGCGCTCTCGCTGCGGCTCGCGGCCAGGCACGGGGATGCCGTACGGGGTCTCGTCCTGGTGAACCCGGGCAACAAGGTGCACGGCCTCGCCGCGCACGCGCTGCCGGTGGTCCGCCACTTCGTGCGCACGACGAACGGCATCGCCAGCGACATCGCCAAGGAGGGCTCGGCGGAGATCGGCTACGACAAGGTGCCGCTGCACGCGGCGCACTCGCTGCGTCAGTTCTTCCGGGTCGTGGACGCGGAGCTGCCGCAGGTCACGCAGCCGGTGGTCGTGCTGCACAGCCCGCGGGACCACGTGGTCCCGCCGGCCGACTCGGCGCGGATCCTGAGCCGGATCTCCTCGACGGACGTGACGGAGATCCTGCTGGAACAGAGCTACCACGTGGCGACGTTGGACCACGACGCGGAGCGGATCTTCGAGGAGAGCTGGGCCTTCGTCGGCCGGCTCGCTCCGGAAGGCGTCGGTGAGAAGGGGAGCACGAGCGGTGGCTGAGCAGCACGACGGGGAGCGCGAGCCGCAGCCCATCGACGAGGAGGCCGCATGGGCGGCCATCGTCGCCGGGTACGGCCAGGAGCCGGCGGACCCTCCGGGGGCCAGGCCCTTCAGGTCGGTGGAGGATCTGGCGCTCCCGGAGCCGGTGGACGAGTCGGACGACGACTCGGACGACGACTCGGACGACTCCGCCCGCCCGGAGGCGGCGGCCGACGAGGACGGTGACGGCGAGGAGGACGAGGACGGGGACGAGGGGCCCGCGAAGCCCGCGCTGGGCAGCTCGATCGTCTTCGCGCCCGGAGTGAGCGTGGGCGGCGGCCCTCGGGACTACCAGCTCGCCGACCCCGACGACGAGCCCGGCGAGAAGAAGCCCGGCAGGAAGGGCGACGACGACGGCGAGGGCCACTTCGTCCCGCCGGAGCCGCCGCCGCTGCCGGAGGCGGACGCGACGACGAAGTTCGCGTGGCTGGGCGTGGTGGGCGGCCCGGTGCTGATGCTGATCGCGGTGCTGCTCCAGTGGGACATGACGTGGTGGCTGACGACGCTGTGCATCGGCGGCTTCCTGGGCGGTTTCGCGACACTGGTGGCCCGGATGAAGCACGACGACGACGATGACGGCTACGACGACCCGGGCCGCGGCGCGGTGGTCTGACCGGCGCGTCGGACCACCGGCCTCGCGCCTCAGGCCGCTGGAAGCCGAATCCTCCGACGCCGGCGCTCGCACCGCTCGGCGCCGGGGCGCCTCCCGGGCTTCGGCCGGCTGCGGCGGACTCCGTCCGCCGACCGTGTGGGTCAGGCCGCCGGGATCCGTACCGCCGCGAGGACCGGCAGGTGGTCCGTCGCCGCCTTGAGGTCGGCCGGGTCGAGGTCCGTGGGCACGCCACAGCCCAGGAACTCCACGCCCTCGGTGGCCAGGATCGCGTCGATGCGCTGGTGCGGGTCGGTGGGCGTCGAGGTGTACTCGCCGCCCCAGGGGCTGACCGCCCAGCCGTCCTGGAGCTCCTTCGCCAGGCGGGTGAAGGCCCGCCCGTCGGGTCGCTCGTTGAGGTCACCGGCCACGATCGTGTGCGGGGTGCCCATGGCGGCGACCCGGTCGAGGAGCATCCCGGCCTGGGCGTACCGCTCGTCCTTCTGCAGGCTGAGGTGACAGCTGATCAGCCCGACCCGGGCGCCGGCGAACCGTACGACGGCGGTCGCGAAGCCGCGCCGGTGCAGGCCCGGGGTGAGCGGCAGCAGGACGTCCTCGGTGTGTTCCACGGTGGCCCGCAGCGAGCACATCAGCAGCGGCCCGGCGGCCGTGGCGCCGCCGCTGAGCACGACGAGCTCGCTCTTGGCGGCGAGCCGGGCGGCGTGCTTGCGCCAGCGGAAGAAGCGCGGCGCCTCCTGGACGAAGACGAGATCGGGCGCGCAGGCCCGGATGACCCGGGCGAGGGCGTCCTCGTCGTCCCGCAGCGAGCGGACGTTGTAGCTGAGCACCCGGACGACGGCCGAACCGTCCGCCTCGGTGCGGGAGTTGGGCAGCGCGGTGATCGCCATGCGCAGCAACATACGACAACCGCCCGTCGGGCCCCAGAGGGCGCGACGGGCGGGACGGCGTTCCGTGTCGTACGGACGAGGCGCGGGCGTCAGCCCTGGCGGGCCAGGTCCGCCGCGCCGACCAGACCGGCCTTGTTGCCGAGCTGGGCCGCGAGGACCTGGGCGTGCGGGCGCCACTGGCCGCCGACGAGCCAGCGGCGGAAGGACTTGCGGATCGGGTCGAGGACGAGGTCGCCCTCGTCGGAGACGCCACCGCCGACGATGAACGCCGAGGGGTCGAAGAGCGAGGCGAGGTCGGCCAGACCGGCGCCGGCCCAGCGGGCCAGCTCGCGGAACGAGTCGATGGCCACCGGGTCGCCCTGCCGGGCGGCGTCGCTGATGTGCTTGCCCTGGATGCCCTCCGCGGTGCCGTCGCCGAGGCCGAGGAGGACCTTCGCGTTCTCCGGGGTCGCCTGGGCGCGCTGCTTCGCGTACCGGACGAGGGCGCGCCCGGAGGCGTACTGCTCCCAGCAGCCCTGGCTGCCGCAGCCGCACAGCAGGCCGTCCGGGACGACCCGGATGTGCCCGAACTCCGCGGCCACGCCGAAGCGTCCGCGGCGCAGCTTGTTGCCGATGATGATGCCGCCGCCGAGGCCGGTGCCGAGCGTGATGCAGATGACGTCCTCGTGGCCCTGCCCCGCGCCGAACTTGTACTCGCCCCAGGCCGCCGCGTTCGCGTCGTTCTCGACGACGACCGGCAGGCCGACCCGCTGCTCGACCTTGTCCTTCAGCGGCTCGTGCCGCCAGTCGATGTTCGGCGCGAAGAGGACGGTGGCGCGCTTGTCGTCGACATAGCCCGCGGCACCGATGCCGACAGCCTCGATCTGATGGCCCTTGCCGGCCTCGGAGACCGCGGCGCAGATCGCGTCGACGATGCCTTCGGGGGTCGGCGGGGTGGGCACCGTGTGCGTGTCGAGGATGTTGCCCTCCTCGTCGACCACGCCGGCCGCGATCTTCGTGCCGCCGATGTCGACGCCGATGGTGAGTCCCATGTGTCCCTCAGTTTTCGGTCGAGCCCCGCTAAGGCCAACCGTACCCGAGGGGTGCGCCTCTCCTGGTCAGTCCAGGTCGATGTGCTGCCCGGTCCCGGGTCCGTCGTCGTCCCGGCGGGGGTCCTTCGGGGGGTCCTTCGGGGGCTCCTGGTCGCGGTCCTCGGAGGCCTCGGCGCGCGGGTCGCCCGGCTCGTCGCGCGTCCAGCGCGTCTCGTGGGTCTCGACGGCCGAGCGGTACGCGGCGAGGAGCTCGTTGCCCGCGGCCGCGAGATGGTCGAAGACCTGCGGGTTGCGCTCGATGATCGGCTCGACGGCGGCCTTCGCCTGGTTGACGAACTGCTGCACGGTTCCCTGGGCGGCCATGCCCATCAGCGGGTTCCGCAGCGTGGAGACCTTGTCGGCGACGGCGTCGAAGAGCTTGCGGAACTCCTCGGCGGCCGAGCCGGGCTCCGCGCCGGCGGCGGCGCGGCGGCGGGCCTTCTCGGCCTCCAGGTCCTCGGCGCACGCCTTGGCCCAGGCGTCCGAATCGCTCATGGCGTACTCCTTACGGCTTATACCGTCGACGGTACACGTCGTCACGGGGTCTTCGGCCAAAGACCGGCGTCCGGTGCGAAGCGGACCCGCAGATCGCCGTCCACGAGACCGGCGCCGGCGACCGTGCAGCGGCGCAGGGCGGGCGGCAGCGGGACGTTGCGGCGGAACGGGCCGACGGTGAGAAGGAGTTCGTCCCCGCGGCGGACGAGGGAGAGCTCCTCCTTGACGGCGCCGGGCAGCGGGATGTGCCACACGAGGATGCCGTCCTCGGCCCGGCGGTCCTCGACGGTCCAGGCGGGGGCCTCGGCGGGCGCGGCCTTCGCGTCGACCGCGAGCAGGGCGAGGTCCTCGGGGCCGCGCGGATCCCGGCCGAGGTGCGGGAGGGCGTGCACGGCTCCGTCGTGGCCGGTGCGGAGCCGGGCCAGGTGCTCGTGCTGCTGGGCGGTCAGTGCGGCGAACCAGGGGTCCGGGGAGTCGGCGGGGAGCATCCGGTTGGCGACGACGGTGTCGAGGGCGAGGCCGTGGAGCGCGAGGCCGAGGCGGGCGGTGCGCAGGGCGTCGGTGGCGGCGGGTCCGGGCTCGACGACGAGCCGTACGGCGGTGGTGGGGTCGTCGACGACGGCCTGGACGGCGGCGAGCTCGGCCTCCCAGCGGGCGGTCGTCTCGTAGAGCCACTGCGCGGGCATGGGGACGCCGGCGAGCTGGGCCAGCATGGGGCGCAGGGCGCGGGCGGCCTGCCGTTCGGGCGGCAGGAGGCGGCGGAGGTAGCGGCGCAGCTGCTCGGGCAGCGCGAGGAGGGCGAGCGCGTCGAGCAGCGGGGGCAGGTCGACGACGACGAGGTCCCAGTCGCCCGCGGCGGCGTCGCGCAGGGCGCGGAGCAGGGCGAACGGCCGGCTGCCGGGGAGCTCGGTCAGCTCGGCGTCCTCGAAGGGGGTGGCGCCGAGGAGATCGAGGGCGGTGCTGGAACGTGCCTGCAGGGCGAGGAACTCGCGGCGGAAGTCGGCGGCGGGGGTGGGGCGCAGGACGTCGACGCCGAGGTCCTCGTCGGCCTCACCGGAGACCAGCAGCACGCGGCGCCCGGCCTGGGCCTCGGCGAGGGCGGTCGCCGAGGCGACGGTGGTGCGGCCGGCGCCGCCGGTCCCGGTGACAAGCATGATCCCCATGCGGGGGAACGTTACCGCCCGCCGGCCGCCGGCCCGCCGGGAGCGTTACGCACCCGACTCCACGCGCTTCTTCAGGCCCGCGAGCGCGCGGTCGATGATGACCTTCTCCGCCTTGCGCTTGATCATGCCGAGCATGGGGATCTTGACGTCGACCGTCAGCTGGTACGTCACCTCGGTGCGCTCGCCGCCGCCCGACGGGGCCAGCCGGTAGGAGCCGTCCAGGGCGCGGAGCATCTGGGACTTGACCAGCGTCCAGGAGACCTCGTTGTCGCCGGTCCAGGTGTACGCGAGGGTGTGGTCGTCCTTGATCGCGCCGGCGTCGAGCAGCAGCCGGACCTTCTCCGCGCGGCCGGCCGCGTCCGTCTCCAGGACCTCGGCCTCCTTCACCTCGCCCGTCCACTCGGGGTAGCGCGCGAAGTCGGCGATCACGCCCATGACGTCGGCCGGCGCTGCCTCGATGGTGATGCTCGAGCTGGTGTGTTCGGCCATCGCTGTGGCTCCTCCACTGTGCGGTCCGGCGAGAACTCGAAGAAGATCGAAGGGCACGAACGTGCCGACCGAAGGCTATCGCGCCCTCACCGGGGGCCCGTCACCACTCCAGGGTCCAGGGCCGTCCCGTCGACGCGAAATGCCCCACGTTCACGCACTCCGTGACCCCGACCCGCATGCGCCGGACCAGGGGCTGGTGGACGTGCCCGAAGAGCGCGTACCGCGGCCGGACGCGCCGTATCGCGTCGAGCAGGGCACCGCTGCCGCGTTCGAAGCGCCGGGCGACCGTGTCGTAGGTCAGCTCCGGCACGTCCGGCGGGATGTGGCTGCACAGCACGTCGACGTCCCCGAGCGCCTCGACCTTCGCGGCGTACTCCTCGTCGGAGATCTCGTACGGCGTCCGCATGGGCGTGCGCAGCCCGCCGCCGACGAAGCCGAAGACCAGCCCGCCGATCTCGATCCGCTCGCCGTCCAGGATCGTCGTCCCGGGGCCCGCGTACTCGGGCCACAGGTCCGGGATGTCGACGTTCCCGTACGTCGCGTACGTCGGGTTCGGGAAGGCCGCGAACAGCTCCTCGTACTGGCGGCGCACCGCGGACTCGATGGCGGTGTCGCGGTCGACGGCCAGCTCGGACCAGAGGCGACGCCCCAGCTCACGGGCCTCGTCGAAGCGGCGCGCGGTGCGCAGTTCCACGATCAGGTCGGCGTTCTCGACGCCGAAGAGGTCGGGGAAGATGCCGCGGCTGTGGTCGGCGTAGTCGAGGAAGAGCACCAGGTCACCGAGGCAGATCAGGGCGTCCGCCCCCTCCCCCGCCTTGGCGAGGGCGCCACTGTTTCCGTGAACGTCGCTGACCACGTTGATCCTCATGCGCCTCAGCGTAGGGCGTCGGACCTGCGGTTACTTCCGAGTCCGGGAAGCTGTGGATTACTGTGCGCGAAGCACCGCCATGGCTGTGTGACGCACGGAACATCTGGCCAGGACCCCCTATCGGGAACCACGTACTGATGGGTAACGTCCGGGCAGTCCAGTTGTGCTCACCCCCACTGAGCACCTGACCGGTCTTGGACCGCACCGGTGCATCACACAGAGCCGTGGCGCCGGCGCCCGATGAGGAGCAGCAGTCTTGCGCGAGTTCAGCCTTCCGGCCCTGTACGAGGTCCCCTCGGACGGCAATCTGACGGATCTCATCCGCCGCAACGCCTCCCAGCACCCAGATGTCGCCGTGATGGGGCGCAAGGAGGACGGCGTCTGGACGGACGTCACCGCCGAGCAGTTCCTCGCCGAGGTCCGCGGGGTCGCGAAGGGGCTGATCGCCGCCGGTGTCGAGCCGGGTGATCGGGTCGCGCTGCTGTCCCGGACCCGTTACGAGTGGGTTCTCCTCGACTTCGCGATCTGGAGCGCGGGCGCGGTCACCGTGCCGGTGTACGAGACGAGCTCGCCGGAGCAGATCCAGTGGATCCTCGGCGACTCGGGCGCCTCGCTCGTCCTCGTCGAGTCCGCGGCCCACCAGGAGTCGGTGGAGTCGGTACGGGCGGACCTGTCGGCCCTCAAGGGCATCTGGCAGATCGAGGCGGACGCCGTCGCGCGGCTGACCGAGACCGGCAAGGACGTCTCCGACGAGCTGCTCGAGGAGCGGATGTCCGCCGCGAACGCGGACGACCCGGCGACGATCGTCTACACCTCGGGCACCACCGGCCGCCCCAAGGGCTGTGTGCTGACGCACCGCGCGTTCTTCGCCGAGTGCGGCAACGTGGTGGAGCGCCTGAAGCCCCTGTTCCGTACGGGCGAGTGCTCCGTGCTGCTCTTCCTGCCGGCCGCGCACGTCTTCGGCCGCATGGTCGAGATCGCCGCGGTGATGGCCCCGATCCGGCTCGGCTGCGTGCCGGACATCAAGAACCTCACCGACGAGCTGGCCTCCTTCCGGCCGACGCTGCTTCTGGGTGTGCCGCGGGTCTTCGAGAAGGTCTACAACTCGGCGCGGGCGAAGGCCCACGCGGACGGCAAGGGCAAGATCTTCGACAAGGCCGCGCACACGGCCATCGCGTACAGCCGTGCGCTCGGCACCCCCGAGGGCCCGTCCCTCGGCCTGCGGCTCAAGCACAAGCTCTTCGACAAGCTGGTCTTCTCCAAGCTGCGGGCGGTGCTCGGCGGGCGCGGCGAGTACGCGATCTCGGGGGGCGCGCCACTGGGCGAGCGGCTGGGCCACTTCTTCCGCGGCATCGGCTTCACCGTCCTGGAGGGCTACGGCCTGACGGAGTCGTGCGCGGCGACGGCGTTCAACCCGTGGGACCGGCAGAAGATCGGCACGGTGGGTCAGCCGCTGCCGGGCTCGGTGGTGCGGATCGCCGACGACGGCGAGGTGCTGCTGCACGGCGAGCACATCTTCAGCGGCTACTGGCAGAACGAGACGGCGACCACCGAGGCGCTGGCCGACGGCTGGTTCCACACGGGTGACATCGGCACGCTGGACGAGGACGGCTACCTCGCCATCACCGGCCGGAAGAAGGAGATCCTGGTGACGGCGGGCGGCAAGAACGTCGCCCCGGCGGTCATCGAGGACCGGATCCGGGCGCACGCGCTGGTCGCGGAGTGCATGGTGGTCGGCGACGGACGGCCGTTCGTGGGCGCGCTGGTCACCCTGGACGAGGAGTTCCTGACCCGCTGGGCCGCGGAGAACGGCAAGCCGGAGGGCTCGACGGCGGCGTCGCTGCGCGAGGACGCGGACCTGCTCGCGGAGGTCCAGCGCGCGGTGGACGACGGCAACGCGGCGGTGTCCAAGGCGGAGTCGGTCCGGAAGTTCCGCATCCTGAACTCCCAGTTCACGGAGGAGGCGGGCCACATCACGCCGTCCCTGAAGCTGAAGCGCAACGTGGTGGCGAAGGACTTCGCCGACGAGATCGAGGCGATCTACCGCCCGTAGGGCGGTAGGCGGCCACCAGACGGGCCCCGCAGGCGCACCCGACGCGCCCTGCGGGGCCCGTCCGCGTTGTGCGCCCGAAGGCCTCAGGTGTCCGTGGGGTCTCGGGGTGGCTGGGCCGCGTTGTGGAGCCCGAAGGCCACAGGCCGCATGCGCCCGTGGGGCCCGGAGGGGGCCTGGCCGCTGTGCCACGGCACGCTCCTGGCACCCGCGCGCCGAGGATGCCGGGGAGGCGGGGACACTCGACCCGCTCCCAGCGGTCGCGCGGCGCCGGCGGCGCGGTCAGATGCCGTCGGTGATCGAGACCAGCGCGCGTGCTCCGCGCGTCGTCGCGCAGCGGGTGCGGTGGCCGCGGAGCAGCAGCACAGCCGTGCAGAGCACGAAGAGCAGAAGCGCCGCGGCGGTCACCACCAGCACCCCGGGCAGGCGCCAGAACGCGAAGCCGACGCCGAGTGCCACGGCCCAGACGGCGAAGGCGAAGAGCCGGTCCGGGCGGCTGGTGGGCTGCCCGCAGAGGTGCGCGAGACGTCTGCACGGCCGATCAGTCATGGTGCGTCCCTCGGTTGTCATGACGCCCGACCCGTTCGGCACGCGCCTCGGCCCGCGGGGCCCCCACCTCACCCCTTGGGCGCCCCGCCCAGAGCCCGCGCCCAGCGGGGTGGGGCTAGAGCAGTTCCTTCAGGCGCTCCGCCAGCAGGTCCCAGCGCCAGCGGTCCTCGACCCAGTCGCGGCCGCGCTCGCCCATGCGGCCGCGGAGCTCGGGGTCGAGCAGCAGCGTCGTGATGCGGTCCGCGGACTCCTCGGGGGCGTCGCCGTGGACGACCCAGCCCGTCTCGCCGTTCAGGACCGCGTCCGGTGCGCCGCCCGAGTCGCCGGCGACGACCGGGAGGCCGGTGGCCGAGGCCTCCAGGTAGACGATGCCGAGGCCCTCGACGTCCAGGCCACCGCGCCGCGTGCGGCAGGGCATGGCGAAGACGTCGCCGGCGCCGTAATGCGCCGGCAGCTCCTCCCACGGGACCGCGCCCGTGAACCGTACGGAATCGGCCACGCCCGTCGCCGCAGCGAGGCGCCTCAGCTCCTTCTCGTACGGGCCGCCCCCGACGATCAGCAGCACCGCGTCCGGCACCCGCCGCAGGATCCGCGGCATGGCCCGGATCAGCGTGTCCTGGCCCTTGCGCGGGACGAGCCGCGAGACGCACACGACCACGGGGCGGTCGCTGAGCCCGAGCCGTTCCCGTACCGCCTCGCCGCCCGAGCCCGGGTGGAAGGTCTTCTCGTCGACGCCCGGCGGGAGCTGCACCATCCGCGCGGCGGCGGCCGGCGTCAGGGCTGTCGCGATCCGCGAGCGCGTGTACTCGCCGAGGTACGTGATCGTGTCCGTGCCCTCGCCGATCCGGCGCAGGAGCCGGCGCGCGCCCGGCAGCTGGGCCCAGCCCGCCTCATGGCCGTGCGTGGTCGCGACGATCCGCCGGGCGCCCGCCCTGCGCAGCGCGGGGGCCATCAGTCCGAGCGGCGCCGCCGCCCCGAACCAGACGGATTCGCAGTCGTGCTCACGCAGCAGCGCGGTCGCCCGCGCGGTGACCCGAGGAGTGGGCAACAGCATGGTGGTGCTGTCCCGCACGACCGTGAAAGGCTGCTCCGCGTCGAACGCGGCGGTCGCCTCGATCCCCTCGCGGCTGCGCTTCCACGTGGAGGCGTAGACCACGATCCGCTCGGGATCCAGACGCAGCGCCATGTTGTGCAGGAACGCCTGGATTCCGCCGGGGCGAGGCGGGAAGTCGTTGGTTACGATCAGGGTCTTGTGCATCGTCGCCGAATGTACGTGACCGCACCCCCCGCCCGGCAACACCACCCTCCGCAGGCGCGGACCGACCGACTGACCGACAGGAAGGGACGAGGCAGGAATGACGGGCGTACTGGGTACGGCTGCCGAGCGCGCGAGAAGGAACCCCCACATACTCTGGGGGCTCACCCGGATCGTCCTGCTCCTGTGTGTCTTCAAGGTCGTCACCGTCCCCGGACCGGACGTCACCAGTGACATCGAGCAGATCTACCAGGGCTGGTTCGAGGTTCTGAAGACCGGCACGTACCCGCTGGACGACGTGACCTGGCAGTACCCACCCCTCGCCGCCCTGGCGATCCTCGCCCCCGCCCTGCTGCCGTTCCTCGGCTACTCCGCCGCCTTCTTCGTCCTCGCCCTCCTGTGCGACGCGCTCGTCTTCGGGCTGCTCATGTACACGGGGCGACGCAAGGGCCGGAGCGCGCACGGCGCCTGGATCTGGATCGCGGGCGTGCCACTGCTCGGCCCGACCGCGTACGCCCGCTACGACCTGATGGTCACCGCGGTCGCCGTGGCCGCGCTCCTCGCCGGTCTGCGGCGCCCGCGCGTGCTCGGTGCCCTCGCCGGTTTCGGCGCGATGCTCAAGGTGTGGCCCGCGCTGCTGCTCGTCGGCACGCCGCGCGGCCGCGCCACCTTCCGCTCGTGGTCGACGGCGGCGGGCGCGGCGGCCGGACTGCTGCTCCTGTGTGTGCTCGCGGCGCCGGGGGCGCTGGCCTTCCTGACCTTCCAGCGCGAACGGGGGCTGGAGCTCGAGTCCCTGGGCGCGATGCTCTTCCATGTGGCCCGGCACCTCGGCTGGGACGGCGAGGCGCGGATGAACTACGGCTCGATCGAGTTCCTCGGCCCGTACGTCTCCACCGTCTCCACCGTGACCATGGCCCTGACGATGGCCTCCTTCGGCTGGCTGCTGGTGTGGCGGATCAGGGCCCGTGTCTTCGCGACGACGACGCCGGCGGACGCGGCGTTCGTGGCGGTGCTGCTGTTCACCACGACGAGCCGGGTGATCAGCCCCCAGTACATGATCTGGCTGGTCGGCCTGGCCGCCGTGTGCCTGGCCTACCGGGCGAGCCGGATGCACCGGCCCGCGCATCTGGTGGTGTGGGCGACGGCGGTGACGCAGTTCGAGTTCCCTGTGTGGTTCTCGCACGTGACGGACAGCGACCCGCTGGGCATCGCGCTGCTGCTCGTACGCAACGGTCTGCTGGTCGCCGCCTCGCTCTCCGCCTGCCGCGTCCTGTGGCACCAGACGGTGACCGAGCCGCGCCTGACTCCGGTGAAGATCCCCGTTCAGGCCGAGCGGGCGAGGACCCTGCCCGTCGCCTGAGCGGTGGGCGTACGGCGGTGCAGCAGGGCCAGGGCCGCGCACTGGCCCGCCATCGCCAGCCCCATGGCCAGGCAGATTCCGGGCAGTCCGAGGCCCGACAGGGCGTACGCGAGCGGGAGTTGGGCGAGGACACCCACGACGGTGATCCTGGCGAGCCGTGGGCTGCCGCCACTGCCTTCGAGGACTCCGGCGACGGCGATGAACCCGGCCATGAGCACCAGATACGGCCCGAGGCAGCGCAGGAAGAGGGCTCCGGCGGCCGCCACGTCCGGCTCCGCCCCGAAGCCGCGCATGACGAGGCCGGCGGTGAGGAGCAGCAGGCCGGCGGCGGCCGTGCCGAGGACACCGCCGAGGAGCAGGGCCTGCCGGGCGACGGCCCGGCGTTCGTCGCGGCCCGCGCCGAGCAGGTGGGCGGTGTGGATGGCGGTGGCCTGGCGTACGGCGTAGAACGCCATGGTGGCGACGTACATGGTCTTGGTGGCGATGCCGTACGCGGCGACCTGGGTCACCCCGAGCCGGGCCACGACGGCGACGAGGGCGAGGGCCCCGGCCATCCGTACGACGAAGTCGGCGGACATGGGCAGTCCGGTCCGCAGCGTACGGCGCAGGGCGGCGGCGGTCCCTTCCGAGGGCGGGGCGGTGCGCGCGGCCCGGAGGAGCGGGTTGCGGCGCAGGGCGATCAGTCCGGCGCCGAGGGCGACGGTGCGGCCGATGACGGTGGCGAGGGCGGCGCCGCGCACTCCGTAGGCGTGGATGAGCAGCGGGTCGAGGACCAGGATCAGTCCGTTGGCGAGGAAGGCGAGGCTCATGGGGGTGCGGGTGTCGCCCGCGCCTTTGAGGACGCCGTCGAGGACGGTGGTGGCGAAGAAGACGGCCGTGCCGGGGAGCGAGATCGCGAAGTAGGCGGTGGCGAGGGCGAGGGCGGGGGTGTCGGCGCCGCCGAGGACGAGGCGGGCGAGGGGTTCGCGCAGCAGGTAGCCGCCGAGGGCGACGGGCGGGACGAGCAGGGCGCCGAGCAGCAGTCCGCCGCGGACGGCGGCGCGGACGGCGCCGGGGTCCTCGGCGCCGCGGGCGCGGGCGACGAGGACGGTGGTGCCGGAGGCGGCCATGAGGACGACGCCGAGAGCCACGTTCTCCACGTTGGTGGCGACGGCGACGGCCGCGACGGCGTCGCCGCCGAGTCGGGCGACCCAGACCATGCCGATGATGCCGGCGGCGACCGAGGCCAGGAGTTCGCCGTAGACCGGGTACGCGAGCCGGATCAGTGTGCGTCGGTGTGTCATGGCCGCCCCCTCGTTTCGAGATACCTCGATTCGAGGCACCTCGAAAAGAGGTAGCATGGCGGGCGGGTCCGGGACAAGCGCGAAGGAGGGGCGGGTGCTGGAGCTGACGATCCTCGGCTTTCTGTACGAGAAGCCGCTGCACGGGTACGAGTTGAAGGACCGCATCCAGGGGCTGAGCGGCCATGTCCGCCCGGTCAGCGACGGGGCCCTCTACCCGGCGATCACCCGCATGGTGAAGGCGGGCCTGCTGGAACGCCGCACGGAGCCGGGCACGAGCGCGGCCCCGCGCCGGACGCTCTCGCTGACCGCCGAGGGCCGGGAGGAACTGTTCGCCCGGCTGCGCGACCCCAAGGACGCGGACATCACCGACGGCCAGCGCTTCTTCACGCTGCTGGCCTTCCTCGGCCACCTCCCCTCCCCGACGGACCAGGCGGCCGTCCTGCGCCGCCGCCAGGCCTTCCTGAACACCCCCGCGAGCTTCTTCTACGAGAACGGCACCCCGGTCCGCGCGGAGCAGGAACCGGACCTCTTCCGCCAGGGCATGCTCCGCATCGCCCGCGCGACGGGCACGGCGGAGAAGGAGTGGCTCACGGAGACCCTGACGCACTTGGAGCGCACCGACGCCCCTGCCCAGGCCCAAGAACCCTGAGGCCCCCGGCGTCGGTCGGCGGGCTACGCACGCCGGCGGCCGAGCCACAGCCCCCTCCCACCCGGGAGCCGGGCACGGGCCCGCGGGCCGGAGACCCGTCGTTGCTTCAGCCGCTGCCGCAGGAGTTCCCGCAAGGCGCCGACAGCACAACCCCACCCGAGAGCTTGAAGCCCCCTCCTCGCCCGGCAGGCGGCGGCGCGTCCCGGCCGGGAGCCGGGGACGGACCGCGGCGGTAGGCCGACCGCAGGCGCCGCTCCGGTCGGCGGCCGGTCCCGGCGGGCGGCCGCGTGGGTGTCCGCGCCGCGTGGCCGGGAGAGCCCGTCCCTACCCCAGCCGTTGCCGCAGGAAGTCCCGCCAAGCGGTCGTGAAGGCCTCGGGGGTCGTGGCGAGGACCTCGGTCAGGGCCTTTTCGACCGCGCCCTCGCGTTGCGGGTGGGCGCCCACTGTGCGGTAGAAGGCGGTCAGCTTCGCCTCGCCCCACCGTTCCGCGATCAGCGCGCAGGCCAGCCAGCCGCCCTCGTACGCCCGCGCCAGGGCCTCCGCGTCGCCGCCGAAGGCGAAGGCCTGGTCGTCCGGGAGGCCGGCCGGGAGGTCGCCCGCGCGGACCGCGCGGTGCAGTTCCGGGGCCGCCTGGGCGGCCGTGCGGCCCGAGCCGCGGTAGGCCACCCAGTCGGCGAAGCCCTCGGACAGCCACACCGGCGTGGACGCGGAGGTGTCGGCGCGGGTGGCCACGTGCGTCGTCTCGTGGGTGAGGACGACCTGCTGGCCGAAGTCGCCGAGGACCCCGTACGCGTCCGGGTTGACGATCACCCGGTCCGCGGGCGCGTCCGGGCCGCCGCCGATCTCGCCGGTCGTGACGGCCGCGATCCCCCGGTACGAGGCCGCCGGCGCCCCCAGCAGCCCGCCCATGGCGTCCAGGGAGGCCGGGACGAGCACCACCACGCGGCCCGCCCACTTCTCCGGCCAGGCCGCCGAGACCGCGGGCACCGCCCGGTCGGCCGCCGCCGCGATCGCCTTCAGGCGCTCCTCCGGCTGCCCGACCCCGAGGACGAGGCTCCGCCCTCCCCGTACCGCCTCCACCTCGCCCTGCTGCCACAGCTGCTGACCGGCGCCCTCGCCGGGCCGGTCGCCGGTCACGTACCACCGCCCGTCCCGCTCGGTCAGGTCCAGCACGCGCTCGGTGGTGACGGGCCCGGAGTCGTAGCCGCTGATCCGATAGCTCAGCTCGGCGCGAACGGTCACCCGGTCCTCGCCCGCGCGGTCCCCGCCCTGCCGCTCGACGGCCTTGAGCCGGTAGCCCCACGACTCCAGCGGCACCTCGGCCAGGTGCTCGAACTCCTTGAGCGCCGTCGGCGCGAGCGAGGGGTCGAGCGCGACGGAGAAGGCCGCCTCGTCGCGGGCGAGGACGGCCCGCGCGTGCCGGTCCAGGAGCGCCCTGATCTCCCGAGGCGCGGGGTCGGCCGGCTCCGGGGCCGCGCATCCGGCGAGGGCCAGCAGGGCGGCGAGCAGACACACGGCCGCTCGCCGCGCCGCTCCACTCCCCTGACCTGCCACGCCCCCGATCGTACGGGGGAGCGTCAGACCCGCGTCACCGTCACGTGCGACATCATCCCGACGGGGTCGTAGCGCACCCGCGCCCCGGGATAGGGGGCGTGGATCACCTGTCCGTTGCCCGCGTAGATCCCGACGTGGCTGGCGTCGCTGCGGTACGTCACCAGGTCACCGGGCTGCGCCTGCGAGAGCGGCACGTGCCGTCCCGCGCTCCGCTGGGCCTGCGAGGTCCGCGGCAGGCTGATCCCGGCCTGCCGGTACGACCAGACCATCAGGCCCGAACAGTCGAAGGCGGACGGGCCGGTCGCGCCCCACACATACGGCCGGCCGATGGCGCTGCGGGCCGCGATCACCGCGGCGGCGGCCCGCGAGGAGACCGGGCCGAGGTCGGCGAGCGGCGGCGGCTCCTCGTCGAGTGCGGCCCGGCCCGACCGCGAGGCCCGGTCGAAGTCGGCGCGCTCCTCCTCGGTCAGGGACGCCAGCAGCCGCCGGGCCTCGGCGAGCTTCCGCTCGACCGTGCGCTTGTGCAGGGCGACCTGGGTCCGGCTGCGCTCCAGCTCGGCGAGGAGCCGTCCGGCCTCGGTCCGCTCCTGGTTCAGCCGCTGCTGCTCGCGCTGGAGTCGGCTCAGCGCCACCCCCTGCCGGGCGGCGACCCGGTCGAGCACGGAGGCCCGGTCGAGGTACGAGTCGGGGTCGGCGGAGAGCAGCAGCGCGAGGGCGGGGTCGATGCCTCCGGAGCGGTACTGGGCTCCGGCGACCGAACCGAGCGCGCCCCGCATGCGGTTGATGCGCTCCTGGCCGCGCGCCACGCTGCCCTGCGCCTGGGAGACGGTCCTGCGCAGCGTGTCCGCCTTCTCGTCGGCCTTGTTGTAGCCCTCGGTGGCCTGTTCGGCCTCCTCGAAGAGCCGGTCGACGGTGGCGCGCGTCGCCTCCGGGGTGCCGCTCGGGTCGGCACTCGCCGGGACGGCGCCGAAGGCCGTGGCGGCAGTTGCCGCGGCGGCGGTCAGGACGGTGACCCTCGCGGGTCGTCGGTGGGACGCCACGTATCGCGCTCCGTTCGGCTGTTACCCAGACTGGCGCGGCAGACAGTAGCCGGTGATCACTCCGCGTCCAACGAAGGCCGCGGGCACACAAAGTGACGCCCCGCCGGAGACCACAGGTCACCAGCGGGGCGTCACGTCAGCGAAGGATGCGACAAACCACCCGATTGGGCGTCAGGCCGGAAGCGTCAGATGCGCACGCCGAACTGGAAGGTGCCCATGTAGCTCATCGACTCGTAGCGGACCACGGCGCCGGGCTTGGGGGCGTGCAGGATCGTGTTGTTGCCCGCGTACAGACCCACGTGCGAAAGGCTGTTGAAGAAGACCAGGTCGCCCGGCTTGAGCTGGCTGCGGCCGATCTTCACGCCGTCGTTCTGCTGGGTGTACGTGGTGCGGCTGATGGAGACGCCGGCCTGGCGGTAGGCCCACTGCGTCAGACCGGAGCAGTCGTACGAGTTGGGGCCCTCGGCGCCGGAGACGTACGGCTTGCCGAGCTGGGTGGCGGCGGCGTTGAGCGCGGCGGCGCCACGCTGCGAGGCCGGGACCTCGTTGCCGAGGTCGACGCGCTCACCCGCGGCGCGGCTGGCGCGCTGCTCCTCCTCCTGGATCCGCGCGCGCTCGGCGGCGGTGAGGGTGTTGAGCAGCTTCTGGGCCTCGGCGAGCTTGCCCTGGAAGGCCTTCTTCTTCTCGCCGAGCGTCTTGCGGACGTCCTCGAGGTCGGCGAGCTTCGTCGTCGCCTCGGCGCGCTGCTGGGCGAGAGTGCGCTGCTTGGCCTGGATCGACTGGAGCACGTCGGCCTGCTTGGCGCCGAGCTGGTCGATCGCGGACGCCTTGTCGAGGTAGGTGTCCGGGTCGGAGGAGAGGAAGAGCTGGATGGCCGGGTCGATGCCACCGGAGCGGTACTGCGCGCTGGCGACCGAACCGATGTTGTTCCGGAGGGTGTTGAGCTCCTCCTGGCCGCGGGCCACCTTGTCCTGAAGGGCGCCGATCTCCTTCTGCAGCTTGCCGCGGCGCTCCTCGGCCAGGTTGTACTGCTCCGTGGCCTCCTCGGCCTCGTGGTGCAGCTTGTCGACCTTCGACTTCACGTCGTCGATCTTCGGCTTCGGGGCGGCCTGGGCACCGCTCTGGGCGGTGAGGGCGACCGCGGCGGCGGCGGTCGCGGTGAGCACGGTCACGCGGGCGCGGCTCGGCTGCTTGGGACGACGGTGGGACGCCACGAAGGCGAGCTCCTTCTTCCTCGAGCCGCCCAACCAGGCTGCGGCAGGCGGTTCCTCCGCTGCCACTCCGGATGAGTGATCAACCGCGCGAAGGTTCGAGGCCCGACCCTAGTGACCATCTTGTGATCAGTTCAAATCCTCATGGGCAAAATCTCGCCCACGGGCCACATTATTTCCGCACACCACACGGGTAGTAATGGCCACTTGACCCTGCGCCCTCCAGAATTCGGGCATTAACCCCAGGAGTTACGAGACGTCACGAGGCGCGCGAAAGCCGCTTCAGCAACAAGGCGGACGCGACCGGCCGCGCACCGGCCTTGGCCACGCCGTCGGCGACCTCGCGGTCGGTGGAGACCACCACGACCGGACGCCCCGGGGGCTCGGCGCGCACCAGCTGACGGATCAACTCGTCGGCGGTGACGCCCGGCTTGGAGAACAGCACCCGCACCCCGCGCGGGGGCGCGAGGAGCACCGGGGCCGCCAGCTCCGCCCCGTCGAAGACACACGTGACCTCGGCGCCCGAGCGGGCCGCGAGCGCGGAGAGCCCGCCGAGCAGCCGCAGCCGCTGCTTCTCCAGCGGCATGGTCGGGTAGCCGGTCTTGGTGACGTTGTAGCCGTCCACGACCAGATGCGCCTGCGGGAGCGCGAGGAGCTGGTCCAGGAGCGCCGGGTCGGTCTCGGAGAGCGCGCGGGCCGCGATGTCCTTCGGCGACATCCGGCCCGGCTCCACCGCGTCGACGGTGTCGGCCGGGTGGACGGAGACGGGCGGCAGGGCCAGCTCGCGGCGCAGCCCCTGCGCGGCGTCGAGCACCGTGTCGAGCAGCAGCCGCAGCCGCATGTCCTCCACCGAGCGACCCTCACGGGCGGCCCGGCGGCTGGCCTCGAGCGCGGCCTCGACCTCGCCGAGCCGGGCCTTGAGGCGTCGGGTCTCGGCGTCGGCGGCGGAGATCTGCGCGGCCGTCTCCGCCCTGACCGTGTCGATCTCGGCCTGGGCGCGGCGCAGGGCCGCCTCGCCGCGCTTCACATCGCTCTGGGCGCTGCGCAGCTTGCGGTGAAGCGATTCGGCTTCCTTGCGGGCCGCCTCCAGATCGGTGCGCAGCTGCTCGCTCTCCGCGCGGCCGCGCTCCTTGGCGGTGGCGACCTCCTCGCGCAGCCGCTCCAGCTCACGCCGGCCGGCCTCGTCGGCCCGCTCGGCGTCCACCCGCTGGGCCTCCTCGCCCGCGGCCGCGACCAGCTTGATCCAGCCGGGCGGACGCAGCACATAGGCGGCCGCGGCGACGTCGACGGGGTCGGCGGCGGCGGGCGGGGCGCCGGACTCGACGGTCCCGGCCAGCTCGGGCTGGGCCTCCTTGAACCGCTCGCCGATCCGCTGCCGGAACAGCGGATCGCTCTCCAGGGCGGCGGCCATGGCGTTGCCCGCGAACTTGGCCCGCCGGCTCGCGGTGAACCGTGCGTACTGCCGCAGGGGTGCCGGAAGCTCCGCGACGGTCAGCCCGCCGAAGGCGTCCGAGACCAGCGCGACGACCTTGCGCCGTACGCCTTCCGGCAACGGGCGGTCGAGCGCCTCGGCAGCGTCACCTGCCGCGCCGGCCGGCTCACCGTGCGCGGGCTGCTCCACGATCCGTCACCCCACTGTCATTCGCGCCGATCCGTCAGGATTCGGCGCCCGGCCTGTCCACGAGCTCGATCTGGTCCACCGCGTTGCACCAACGGCAGCGGACCGACTCGATGGTCTCACTGACCACCTGACGCTCCTCGACCTTCGGCTCTCCCGCGAGGTCCAGATGGACGTACTCGACGACCTTGGAGGAGCGGGTCACATCGAACCGGGTCAGATTGCCGCAGAGCGTGCAGCGCCAGCGGGTCTCGGCGGTCGGCAGGGGAACCGTCGTCATCGTGCCGTCCTCTTTCATGTGCGTGAAGCGGGTGCGGGTGCCGCGGTGCGCCGTCGAACTGCGGAGGTACTGCCCGTCACCCTACGGCCTCGCGGGTACCCCATGTCGCGGCGAGGCACTCTGTCCAGTTCGGCCCCGTTACGCCATGATCTGTCCATGATCGACTGGCGGGAAGCTGCCCACGGCGCCTGGCGCGGCGCCCGGAACGGGCCGACGGTGACGTACGGCCTGATCGGCGTCTGCTGCTTCACGTTCCTGATCAGCCCGGTGTCCGGTCTCGTCCCGGTCCAGGGGACGGCCGACGCGGTCCTCGCGGCGCAGAGCGCGTACTTCCAGCGCTGGGGAGTCGTGCCCGCCGAGCTGATGAGCAGCGAGCCGCGTGCCCTGCTCACCCCGCTGACCGCCCTGTTCGTCCACGGCAGCTGGCTGCATCTGCTAGGGAACATGCTGTTCCTCTACGTCTTCGGGGCGATGGCCGAGGAGCGGATGGGGGCCGTCGAGTTCGCCCTCTTCTACCTCGGCTGCGGCTACCTGGCGCTGCTCGGCTACGCGGCGGCCCACGCGAGCAGCGAGCAGACGCTGGTGGGGGCGTCGGGGGCGATCTCGGGGGTCCTCGGCGCGTTCCTCTTCCTCTTCCCCCGGTCCCGGGTGACCAGCCTGTTCCCGTTCCTCTTCTTCCTGCCGCTGCGCTTCCCCGCCTGGATCGTGCTGGTCTTCTGGTTCGTGCTGCAGTGGCTCGCGGCGCGCTCGGCCGGGCCGGGGCCGGGGGTCGCGTATCTGGCGCATGTGGTGGGCTTCGCCGTCGGCTTCCTCTACGCCTGGGGTAGGTACAGACGTGGGGCTACAGTGAAGGCCCAAGCCGCGGCGACCGAGGGAGAAAGCCAGCCGTGATCACCGCGATCGTGCTCATCAAGACCAGTGTGGACCGCATCCCGGAGATCGCGGAGTCGATCGCCGCGCTCGACAGCGTCAGCGAGGTCTTCTCGGTGACCGGCACGTACGACCTGATCGCCATGGTCCGGGTGCCCCGGCACGACGATCTGGCGGACGTGATCCCCGGCCGGATCAGCAAGATCCCCGGCGTCGAGGCGACGGACACGCACGTCGCGTTCCGTACGTACTCCCAGCACGACCTGGAAGCGGCCTTCGCGATCGGCCTGGAGTCGTAGGACTGCTCGCGGGAACGCGCGGGAAGGGGGCTCCCGGTCGGGAGCCCCCTTCACCCGTACGAGTGGGTGCTCAGCCGCGGTCCGGGACGCAGCGGCCGTCCTCGGTGCGGTAGTTCCAGCGCGCGCCGTCCCGGACGAGCTCCTTCACGGCCCGTACGAAACGCTCCACGTGCTCGTCCGGCGTACCGGCGCCGAAGCTCACGCGGATGGCGTTGAGCGACTTCTCCCCCGGCGCGGCCTCCGGAGCGCCGCACTCGCCCACCACCTGCGGGTCGCTGCCGAGCAGCGTGCGGACCAGCGGGTGGGCGCAGAAGAGGCCGTCGCGCACCCCGATGCCGTACTCGGCGGAGAGCGCGGCGGCGAAGTGGGAGCTGTTCCAGCCCTCCACGACGAACGAGAGGACGCCGACGCGCGGGGACTCGTCGCCGAAGAGCGAGAGGATCCTGACCTCGGGCACCTCGGCGAGGCCCTCGCGGACCGTGGCGATCAGGTGCTGCTCGCGGGCGACGAGGCCCTCGAATCCGGCCTCGGTGAGCGCCTTGCAGGCGGAGGCGATGGAGTAGACGCCGATGACGTTCGGCGAACCGGCCTCGTGGCGGGCGGCGGTGGTGTGCCACTCGACGTCCACACCGCCGTCGGCCCGGCGGGCGACCGTACGGGAGGCGCCGCCGCCCGCGAGGTACGGCTCGGCGGCCTGCAGCCAGTCGGCGCGGCCCGCGAGGACGCCCGAGCCGAACGGGGCGTACAGCTTGTGCCCGGAGAAGGCGACCCAGTCCACGTCCAACTCCCGTACGGAGACGGGGTGGTGGGGCGCGAGCTGGGCGGCGTCGAGCACGATACGGGCGCCGTGGGCGTGCGCGGCGGCGGCGAGCTCCTTCACCGGCCACAGCTCACCGGTGACGTTGGACGCGCCGGTCACGCAGACGAGGGCGGGGCCGTAGGGGTCGCGGTCGGCGAGCGCGCGCTCCAGGGTCTCGACGGCCTGGGCGGGGGTGCGCGGCGCGTTGAGGTAGGTGACGCGGGCGTCCTTCCAGGGCAGCAGCGAGGCGTGGTGCTCGGTCTCGAAGACGAAGACCTCGCAACCGGCCGGAATGATCCGGGAGAGCAGGTTGAGCGAGTCGGTGGTGGAGCGGGTGAAGACGACCTGGTCGCCGGGGCGGCAGTCGAGGAACTCGGCGACGGTGACGCGGCTGTTCTCGAAGAGGTCGGTGGAGAGCTGGGAGAGGTACCCGGCGCCGCGGTGGACGCTGCCGTAGTACGGGGCGTAGGCGGCGACGTCGTCCCAGACGCGCTGCAGGGCCGGCGCGCTGGCGGCGTAGTCGAGCGCGGCGTAGGTGACCTCGCCGCCGGTCACGAGCGGGACGGTGACATCCCGGCCGAGGACCGGGAGCGGGGCGGCGCAGCAGGGGTCGCCGGACTCGGCGGCGCAGTCGGTCGCGGTGGCGGTGGCGACGGCGGTGACGGTGACGGTGGCGGTGGCGGTGTTCGGGTACGCGGACATGGCGGTATCTCCCGGCAGGACAAGGCGAAAGGGCGGTGACGGACCCGCAGGGCAGCGCGAAGTGGGGTGCCGCGTACGGGTGTTGCCTCGACACACGACCGTGGTGGTCGCGCGGAGGGTGTGTCGGAGAAGGGGCTTCTCAGCCCTATCGCATTCGCTTGCTCACGAGACTGCTCCCTTGAGGACCAAGGACCCCAGGGGCAACAAGGGGTCCGCGCTTGCCGGGGACCTTGCTGTCCACGGCCTGGTCTTCACCCGGGGCACCCCGCCACGGACGGAGGGTTGCCGGACAGCTAGCCGGGGCTTCACAGCTGTCACTCATGACCTGCCCAGACGCTATGACAGGTGATCGCGACGGCGCAACCCGTGTCCGGGATCCGGGACGCGAAAAGGGGCCCGGCGGCGGCCGAACCCCTTCTCCACGCGTTCCTCACGCGCCGGAGGCGCGCTACGCGTTGCTGGCGGCGATCCAGCGCTCCAGGGCCTGGCGTGCCGCGCCCGAGTCGATCGACTCCGCCGCCTTCGCGATCCCCTCGCGCAGCTGCTCCACCAGGGTGCCCCCGGTCGGCTCAAGGGCGGCCAGCGCCGCCGCCGAGTTGAGCAGCACCGCGTCCCGTACCGGACCCGTCTCGCCCGCGAGCAGCCGGCGGGCCACATCGGCGTTGTACGAGGCGTCGGCACCGCGCAGGGCCTCCACCGGTACGAGGTCGATGCCGACGTCCCGCGGGTCGAAGGCCTCCTCGCGCACCGCCCCGTCCCGTACCACCCACACGCGCGAGGTGGCCGTGGTCGTCAGCTCGTCCAGGCCGTCGTCGCCGCGGAAGACGAGCGCGGAGGAGCCGCGCTCGGCGAGCACCCCGGCCATGATGGGAGCCATCCGGGCGTCGGCGACGCCGGTCGCCTGGGCCTTGACCTTGGCCGGGTTGGTGAGCGGACCGAGGAAGTTGAAGGTGGTCCGGATGCCGAGCTCCTTGCGGGCGGCGGCCACATGGCGCAGCGCCGGGTGGAACTTCACCGCGAAGCAGAAGGTGATCCCGGCCTCCTCGGCGACCTCGGCGACCCGCCGCGGGGTCAGCTCCAGATTGACGCCGAGCTTCTCCAGGACGTCGGAGGCGCCGCTGGCACTGGAGGCGGCCCGGTTGCCGTGCTTGACGACCTTGGCACCGGTGCCGGCGACCACGATCGCGGACATGGTGGAGATGTTGACGGTCTTGGCGCCGTCGCCGCCGGTGCCGACGATGTCCACGGACGGGCCGGGGACCTCGATCAGGTTGGCGTGCTCGTACATCGTGCGGACGAGCCCCGTGATCTCCTCGACCGTCTCGCCCTTGGCGCGCAGCGCGACCGCGAAGCCGGCGATCTGGGCGTCGGTGGCCTCGCCGCGCAGGATCCGGTCCATCGCCCAGGCGGTGTCCTCGGCGCTCTGGTCGCGGCCGGTCAGCAGTCCTTCCAGGACGGTGGGCCAGGAGCGGCCCGCCGTGGTAGGTCCTCCAGCGGGGGTCACAGCGCTCATGGCAGCTCCTGGTTCGGTCGCGTATCAGGTTGCCTCCACCCTATCGACCCGGGGGCACGGCAAAGAGCCCCGTCCATCGAATGGACGGGGCTCCCGCTGTGGCGACCTTCTAGGGGTCCCCCCGGGGCGAAGCCCTGGGGGGAAGGTGATCAGTGGTGGCCGTGGCCGCTCGTGATCTCCTTGTACTCCTCGGCGGTGGGCTTGGCGATCTGGTTCTCCTCGCCGTAGTAGCCCTTGCTGAGCTTGACCCGCAGCTTCTCCATGCGGCCGATCTTCCGCTCGACGCCGTTCTCGTCGACCAGCGGACCGAGCTCGGCCGGCTCGTGCTGCTCGTGGGCCGTGAGGCGGTAGAGCTCGCCCTGGCTGAGCGGCTGGTGGACCTCGACGAACTCACCGTGCGGCAGGCGCTTGATGATGCCGGACTCGCGGCCGTGCAGCACCTTGTCCTTGTCGCGGCGCTGGAGGCCGAGGCAGATCCGCTTGGTGGCGATGAACGCGATGACCGGTCCGACGAAGAAGAAGATCCGGACGAACCAGGTGATCGAGTTGATCGACAGCTGGAAGTGGGTGGCCCAGAGGTCGTTTCCACCACCGATCAGCAACACCATGTACGCCGTGATCCAGGCGACGCCGAACGCCGTCCGGGTCGGGGCGTTGCGCGGACGCTGCGCGATGTGGTGCTCGCGCTTGTCCCCGGTGATCCAGGACTCGATGAACGGGTAGACCGCGATCGCGACCAGGACCAGCGGGAAGATCATCAGCGGGATGAAGACGCCGAGGACCAGCGTGTGGCCCCAGAGGTTGATCTCCCAGCCGGGCATGACACGGATCAGGCCTTCGGAGAAGCCCATGTACCAGTCGGGCTGCGCGCCGGTGGACACCTGGTCCGGACGGTACGGGCCGAGCGCCCAGATCGGGTTGATCGAGGCGACCGCCGAGATGACCGCGATGACACCGAAGACCAGGAAGAAGAAGCCTCCGGCCTTGGCCATGTAGACCGGCAGCAGCGGCATGCCGACGACGTTCTTGTTGGTGCGGCCCGGCCCTTCGTAGTGCGTGTGCTTGTGGTAGAAGACCAGGATCAGGTGGGCGACCACCAGGCCGAGCATGATGCCGGGCAGCAGCAGGACGTGGGCCGAGTAGAACCGGGCCACGAAGTCGCCGCCGGGGAACTCGCCGCCGAACAGGAACATCGACAGGTACGTGCCGACGATCGGCACGGACAGGATCGCGCCCTGCATGAAGCGGACACCGGTGCCGGAGAGCAGGTCGTCCGGGAGCGAGTAACCGGTGAAGCCGGTGAACATGCCCAGGAAGAACAGCAGGAAGCCGAACAGCCAGTTGATCTCACGCGGCTTGCGGAACGCGCCCGTGAAGAACACGCGCATCATGTGCACGAACATCGCCGCGAGGAAGATCAGCGCGCCCCAGTGGTGGATCTGCCGGATGAGCAGACCACCGCGCACATCGAAGGAGATGCGCATGGTCGAGTTGAACGCCTCGGACATCAGCTGTCCCTGGAGCGGGACGTAGCTGCCGTGGTACTCCACCTCGTTCATCGACGGGTGGAAGAACAGCGTCAGGTACACACCCGTGAGGATGATGACGATGAAGCTGTAGAGCGCGACCTCACCCAGCATGAAGGACCAGTGGTCCGGGAAGATCTTGCGCATGTTGGCCTTGGCCAGGGAGTAGATCCCCAGGCGGCCGTCGGCCCAGTCGGCCACCCGCTCGCCGGCGGGTGCCTTCTTCTTCGTATCGGTCACAGTGCTCATCCGCGCTCCCAGAAGGCAGGGCCGACGGGCTCGTCGAAGTCGCCGAGCGCCTCGAGGAAGCCCTTGTCGTTCACGCCGATCCGCAGCTGCGGGAGGGCGTGACCGGCCGGGCCGAAGATGACGCGGGCGCCGTCGGAGAGGTCGAAGGTGGACTGGTGGCACGGGCAGAGCACGTGGTGCGTCTGCTGCTCGTACAGGGAGATCGGGCAGCCCACGTGGGTGCAGATCTTCGAGAAGGCGACGATGCCCTCGTGCGACCACTCGAGCTCGCGCTTGTCCTTGATGTCGTCCGGCTGGATACGGACGATCATCAGGGCGGCCTTGGCGATCTGGACCTGGAAGTCGTGGTCGTGCTCCGAGAGGCCCTCGGGCATCGCGAACGTCAGCGAACCGACGGCGACGTCCTCGGGACGCAGCGGCTCGTGCGTGTTCATGTTGATGAGCTGCTTGCCCTCGGCCCACATGGTGGAGCGGAGCTTCTTCTCGGGCAGCGGGCCCATGTCACGAAGCAGCACGAGACCGGAGAGCGGTACGAGCGACAGCGCGCCGAACATCGTGTTGCGGATCAGCTTGCGGCGGCCGAAGCCCGACTCGGCGGCACCGGCCGCGAAGTCCGACATGACCTTCGCCTTGGTCTCCGGGGAGGCCTCGATCGGGTGACGCTCGTCGGCGATCTCGACATCGGACATCAGGGTGCGGGCCCAGTGGACCGCACCCGCGCCGATGAAGAAGAGCGCGGCACCGAGGGTCAGACCCAGCGAGAAGTTGAGCGCGCTCACCCGGCCGAACGGCCAGATGTACACGATCTTGTCCACGGGGAAGATCACGTACGAGGCGATGAAGCCGACGGTGGCCAGCATCGACAGCGTGAACATGAAGGCGACCGCACGCTCGGACCGCCTGGCGGCCCGCTCGTCGATGTCCTGGATACGCGGCTTGTGGGGCGGAAGGCCCGGGTCGGCGAACGGGTCTTCGGCGACCTTCACCGCGCCGTGCGCGGTGGCCTGCTCTACGGGCAGGTTCTCTTCTGGAATCTCTTGGCTACTCATGACTTCTTGGCCTTAGCGGTGTGGGCCGCGACCCAGACGGCAACTGCGATCAGCGCACCCAGGCCGAAGACCCATGCGAACAGACCCTCGCTGACCGGGCCGAGGCCACCGAGCTTGAACCCGCCGGGGTTGTCGGCCTTGTCGCTGTTGACGGCCTGGACGTACGCGATGATGTCCTTCTTCTCCTTCTCGGGCATCGTCGTGTCCGGGAAGGAGGGCATGTTCTGCGGGCCGGTCAGCATGGCCTCGTACAGGTGCTTGGGGCTCACGCCTTCGAGGTTCGGGGCGTACTTGCCGTGCGTCAGCGCGCCGCCCTCACCGGTGAAGTTGTGGCACTGGGCGCAGTTGTTGCGGAACAGTTCGCCACCGCGGCCGATGTTGGCGCCGTCGGGGCTGTACTGGCCCTCCTTCGGCGTGATCGGACCGGCACCGAGGGAGGCGACGTACGCCGCAAGCTGGTCGATCTGAGCCTGCGAGTAGATGACCTTCTTCTTCGGCACCTGGGCGCCCGGCTGCTGGGCCGGCATACGGCCGGTGCCGACCTGGAAGTCCACGGCCGCCGAACCGACGCCCACGAGGGACGGGCCGTCAGAGGTGCCCTGACCGCCGGTTCCGTGGCAGCTGGCGCAGCCGACGGCGTAGAGCTTCTGGCCCTCCTCGATGGCGAGGGACTGGGCGGATTCTTCGGCCTTCGCCGTGCCCGCGGGTGCGAACGCGGCGTACAGCCCCCCAGTGGCCGCCAGCGCGAGAAGGAGGACGACGACCGCCGCCAGCGGATGGCGTCGTCGTACGGAGAGCTTTTTCACGGATTACCCCGGTGTCAGGATCTTCTGCGTCGATGCTTGCTGGATGTCTCGGTTCGCCGAGCGGGCGCCCCGATTACTTGATCATGTAGATCGTGGCGAAGAGGCCGATCCAGACGACATCGACGAAGTGCCAGTAGTAGGACACGACGATGGCGGCGGTTGCCTGCTCGTGAGTGAACCTCTTGGCGGCGTACGTCCGGCCCAGGACCAGCAGGAAGGCGATGAGACCGCCCGTCACGTGCAGGCCGTGGAAGCCGGTGGTCAGGTAGAACACGGAGCCGTACGGGTCCGACGAGAGCGAGAGACCCTCGTGCTTGACCAGCTCGGTGTACTCGAAGACCTGGCCGCCGATGAAGATCGCACCCATCACGAACGTGATGATGAACCACGTCCGGAGCTTCTTCACATCGCCCCGCTCCGCGGCGAAGACGCCGAGCTGGCAGGTGAGGGAGGAGAGCACCAGGATCGTGGTGTTGGTGGCCGAGAACGGGAAGTTCAGGGCCTCGGCCTGTTCCGCCCAGAATTCGGCACCCGTCACCGATCGCAGGGTGAAGTACATCGCGAAGAGGGCCGCGAAGAACATCAGCTCGGAACTCAACCAGATGATGGTTCCGACGCTGGTGAGGTTCGGTCGATTGACCGACGGGTGCGCGTGCCCGGTTTCTACTGTCGTTACTGTCGCCACGACCGACATTATGTCGGTCGCTTATCCCGCCCTCACTCCGGGGGGTGCCGTTCGGAGTGTCAGGGGCCTGTGGCCAAGCCGAACGGCCCATCGATGCGGCCTCCCAGCCGGTGTCGAACCGGTGTTGACGGGGTGTGGGACGGAGTAGCATCCGCCGCATCGGTTGATGACCTTCACGGAGGAACGATGCAGTCGAGCGCCACGGTCCTGGTCTACAGCGACGACGCGAACACGCGGGAACAGGTGCGGCTGGCTGCGGGGCGCAGGCCAGCGGCCGACGTTCCCCCGGTCGAGTTCATCGAATGCGCGACACTCCCGGCCCTGCTGAAGCGGCTGGACGAGGGCGGCGTCGACGCGTGCGTCCTGGACGGCGAGGCGGTGCCGGCGGGCGGGATGGGCGTGTGCCGCCAGATCAAGGACGAGGTCTTCCGCTGCCCGCCCGTACTGATCCTGATCGGCCGCCCGCAGGACGCCTGGCTGGCCACCTGGAGCCGCGCGGACGCCGCGGTCACCCTTCCGGTGGAACCGGTCGAGTTCACGGCGTCCCTGGCGTCCTTGCTGCGCAAGCGCCTCGCCGTGGACGCCTGACAAGCGCCTGGCTGAGCGCCCCGGAGGTGCACCGAGCCCTCAAATTGAGGGCCTGAGCCGGTTCGGGTTCGGCTCGTGGGCGGCGCTCTTGGTGTCGGTCACCAGGGCGCTGCCCTTGCGCCACTTGTCCCAGGGCATGTTCCAGTCGCCGAAGCCGTTGCCGAACGTGTCCATTGTGTCGCCGTAGCTGTTGACGGTCTTCACGATGTCGCCGGGGCGGACGGTCTCGAAGAACCAGGCCGCGTTCCCTGTCGACATGCCGACACAGCCGTGACTGACGTTCGCCACGCCCTGTGAGCCGACGGACCAGGGCGCGGCGTGGACGTATTCACCACTCCAGGTGACGCGGGTCGCGTAGTAGACGGGCAGGTCGTACGATTCCGCGCTGCCCGCCGCGATGCCCACGCTGGTGCCCCGCATCCGGACGAAGTACTCCTTGCCGAGGATGACTTTGATCCCGTTACGGGTGGAGAAGCCCGGTTTCCCGGTGGTCACCGGAATGGTCTTGATCACCTTTCCGTTGCGCCGCACGGTCATGGAGTACGAGCCCGCGTCCGCGATCGCCTCGATCCGGTCGCCGATCGTCAGCTTCAGCGGCTTCGACTCGCCGCCGTAGAGCTTGTCGCCGACCTTGACGCCCGCGAGGTTGCCCGTGACCGTGATCGCCGCCCCGGCGGGCCAGTACTCCTTCGGACGGAAGTGCAGTTTCTTGTCGTCCACCCAGTGCCAGCCGCCCTCCACCGACGGCGTGGAGCGCACCTTCAGGGCCCGTTCGACCACCGCCCTGGCCGCCCGGTCCTTGACGGGGAGGCTGAGGTCGGCCGTGATGGGCTGTCCGACGCCGTACTTGCCCGCCTCCGGGCCGAACTTCACGGTCAGGGCCCGTTTGGCCGGGGCCGTCTCGAACGTGAACGTACGGGTGCCGGGAGCGCCGTCCTCGTCCTCCGTGGCCACCTTGACCGTGTAGCGGCCGCCGGCCGTCAGAGAGCCCGTGGAACGCCACCGCTGGCCGTCCGCGGTGAGTTCGCCCGCCAGGTGGTGCCCGGTCGCGTCGACGGCCGTCACGTCGGTGATGCGGCCGTCCGTGCCCTTGGCCGTGATTTCCAGCGCCTTGTCCGGGTCGGCCTTCTTGCCGTCCTCGGGAGCGTTGAAGGAGATCTGCCGCTCCGCGTCGTACGGCCTCGCCGACAGCGGATGGCCCTGGGAGCCCGCGCAGGCGGTGGCGCCGGCGGTGACGGTGAGGGCCAGAAGAGTGCAGATCGGAACAGTCCGAATGCGCGGCGTGTCGTTCATGACATCACCGTAAGAACATTCCTCGGAGCCAGCGCGCCGAGTGCTGCAAAAGAGGGGCCCGGGCACTTCGGTGACGAAGCGTCCGGGCCCCTCGGGGTCCTGCGGGTCCTGCGGGTCCTGCCGGGTCCTGCTACTGGTTCTGGTTCTCACCGCGGTAGAACTCGAACACCCAGCCGAAGATGCCGACCAGGATCAGCGGAGCCGAGAAGTACAGGATCCACCAGCCCATCGCGACACCGAGGAAGGCGAGAGCGCCACCGAGGGCCAGCGAGAGCGGCTGCCAGCTGTGCGGGGCGAAGAAGCCCAGCTCGCCGGCCTCGTCCGCGACGTCGGCCTCCTTGTCGTCCTGCGCCATGGCGTCCACTCGCCGGGCCGTGAAGGCCAGGTAGTAGCCGATCATGATGGCGAGGCCGAAGGCCAGGAAGAGCGCCGTCGTACCGACCGGCTCCTTCGACCACACGCCATAGAGGATCGCCATGGCGAGGATGAAGACGCTCAGCCAGATGAACATCTTGCCCTGGATCTTCACTTGCCGGCCTCCTTGCCACCGGAGAGGGCAGCCACCTCGTGAGGCTTGTTCTCGAGCTGGTCGAGAGCGGCGATCTCAGGGTGGTGCAGGTCGAACGCCGGGGATTCGGAACGGATCCGGGGCAGGGTGAGGAAGTTGTGCCGCGGCGGCGGGCAGGACGTCGCCCACTCCAGCGAACGGCCGTAGCCCCACGGGTCGTCGACCTCGATCTTCTTGCCGTACTTGGCGGTCTTCCATACGTTGTAGAAGAACGGCAGCATCGACAGGCCGAGCAGGAAGGAGGAGATCGTCGAGATCGTGTTCAGCAGGGTGAAGCCGTCGGCCTCCAGGTAGTCCGCGTAACGACGCGGCATGCCCTCGGCACCGAGCCAGTGCTGCACCAGGAACGTGCCGTGGAAGCCCACGAACAGCGTCCA